>JACMNE010000142.1 GCA_014378715.1 Microbacteriaceae bacterium
AGCTAGTCCAAACAGCACTGTCCGGGACCCGGCCCTTAGTGTGAAGACGGATAACGGTCTCAACCAGTACCCAGGTATCTGCCGCAGACCACTCGGATTGTCGGTGGCTCCGTCGATTGGGACGCTACTCGCCGAAGTCGTGCGCGGCGTTCAGCGTGGCGATCTCGTTTCTCTGCCGGGCAGTTCTGTTTTCAGGCGGGCTGCGCCCCACCGGCACGGCCGTCACATCGCGGTCCGCACCCGCCCGGCTACCCGTGGGCGATGCGCCGGAACCGGCGCGGCGGGGACCCCGCTGTAACCGCGCCATTAAACTCAAAAGGCCGCCCGAAAAGCATGGGCGGTCGATTGAGGTGGGAAAGTGATGGGCATCGGACGGGCCGTCGACCTCACGAGTTGAAGAACGATCGTGCTCGACACCCCGGGTGGTTGATGCGGACACGCCTTCAATCCCAAAGTCGCTCAACCGCAACTCGACCCGTCGAGCGCGACCCGGTTGCACCCGTCGGGGCGAGACAAACCGTTGTAGTTGGACCCGTAGACCAGCAGCGTTTCCGCCGCGAGCCACACCGCCTCGGCAAGCTCCTCATCGCTGATGAACCGGTACGACTTCACCTTGGTGTTCTTCTCGACAGTCAGGCTGACGCCGAACGCCGTGAACTTGGTCAGGTAATACGTCTCGCCGGTCACCGCGTCACTGACTTGACTTCTGCGCGAGCGAGGCGCAGCAGTTCGCGGTTCTCAGCTTCGCAGCCAGTCTTGCCGAGATTGCGAAGTCGCCCGGCGACCACCGTCACCGACTATCCCGTCGCGCGCACCGACGTGTGCGGACCCTCCGGCGATGTGAGTGTCACCGTCGCCGACATCGTCGCCGCGAGCGGGATGTAGATGTCGTAGAGGGTGGGTCCGAACTCTTCGCGGAAGGCGAAGCGGATGCCGCTCGCCGGCGGTCGCGGCGGGAAGGGGATCGGGAATGGCAGCCCGCCGTCGCGCCGAATGGCAGGCAGCTCGATCGACGCGGTGAGCGTCGGTCCGAGCGGTAAGCCGGGGATGAGGAGCAGCTCGCGCACTTCGCCGGCGCCCGCGCCCGCGCGGATCCCTCCGATCCCTCCGAGTCCGCCGACGCCGCCGAGCGGCGGACGCACGATGATCCGGCGCGCCGCCGAGACGGAGAGCACGAACGGCGGCCGCACGCTGCGTTCCTCGGTGCTCGAGACCGTGACGACGACAGCGGTCGCCGACACCCGCGTCACCGCGACGAGCTCGAGGTTCGGCGGCGTGGGTGTGGTCCATCCGGCGACCGTCGCGAGCTGAACGACCGCGCGTCCGAGCGGATCGACGAGCCGCAGCCCGACGTCGACCGGCTGCGCCGGGTCGGCCCGCGTGAACCACACCGCCAGCGGCGTGCGACCCCCGCTGCGTTCCCCGCGCACAACCACCGCGACGCCGACCGCCGGTGCCGGCGGATCGGCGGCGGCCAGCGCCGAGAGCGGCGTGAGGGATGCCGCGGCCATCCCGTCCGCCGTGAGCGCGGCAGACGTCAGCGCCCCGGCCAGGTGCGGCCCGAAGTCGGTGTCGGCGATCGGTGCCGACGTCGAGGTGCGCGCGACGAGCACGCTGTGATCCGGCGTCACCGACTCGACGATGAGCGGATCAAGGTCGGGCGGTGTCGAGGGCGGAACGCGCACCGTCACGATGTCGGACTCCGGCGACAGGATGCCCCGCCAGCCCCGCTCGGGCACGCCGCTCGTGTCAGGCTCGGCCACGGTCCGCACGTACCAGGTCTTCCAGCTCGGGGTGAGCGCGCCGGCCCAGTGCCCACGGAACACGGGCTGCCCGGTGACGAGGTCGACGTCGGCCGGAGCCGGCGGATCTGCGGGCGCCGTCGCCGTGACAAACTCGGGCGCGCCCATCGAGTCGGCCCGGCGGGCCGCATCGAAGTTGTGCGTGCGGTAGACGCGAAAGCGGGATACCGGCACGTCGCTCGGCACCTCGAGACCGACGTCCGCTCCCGCGAGCGTAATCTCGGGGCGCGCAAGCGGCTGGGCGGGCCGTACCACGCGCGGTGCGATGAACACCTGCGTGGGGTCGTGGCCGGCTGAGTTGTAGGGCCACGCCGAGTCGACGCCGCTCGGGGTCGTGGAGGTGACGACGAAGAACTGGATACCGGTGGAGCCGCGAGCGAGCGCGACATCCGCCTCCCGGCGGTCGCCGGGCACATCCAGCACGCGCCGGAAGGCGAGACGGCACTCCTCGGGATGGTCGATCAGCAACTGGCGCACAGCGACGAGTCGCGCGCCGGGCACCACATCCGGTGCCGGGTCGGCGATCCCGCAACGCTCGCGGAGGTAGCCCTCGCTCGCCTGCCACACCACGAACGCCTTGACGCTGCTCGACCCGGGCGCTCCCCACACCACCCGTACGTGCGAGCGGCCGTCTGAGTCGGGGAGGCTCGCGAGCGGCACACCCGGGAGCGGCATCGTCGCCGGGACGACCGGCACGGGGCTGCCGACCGACGCGAGCATCGCCCGCGCGGGATCGCCGGGCGACCACACCGTGGGAGTCGGGCCGACCGCCAGAGCTCGGCGCGCCCAGACGTCCACCCCCCAGCGGTCGGTCGTCGAGAAGTCGAGAGGCGGCAGATCGACATGCGCACCGAAGCGGCGCGGCTCGCCCTGCCCGGGTCCCGCGACCGGCGCCGACAGGCCGTTCTCGTCGAGCGGCACGACGGCGCATCCGATGCCCGTCGGCACATCACCGGCGAACGAGATCGAGAAGCTGCGACGCACCGCGCCGACCGGCACCGACTCGGCGCCGAGCCCCGTCGGTGGGGGCATCGACGGCGAGGTCATCGGGTAGAACACCGCGGAGAACTCGACGGAGGTCGTCGAGCGCTCGGTGAACTCGACGATCACGTCCACGTCGAGCGTCGCCGGGCACAGCACCGAGCCCGTGTAGGTGGTCCGCAGCTTGAGGTTCGCAAGCATCGGCGGCGTCGCGGCCGGTTCGACACCGGAATAGACGGTCTCGCTCCACGGCGACCAGATGCCGTGGACGTCCGACAGCGCGGCGCCGTACAGCTCGTGGCGTCCGCCGCTGCCGAGCGGGATCTCGGCGACCGGGTCGACGCTGCTCAGGAGAGTCGCGCCGGGCGTGAGGGGCGGGATGTTCGGCACGCGCCATCCGTCGACGTCCGCGTCGAAGGCGAACAGCGGCTCGGCCACTCCCGTCGCGAGGGGGGTGCGCACCGTGGCGAACTGGGTGACGTGGACGGTGCCCGCGTCGGCGGGCAGCGGGGGCCACGTCGACCGGACGTTCTCGCGCCACGGGGCGTCGATGATCGTGGGCGGCTGCAGCGAGTAGCGCGCCGACACGAAGGGCAGCGGTCCAGGGGTCTGCGCGTGCATGACGGGTGGGGCATACGCGGCGTACTCCCCCGCCGGCAGCGGGATCTCGACGTTCCACCCGGGCCCGCTCGCCCGGAACACCGGGCCCGCGGCATACTTCGCGGTGACGAGGAACTCCGGCGCCGGCAGCTGCGCGACGGCGCGACTGCCGGTGTGGAACGGGTACGCCGTACCGAAGCCGAGGGCCAGGTTGGCGAACGGATCGCTCACGGCCGGAATCGATAGCAGCGGCCATGGGGCGGCGTCGATGGATGCCGGCTGCCCCGCACCCGGCGGACCCGCCACCGGAGTGGGGCTCGTCACTCCCGCCTGTGCGTTCTCGGCGAGCCCGGGCGCGTACAGACCTGCGATCCTGTCGAGCAGCTCGGCGGCGATCCGAGCCACGAACGCCTTCGCATCCGGTGCCTGCCAGGTCGGCGCGACGACGCCGGACGGCAGCGTCGTCGACCATCCGACCGGCGGGGCGCCGCGGGTCCAGCGGTCGAGGGCGGCATCCTGTGCTGGCAGCGTCGCGGTCACAAGGCCTTGCTTGTAGCCGTCGTAGTCGGTGCCGGCGATGCCGGTACTCGGAACCGGCAGCCCGACGTACTCGAGCGGCTCCCAGTCGGGTGCGTTGACGATGTCGTCGAGCGAGACGATGCGGGCGACCGGATCGAACGCGTTCGTGACGAGGGCGCACGTCGCGCCGGGCGTCCGCAGTTCAATGTGCGCGGTCGCGCTGCCCGTGCCCGACAGGCCGACGGCCGTGACGGACTCCTTCGAGCCGGTGCGCCAGCACAGGCGCACGACGACCGGTTGCGACGGGTCGACCACACCGCAGTCGATGACGACGCGCCCCGCAGGCGTGCCCCAGTCCACCCGTAGCGATCCGTCGCCGTTGGGCTGTGCGGTGACGTCGACCGCACGCGCATCCGCCTGTTTCGGCTGCCGCCGCCACACGGTGAACACCCCGTGCGGCACGCCGAGGTCGCTGTGGCACGCCCACGCCAGTCGCAGGGTGAGCCCGCGCGAGTCGCCGGCGTCCGGCAGCTGCTGCCCGTGCGACTTGGCTACCGAGGCCCAGTCGATGCCGACAGCTTCGGCGCGGAAGTACCCGGGGTTCGCGATGCGCGCCATCAGTCCTCCTCCTCCCACGGTGCGGTAACGAGCGCGACCGACAGCAGCGGCGTGCGCGCCTCGGTGGATCCCGCGGGTCCGTCGAGGTCGGTGACGAGGTCGACTCGGAGTCTCGTGCCACGGGCGTTCGGACCGAGGAAGACGATTGCGCGCGTGCCGCCCGGGCCCGTTGCGATGCGGGTCACCGGGGCGTCCGGCAGTCCTGGTGCGGCGGGCGAGACCGCGGCTCCGACGGCCAGCCACGGCCAGGGCACGCTCGCCCAGTAGTGGTGCGTCGGGTCGGCGTCGGTGGGCGCGGCATCCACCTTCTGCGGCGTCGCCCGCGAGCGCACGATCTCTTCACTCGACTCGACGACCACCGCGATCGGCTGGGGCACCGCGTCGGTGCTCCACAGCACCTGCAGCGCCGGGAAGCCCGGAACCTGCGGGGCGCCGAGCCCGGCTTGCTCGAACGCGTCGTCGAGCACCGTGCCCGGCACGCTGCCGACGAGCGGGGCGAGCGCCGAGGGGGTGAGGATGCCGCGGCCTTCGGCGCGCGAGCTGCCGACGAACGACGCGAGTTCGGCGGCATCGGCGAACCGACCGGTGCGGAACGGGACCCGGTACACGATGTCGCCCGTGCCGCCGGCGCCCTTTTTGCGCGCGTGCACGTCGAGCAGGTACTCGGTGAGCGGCTCGAACTCGTACGGCAGCGTCACCGTGAACGTGCTGTGGTCGAATCGCGACTCGTCGAGGCATCCGAGGTTCGCCGCGAGGTCCTCGGCGGCCTCGCGCCAGGGCGACGTGACCCGGTACGGATCGATCGTGGTTGCGTAGGCCGACCCACCGACCAGCGGCACCTGCGGCACAGGTTCGTTGGGCTGATCGGCGAGTCGGGGGTGGATGCCCGAGGAGGAGTGCACCACGGCGTAGAGCTCGAGGTCGTACGCGTCGAACAGGGCAGCCACACGCTGCGACGAGAAGGTGAGGCTCACCCCGGCATGGGTGAAGACCCCGGTCTCGTCCTTCGCGGGGATGGTGCCGAGCACCCACGGCGAGAGGTCGGACACGACGTCGGAGGGCACGTTCGCCTTCGCCTTCGTGTGGAAGCGGAAGCTCTGCGTCTTGGTCGACGTATGGTCGTTCGGAAGGTCGGCGGGCATCAGCGTCGGAGCGGGAGGCTGACCCTGCGGGGGGCTGTGGTCGTCGCCCGTGACCGGCACCCACGTCGCCTGCCAGTCGATCTCGACAGCGTACGTCGTGTCGGGCGTCAGCAGCGGCTCGCTGCCGGCCGCCTGTGTGAGGGCGGTGTTCAGCGCCTGCTGATCGTTGTTCAGCGTCGTCGTGTCCCAGTCATACCGGCGGGTCTCGGAGGCGAGCAGCGCCTCGACCGCGACGACGTAGTAGGCCGGGAACGGTGCCTTGCTGCGGCGGCGGTCCCAGCCGGTCACGACGTGCGCCGCCTTGCCGCCGAGCCCGTCGAGTCGCACGTACACCGCCACGAGCTTCTCGGTCGAGATCAGTCGCCCGGCGAGGTGCCCGGCCCGGCTCACCGAATCGGCCCACGGTCCTCCGGCGTCGAGCCAGCGGCCCGGGATCGGAACCGGCGACGGAACCAGATCCGAGCCGCTCACGCGGTGCGCCTCGATCTCGGATCCATCGGCCGTGCGCGCCGACACCGTCAGGCCGTACTCGAGTCCGATCCGCGGCATCAGCATCAGCACGCCGATGTCCTCGAACCCGTCGGCGTCCGCCGCAGCGCCCGCCGTGAATGCGACGGCGTCGGCGAGCGGATCGGGCATGAACCCGGATGCCGCCCAGGTCTCCTCGACGAGCTTGCGCGCCAACTCGTCTCCGCCCGGGGAGGGTTCGGCGAGATCGCGGACCGGCGAGCGCAGCAGCTCGCCGAAGCATCCGGCATCCTGCACGATCTGGCGCGAACCCGTCGCCGCCGCAGCGCGTGCGAACGCCGACACGGTAGTGGGGTCCCACGCCGTTGCCTGCCGCGCGGCGGGGAAGTCGTAGAGCGACCCGCCGGCGGCCACGTGCGCGTCGAGGGCGGTGAACGCCGCGGCGCCGGTGAGCCAGCCGCGCGCGCTGAACCCCGTCGCCTGTCCCGTCGACCACTGCGAGAGCGAGGTCTTCGGGTCGCGGATCGACGGGTTGTAGCAGGCCACGGCGTCGCCGAGGACGATCGCGGGGTCGGTGCCCTGCAGTGCGTCGACGGCGGGTGAGATCCGCCACGGCTCGGTCACGGTCATCCGGGTGCGCACCGGAGTTGTCCGGATGGTTCCCGGGGCGTCTGGCCAGGCGATGCCTGTGAGGACCCACCCCGTGGGGCTCGGCCCGAGCGGCTGCTCGTCGAACGTCCACAGCACGCTCGCCGGCTCGGCCGCCGTGCTGCAGATCGTGCCCCACCGGTGGTCAACGGTCGTGGTCAGCGCCTCGCCGTACGGCACGGCGGCCGGATGCGGATCGGGCGTCCAGTTCAGCAGTGCCAGCTGCAGCGACGTCGCCTGCGCGTCGTTCTTCTGCACCCACCACACGCTTGCCGCCGACCCGCCGGCCGGCGTGGGCGGGATGAGCACTCCCCCGGTGAGCCGCACGGCGGTGACCTCGTACCGCCACCAGTGGTCGCCGAGCTGCATCCACGGGTTGGCGGGAGCGCCCGCGTATGAGCCGAGCACCCCGCCGAGGATGTTCGCCTGGTCGGTCTTGGCGAGGGTGAGGAACGACAGCACCGGGATCGCATCGATCGGCACGTCGACCGGCGCGTCCCCGCTCTCGACGGCCTTCGCGAGCACGCCGTCGACAGGCTCGCCGACGGCCGCGCCCTCGAGCAGCACGTGGATTGTGCGCGTTACGAGTCCGACGCCGGTGACGAGGTCCTGGACGGCCGGCGGCTCTGCGCCCGGCTCGGTCCCGATGGTCAGTTCGACGGAGCCCTCGACGCTGAAGAAGAAGAAGTCGACCTTGCCGTGCACCTCGCCGTGCACGTACAGTTCGCCGGTCGCATCCTTGTAGATGATGACGAGCTTGGCGCTGGCCGAGATGCTGATGATCCACAGGCGCAGCTCGCCGCTGACCTCGATGATTCCGCCGACATACAGCGGGTCTGGCGAGAACAGCGCGTCGAAGCCGGCGGCTGCCTTGAAGTAGAGGCCGATCGCCTCGCTGCCCATCAGGACGGCCTCGATGTGGAAGCCGGCGGCGAATACCAGACCGTCCGAGCTGAGCGGCGGGTCGGTCGGCAGGCTCAGCCCGTCGCCGTGCACCTCGAGGTAGCCCGAACCGGTGAACGAATCGAACACCCTGACGGTCACCGGGTGGTCGTAGTTGCCGAGCTCGACGTACCAGTGCGAGGTGTTGTTCGTGTCGAAGAAGGCGGTGACGGGGATCTTGATCGACAGGAGCAACCCGATCGCGTACTCGATGCGGAGCGCGACCAGCACGGTCCCGCGGCCGAAGTCAAGGTCGATGACGGCGATGATCGTAGCGCTGGTGTCGCCGCCGAGCTCGGGCAGGGTCGGGGCGAAGACGTTGGCGAGGGCGAGCAGGGTGATGTCGGGGCCGGGCGTCGAGATCAGCAGCACGCCCTTGAGGTTGAGCGTGAATCCGCCGTCGGCGGTGCCGAGCACGAGGCCCGCGCCGAACGAGTACGCGTCCTTCTGGTAGTGCCATGCCTGGTCGGTGAACAGGTCATCGTTCTTCAGGTGCGTGATGGCCCAGTCGAGCGCTGGCAGCTCGGCGGTCTGGTCGTAGCTGCGGGCGAAGTTAATGCCCATCCCGCCGAGGAAGCCGTAGATGCCGAGGCCGGACGCGCCGAGCAGGATCGGCGCGGGGAATTCCACCGCGGCGCCGAACAGGATGCCGATCGCCGGTCCGCCGTCGGGGTCGGGGTGGATGGTGAGGGTGGCCGAGATGCGGATGTTGACCGACGTCACCGAGACGTCGAAGCCGCCGCTGATCTGCGAATCCGAAATGGCGACGTACCCGGTGCCGTGCAGGACGCCCGGCACGTCGAGGGTGGCCGACAGGCGCGAGATGCTGATGTCGGGGGCGCCACTGCCGTGGAAGTCGGCGCGCACGGTGGCGGTGTCGATGGTGACGATGCCGAGCTCGAGTCCGATACCGAACTGCACTTCGACGAACATCGGGTTGTCGCGGCTGACCTTGAAGCCGAAGATGCGCAGGATCTCGTCGAGCGGCGGCGTCGCGACGAGCGAGCCGTCGGGCGCGTCGATCGTGTAGCCCTTGGCCGGGTCGAAGACGGCCAGCGGGCGGAAGTCAGGGTTCGCCGCGCTGCCCCATTCCCCGGCCACCCCGATCGCCCTGTACCGCGCGCTCATCGGCTTGCCGTCGGCGGTGCGGATGATTTTGAGGTCGAACGAGAAGGTGGTCTCGACGTCGAAGAAGAGGGCAACCTTGCTGCCCGCCGAGGCATCCCCCGTCGATCCGTCCGCGCTGACGATCCCGTCGGCGACGACCAGTTCACCGCCGTAGAGGGTCAGCTTCTGCGTTTCGAGCACGCCCGCCGCCCCGATCGCGACGGCCCCGAGCGCCACGACGCCCCCGCCGGCGGGCGAGAGGCTGCTCGCGGCGGCGGTGAGCGGGGCGAGCACCGCGAGCGCGCCGACGGCGTCGAGGACGAGATCGGGGATGCCGTCGCCGCGTTTGCGCTGATAGAGGCCGTCCTTGTCCTTGTCGTGCGCACGGAACTCGGCATCCACCTCCCACGATTGGCGGTCTTCGCTGATCCGCAGCCGCACGAGGAAGTCGACGATGCCGTCTGCGGGGTTGTCGTCGTGCTGGGCATCGGTGAGCCCGAGTCCGGGCTCGCTCTGATCGGCGGCCTTGGAGAAGTCGAACTCGCCCCACACCTCGGCGCGGATGAAGGTGTCACGCAGGATCTCGACGCGTACGCCGATGCGGCGGAAGCAGCTGGGCTGCGGCTGCTTGCGCGGGGTCACGTCCTTCTGCGTGTTGTCGCCGCCCCACTCCTGCCGCGTGACATCGAGGTTCGCGGTGACGTTGGCAGCCGGTGCGCCCGGGGCCCAGGCCCGGGCGAGCCACCAGAAGCCATCGGTCTCGGCTGGTGGTGCGGGGGTCGTGGGCGGGGGCGTGGTGTCGGTGCGGGGGTTCGTGCCGGCGTGCGCGTTGGCCGCCCCGAACGCCGTGCCCGCCTTCGCCTTGCTGAACCCGACGTCATGCAGGATGGCGAGCGCCGCCTGCAGGCGGCGCTCGCTGAGGTCGTGGTTGTACTGGGCCTGCTCGTTCTCGTACGACGCGTAGCCGTCGACGGTCAGTTCGGTGTCGTGGTCGAGGTAGCTGGCGAGGTCGGTCGCCGCATCGATGTAGCTGCGGGATGGCGCGTGCTGGTCCCGCGCGGGCGACTTCTGGTCGCGGGTGTTGTCGGGGTTGCGCGCCCAGGTGGGCGTGGCGAGCTCGGCAGGCTTGGGGTGGTCGAAGACGAAGTAGCAGTCGCTCACCACAGCGGAGCCTCCGCTGACGGTGACCACGAGCTGGCTGGAGAGCGGATGCGTCGGGGTGAGCGCCGATACATCGAGCGTCACCGACGACTTGTCGCTGTCGCCGGTGATCGGCACCGTCGAGCTCGTCCACGCGATCGTCGCGGTCACGGGTGGTGCGGGTTCGAGTCGCACGACGGCCGGATCGAGCGAGTCGGCGACCATCCGATAGGGCACGAGAGTGCTCGTCGGTGTGATCGAGAGCGCGGTGACCCCGCCGCCTCCTCCGCCGGCCGCGGAAGTGTCGAGGGTGGTCGTGACGGTGAGGTGCTTGGTGATGCCAGCCGCGGCATCCGCGACCGTGACCTGGATGGTGGTGCCGTCGGCGTCGGTGGTGATGTTCCCGCGGGTCCCCATCACGATCGACGCGTTGTCTGGGGCGATCGTGACCGTGTTCGAGCCTGACCCGCCGTGGGTGTCGACGAACAGCGTCGCGTCGGCGGGCACGGTGGCGGTGCCGTGGGCGGGGTCGGCGGTCGGGTCGGCGATAGTGACCGGGATGTACTTCCCCGCCTTCGTCAGAACGTGTGCCGAGACGGTGAGCTCGGCGATGTTCACCACTTCGGCCTCGAAGATCGCGGTGAGCCCGGCGCTAGCGCCGACGCCGATGTAAAGGTCGCGCGCGGCCGTGGTGATGTAGAGGTCCTCGAGCCCGGGCGGCTGCACGAACACCCGCACCTCGGGCAGGTAGAAACCCTGCCACGCGTTGGGCATCGCCCGTGCGCCGGCGGGGAGCCCCGATGGGCCGGCTTCCGAACTCAGGTCGAGGACGGCCGCACGGAACCCGAAGCCCACGGTCGCTTCGGGGCCGACAGTCGCGTAAGGCGGCTCCATCCGGACGAGGTCGTAGATTTTGTCGACGGGGTTACCGGTGGTGGACGCGGAGAGGAAGTCGAACTGCACGGACTGGCCCGACAGCTGCATGAGCCTCAGTTTCAGCCCACCGACGACCATCGACACATGGTCGATGCTGGGGTCGGGCAGCAGCCGGGCGTTGGGCTCGTCGTATTTGGCGGGGCTGAGGAACGGCAGGTGCACCGCCACGACGGGGCTCGTCAGGACGACACGCCAGCCGCCGTCATCGGTACCCGAGGTTTGGTGCAGCCCGATCTCGATCGTGAGGTTCGGGTCGCGAAACTCGAGGGGCGTTCCGCCGCCGGGGATACCGCCGAATCCGCCGAGCGTCAGCAGGCTGTCGGCGCGGTAGGTCTTGGCCCAGACCTTCCAGTCGCCGTCGGTTGTTGGACCGTTCGCGCCGCCCGCCTTGAGAGCGTCCTCCAGCACCGAAAGGGCCCCGCCGTTCTTGGCGGAATCCGGCAGATCATCCCACTGGGTCACGACGCGCCTCCGGGGCAGCGGTGAACGAGGTACTTCTGGCGTGTCACAGTGTAGACCCGGGCGCGGGGCTGGACAAGAGCGAGTCGAATGTCCTGCGCGGACACTTCGTCAGCCTCAGCGCGAGTGGTGCAACGCATACACCGACACACACCCACCCAGCGTCACCCCACCGGAAAAGCTCGCATCACGGGCACTGTCAGATGAGGGACTGCTGGCGATTTAGTTGACTCGTCTTGTTTGGGGTTTCAGGCCGCGTGAGCGCGCGAGCGAGCGATAACGATGGGCCCTTCGGGTCCATCGAGCGGCATCGGGCAACTCCATCGACGCACCCCGCCTGGTCCTGGTGCGTCCGCCGAATCGACCCCCGGGGAATCGGCAGCGAGGAGGCCCACACCCCAGAGCCGAGCTTTGCGCGCTCCTCCCGTCGCGCGGCATTCGAGCATCCACTCGATGCGTCTCGGGAAATCACGCGCGACCGTGGATCGCCGCTCTATCTGACCATCAGGCATACCCTGCTTCACCTCCACGTGGGGACGCACATCCCCAACTGGAAGTCCACGTGCGAGCGATAAGATCGCCGCTACGTCTTCGGCTGCGGAACCTGAGTGCGTCATCGTCGACGAATCGATGGCGGCGATCTTCGCGACAACCA
>JACMNE010000143.1 GCA_014378715.1 Microbacteriaceae bacterium
ATGGGACCAACGACGGATGTCGTCGGCGGTAGCGAGGCCGATCTTGATTTCGTCAAACGCGTGAACGTCGAGCAATGTCTACTTCTCTCTTAGAAAATCTAAAGTCTGCTGAGTCAGCCGGACAGCGGGGTTAGATGTCGTCGATCGACGAGTTCTCGAACCTGGTGGAGATGTTGATGCCGAGTTCCTCCGCAGCGCGGAAGACCTGGTCATCCGTGTCGCGCAGGCTCACCACGTTGCCGTCGGCCGAGAGGACCTCGACGTTCAGGCACAGGGACTGCATCTCCTTGATGAGGACCTTGAAGCTCTCGGGGATCCCGGGCTCCTGGATGTTCTCGCCCTTGACGATGGCCTCGTAGACCTTGACCCGGCCGAGGATGTCGTCGGACTTGATCGTGAGGAGCTCCTGCAGCGCGTAGGCGGCGCCATAGGCCTCGAGGGCCCAGACCTCCATCTCCCCGAAACGCTGTCCACCGAACTGCGCCTTACCACCGAGCGGCTGCTGCGTGATCATCGAGTATGGACCCGTCGACCGCGCGTGGATCTTGTCGTCGACAAGGTGGTGGAGCTTCAGGATGTACATGTAGCCGACGGCGACGGGGTGCGGGAACGGCTCACCGGAGCGGCCGTCGAACAGACGTGCCTTCCCGCTGGAGTCGATCAGGCGCTCTCCATCGCGCGTGAGGGTGGTGGAGTTGAGGAGACCCTCGATCTCCTCCTCGAGCGCTCCGTCGAACACGGGGGTCGCGACCTTCGTACCGGGGGGCGCGGAGTGCGCCTCGGCCGGAAGCCTGCCTGCCCATGCCGGGTTGCCCTCGACCTCCCAGCCCTGCTTCGCGACCCACCCGAGGTGGGTCTCGAGGACCTGGCCGAAGTTCATTCGTCCCGGGATGCCGAGCGGGTTCAACACGATGTCGACGGGGGTTCCGTCGGCGAGGAACGGCATGTCCTCGACCGGCAGGATCCGCGAGATGACACCCTTGTTGCCGTGACGGCCGGCGAGCTTGTCGCCCTCGGTGATCTTGCGCTTCTGGGCGATGTAGACCACAACGCGCTGGTTGACGCCGGAGCCCAGCTCATCGTCGTTCTCGGTGTTGAACTCCTTGACGGCGATGATCGTGCCCTGCTCGCCGTGCGGAACCTTGAGCGAGGTGTCGCGAACCTCGCGGCTCTTCTCGTTGAAGATCGCGCGCAGCAGGCGCTCCTCGGCACTCAGCTCGGTCTCGCCCTTGGGCGTGACCTTGCCGACGAGGATGTCGCCGGGGCGGACCTCGGCTCCGATGCGGATGATGCCGCGCTCGTCGAGGTCGGCGAGCAGCTCAGGCGAGACGTTGGGGAGGTCACGGGTGATCTCCTCCTTGCCGAGCTTGGTGTCGCGGGCGTCGACTTCGTACTCCTCGATGTGGATCGACGACAGCACGTCGTCCTTCACCAGGTTCTGGCTCAGGATGATCGCGTCCTCGAAGTTGTAGCCCTCCCACGACATGAACGCCACGAGGAGGTTCTTGCCGAGCGCGAGCTCGCCGTTCTCGGTCGCGGGTCCGTCGGCGAGGACCTCGCCGATCTCGACGCGGTCACCCGCGCTCACGATCACACGGTGGTTGTAGCTCGTGCCCTGGTTCGAGCGGTCGAACTTGCGCAGGTAGTAGTCCTGCGTGCCGCCCTCGTCGAGCTGCACGGTGACGACGTCGGCCGAGACCTCGGAGACGACACCGGGCTTGAGCGCGGTGAGAACGTCGCCGGCGTCGATGGCCGCGTATCCCTCCATCCCGGTTCCGACGAGCGGGCTCTCGCTGCGCAGCAGCGGAACGGCCTGGCGCTGCATGTTCGCACCCATGAGGGCGCGGTTCGCATCGTCGTGCTCGAGGAACGGGATGAGGCTCGTCGCGACCGACACCATCTGGCGCGGCGAGACGTCCATGTAGCCGATGTCCTCGACGGGGATGAGGTCGACCTCTCCGCCCTTCTTGCGTGCGAGCACGCGGGGGTCGGCGAAGTGAGCATCCTTGGTGAGGGGGGCGTTGGCCTGCGCGACGACGAACTCGTCCTCTTCGCTGGCCGTGAGGTAGTCGATGGTCTCGGTGACGATTCCGTCGACAACACGGCGGTACGGGGTCTCGATGAACCCGAACGCGTTGATGCGGGCGAACGAGGCGAGAGATCCGATCAGGCCGATGTTCGGGCCTTCCGGGGTCTCGATCGGG
Source organism: Microbacteriaceae bacterium (assembly GCA_014378715.1). Taxonomy (GTDB): domain Bacteria; phylum Actinomycetota; class Actinomycetes; order Actinomycetales; family Microbacteriaceae; genus Marisediminicola. The sequence continues at coordinate 2,205 of JACMNE010000143.1, forward strand.
CACATGCGGCCATAGTGCGAGGGGTGAACGTCTCGCACCTCGACGCCGGCGCGCTCGCGGCTGAGCCCACCAGGGCCCAGCGCGGACAGCCGACGCTTGTGGGTCAGGCCCGCGAGCGGGTTGTTCTGGTCCATGAACTGCGACAGCTGCGAGGTGCCGAAGAACTCCTTGATCGCGGCGACGACGGGGCGCACGTTGATCAGGGTCTGCGGGGTGATCGCTTCGATGTCCTGCGTGGTCATCCGCTCGCGGACAACGCGCTCCATGCGGGACAGGCCCGTGCGTACCTGGTTCTGGATGAGCTCTCCGACGGCGCGGATACGACGGTTTCCGAAGTGGTCGATGTCGTCGATGTCCAGGCGGATGTCGACGCTCTTGCCACCTCGGATGCCGGCGATGGTCTTCTGCTCGTCGTGCAGCGACACCAGGTACTTGATGGTGGCGATGATGTCCTCGACGGTCAGGACCGAGTCGGACAGCGCGGCTTCGATTCCGAGCTTGCGGTTGATCTTGTAGCGACCGACCTTCGCGAGGTCGTAGCGCTTGGAGTTGAAGTAGAAGTTGTCGAGGAGCGCGCGGGCGGCCTCGGCGGCGACCTGCTCTCCCGGACGGAGCTTGCGGTAGATGTCCTTGAGCGCTTCATCCTTCGTGAGGATGTTGTCCTTCTCGAGGGTGAGTTCGATGGACGCGAAACCCTTGAACTCCTCGAGGATCTCCTCGCTCGTGAGACCGAGGGCCTTGAGGAAGACGGTGACGGACTGCTTGCGCTTGCGGTCGATGCGCACGCCGACCTGGTCGCGCTTGTCGATCTCGAACTCGAGCCAGGCACCGCGGCTGGGGATGATGCGGGCGGAATAGATGTCCTTGTCGGAGGTCTTTTCCTGCGCACGGTCGAAGTACACACCGGGCGAGCGCACCAGCTGGGAGACGACGACACGCTCGGTGCCGTTGATGATGAAGGTTCCCTTTTCGGTCATGAGCGGGAAGTCGCCCATGAAGACCGTCTGGGTCTTGATCTCACCGGTGAGGTGGTTCATGAACTCGGCCTCGACGTAGAGGGGAGCGGAATAGGTCTTGCCGCGCTCCTTGCACTCGTCGATCGTGTACTTCTCGGGCTCGAGCTCGGGCTTGGCGAACGACAGCTGCATGGTCTCGCCGAGGTCCTCGATCGGGGAGATCTCCTCGAAGATCTCCTCGAGTCCGCTGCGGATTGCGAGATCGTTGCGTCCGGCGGCCTGCGCATCAGTGAGGCGCTGCTTCCAGATGTCGTTGCCGACCAACCAGTCGAAGCTCTCGGTCTGCAAAGCCAGCAGATCGGGAACCGTCAGGTTGTCCGTGATCTTGGCGAACGAGAGACGCGAAGCGCTCCGCCCGTTCTTGAGTGAGTTGGTGGTTGCGTTGCGCGCAGCTGCCAAGGAAATAACCTCCGGTGGGCCTCGTGGCCAGTTACAGTCGGTGTGAAGTGTGCCTTACAGAGTCGCCCAGATGGAATGAGTCCACTGACGACGGCCGACCGCAATATGAAGGCGTGAATTTCTGGAAGCGCAAAGAATAAGCATAGGCCCCGAAACGGTGCATGTCCACTCGATTCTTGACCTATTTCTGGCAATCCGCTATAAGCGCCCGCTTCGTCCCGACATCCGCTCTGGCGCAAAGGTGGGATGATTCGAGGATGAACGACGCGCAGGGCCCATCGGTCATCCTCGACAAGAGCGGCTTCCGTGCCGTGATCGAGCCGGACCGGTGGGTGAACGGGGCATTCTCGCTCGTCGTGGACGGCACACCGCAGTCGCATGTGAACGTCGAGGATCCGACGCAGCTGTTCTTCGAGTACGTGCAGCGGATCGGGCACGTAATCGACCAGCTCGGTATGCCGGGCGAGCCGATCACCGCCGTGCACCTGGGGGCCGGGGCGTTCACGCTGCCGCGGTACATCCACGCCACACGTCCCGGGTCGCGCCAGCAGGTCATCGAGCTCGAGACACAGATCATCGACCTGGTGCGGGCCGAGCTGCCTCTTCCGAAGGGCGCGTCGATCCGGGTGCGGCACGGCGACGCGCGGGCCGTGCTCGAGAAGCTTCCGGCCGGGCTGCGCGGAACGGCGGACCTCGTTGTGGTCGACGTCTTCGCCGGCGCACGCACCCCGGCGCACGTGACGAGCATCGAGTTCTACCAGGAGGTCGCGACTCTGCTCGCGCCGGACGGAGTGGTCTGCGTGAACGTCGCGGACGGGCCGGGCCTGGGGTTCGCGCGGGGGCAGGCGGCGACGCTGATGTCGGCGATCGGCAACGTGGCGGCGCTGGCGGAGACGCAGATCCTCAAGGGGCGGCGCTTCGGCAACATCGTGCTGGTCGGATCCCGCAGCGAGCTGCCGCTCGAGTGGATGCCGCGGCTGCTCGCTGGCGGTCCGCACCCGTCGAAGGTGGTCGCCGGACGCGAACTCACCGATTGGATCGCGGGGGCCGCGATCGCGACCGACGCGACCGCGATCCCTTCTCCCCCGCCGGCGCGGAACGTGTTCCTCACCAAGCCCTGAGCTGACCGCGCCACATCCGCTGCGGTCTGGTCATCATTCAGGAGATCGAAGCGGATGTCGGCGCCGAGAGTCAGAAATCAAGCCTCAGAACTTGATTGACTCGTGCTGATCGCCGGAACTCCTGAATGATGATCAGGGGGGAATGCGACACTGGAGGGCATGAGGAAATCGTGGCCGGTCATTGTCGTGGCGAGCCTTGCCCTGGGCGGGTGCGCCGCGGACCCGGGACAAGGCGGCAGCCCCAGCCCGCTCCCGCCGGAACCCAGCGCGAGTTCCGCCGTGCTCGAGGGCCCGGTGCAGCCCGTCGGCGAGCCGGTGACGATCGCCACCGGACTCGACGCGCCGTGGTCAATGGTGCCGCTTGCGGGCGGCTCGATCCTGGTCAGCGAGCGCGACTCGGCGCGCATCACGGAAGTCTCCGAGTCCGGCCAGGTGCGCGAGGTCGGCACCATCGACGGGGTCGTGCCCGGCGGTGAGGGCGGCCTGCTCGGCCTGGCGGTGCTGGGCCGCGAGGCGGGCGGCGCGAACGGCAGCGACGCGGGCACCGGCAGCTCCGACCCGACCTGGCTCTACGCCTACTTCACCGCGGCCGACGACAACCGCATCGAGCGGATGCCGCTGCTCGGCACCACGGGCGACTACACACTCGGCGCTGCCGAGCCGGTGCTCGACGGCCTCGCGAAGGCCGGAAACCACAACGGCGGCCGGATCGCCTTCGGACCGGACGGCGACCTCTACGCGACCGTCGGCGACGCGGGGCAGCCCGACCGGGCCCAGGATCCCAAGTCGCTGGGCGGCAAGATCCTGCGGATGTCGCCCACCGGCGCCATCCCCGACGACAACCCGTTCCCCGGCTCCCTCGTCTACACGCTCGGGCACCGCAACCCGCAGGGGCTGGCCTGGGGCGCCGACGGGACCATGTGGGCATCCGAGTTCGGCCAGAACACCTGGGACGAGCTCAACATCATCTCGGCCGGTCAGAACTACGGCTGGCCCGACGTCGAGGGCGCCGCGAACGTCGACGGCTTCGTCAATCCGGTCCAGCAGTGGGAAACGGATGAGGCGAGCCCGAGTGGCATCGCGGTCGTGGGCGACACCGTGTTCACCGCATCGCTGCGCGGCGCGCGGGTGTGGGGAACGACGACCTTCGAGGGCGGCCTCGAGGACACCCCCTACTTCGTCGGGGAGTTCGGCCGGATCCGCGATGTGACCGCCGGCCCGGACGGGACACTGCTCATTCTCACGAACAACACCGACGGCCGCGGCTCGCCCGGCGCGGGCGACGATCGCCTGATCGAGGTGAGACTCGCGCCGCTCACCGGGCCCTGATCGGGCCAGTCCGGGTTATTCTCGTAAGCAAATGATCAGCAACTCTCTCCACGAATCGGCGGACGTGCACGCCGCGCAGTTGAGGCTCGACGAGCTCGGAACCGCGAGGAGCACCGACGCCGTCGCCGAACGCGCCGAGCTCCTGCGGGTTCTCGGCCGTCTCGACGAGGCCATCCAGGCCGCCGAGGAGAGCTACCGCCTCGCCTTCTTCACCGGCGACCGCGAGCTTGTCACCGAGGCTCGCCTGCGCCGCGCGCGGGTCCTGCAGGACAAGGGCTCGCTCGACCGCGCGCTGTCGGAGGTGAGGGCGTGCCGCCAGGCGGCCCGAACCGAGAGCTGGGGCGAGCTCGAGGCATCCGCTCTCTACCAGCAGGCGAGCATCCTGGTCGACCTGCGCAAGCTCGAGGAGGCGCGCACCGCGATCTCGGACCTCGTGGGGCTGCGCGCCAGTCAGGGGGCGCCGCCCGAGCAACTCGCGGCCCTCGACGACGCTCTCGAAGTGATCATGCGGCGCATGCTCACCGAGCCGTCCTGAGCGGTTGGTCGGGTGTCGGTGGTCGCAGCTAGGTTCGCGGCATGGCTGAACTAGACCGGGTGAAGAGATGGGCCGACGCCCTGATCACCCTTCATTTGGATGTTTCGTGGAGCTTCGGCTTCGACTCGGCGAAGACCCGCGCCGGACTCTGTAACTACACCTCGAAGCGCATCACGGTGTCGCGATACCTCGCCGCCCGCTACGACGACGACGAGATCCACCAGGTGCTGCTGCACGAGGTCGCGCACGCGATAGCGGGCTCCGGCGCCGGGCACGGCACCCGGTGGAAGATCGTCGCGAAGGACCTGGGCTACGAGGGCAAACGCCTGCACGACGGCGCGATCGCCGGCGAGCTCGCCCCGTGGATCGGCCGCTGCCCGAGCGGGCACGTGCACTACCGCTACCGCGAGCCCGCGCGCGCCCTCGCCTGCGGTCGGTGCGCCAAGAGATACGACCCGGCGAACCTCATCACCTGGACGCGTCAGGTCGTGACGGCGGCGGCGCGGCGCTCTGCGGCGGGCTGAGCCCTACTCGGTGACCTTGACCTCCTTCCAGAAGGCCACGTAGTTGCTGTAGTCCTTGCCGACCCGGTCGAAGGAGGTGGGGTACGGCTCGGGATAGCTGAATGCGCGGTCCTGCAGGAGGGTGTCGCCGTCCTTGACGCTGAAGTACTGGCAGACGCCCTTCCACGGGCAGGTGTAGGGAGTGGGGCTCTTCTCGAGCAGCTCGCTCTTCACGCTCGACGGCGGGAAGTACCAGTTCCCCTCGATCGAGATGAGGTCGTCCTTGGGGGCCTCGGCGATGACGGTCCCGTTGAGTGTTGCCTTCATGGTGTGTCCTCCGGTGGTTCGACGCGGGGCAATCCGCCCCTCCGGTCGAACGCTACCGAGCGGGGCTGAATTCCCGCAGCACGTGCACATCCGCTACGGAATTCAGCTTCGCCGCGGCCAGCACCTCGGCCCGCCGTCCGTCCTGGGTGAACTCCTGGCCGGTGCCGCTCGAGCCCACGAGGTGCGTCGTCGCCTTCCTCAGCACCGAGAAGGCAGCGGATGTCGCGGCCGCCTCCGGTGAGCAGTTGTCGATGCCGAGGCTGGAGAGCGCGTCGATGACGGCGCCAGCCGCGAGGAGGTCCTCGACAGCGAAACGGGCGCTGCCGTCGGCGCGGAACTCGCCGGCCGCGATGACGGCGATCGTGAACCGGTCGCCCTTGGCCTGCTGCCGAACGAGCAGCCACTGCGCGATCGCGTCGGCGTTGGCGAACGAGCCGGCGACGACGGTGGTGTTCGGCATCCCCTGCACGAGCGGGGACGGTGACAGCAGCGGGGACAGCGGAGAAGCGGATGCCGCGTGCAGCACGTCCACCCACACGATCACGTCGACGTCGGACCCCACCTCGCGCGCCCCGGCGACGCCCCAGTCGAATCGAACCTGATACTTGGCTTGGGATAGCGGTGAGATCACGGTTCGAGGCTAGCCGACGGAGCCGCGCACGGGAGACTGTCTGGATGCGCATCCTCCTCAAGCTCGTGCTCGACTGCGACCCGGAGACCGCATGGCGCGTCATCCGCTCTCCCGCCGGCCTGAAGCAGGTCTCCCACCCGCTCATGGAGTTCAGCTCGCTCGAGGACGGCGGCTTCCCGGCCCAGTGGCCGGCCGGCGAGCACCCGGTGAGCGTGAAGGGCCTCGGGGTCGTGCCCCTCGGCGAACAGGTCATCGCGATCTCCTACCCTGAACCCCGCGGCGACGCCCGTCTCGTGCGCGACACCGGCTTCGGCCTGAGCGGAATCTTCACGTCCGTCAGCTCCTGGCGGCACACCATGGCCGTCGCCCCGGGGCCCGGCGGCACGACCCTCTACCGCGACGAGCTCGCGTTCGAGGCCGGCGCCATCACCCCGCTGCTGTGGCCGGTGTACTGGATCTTCTGGCAGTACCGGGCCAAGCGGATGTCGGCGCTCGCCCGCACATGGTAGGCCGGCGCGCGCGGCCAGGTCAGCGCGACTAGCCTCGACGCATGGATGCCGAGCTCACCACCCCCGCCACCGCGCTCGATCTCGCGCTCTGGCGTCGGACCGTCTTCTCCCTCTACGAGCAGGTGCGGACATCCGCTGACCTGTACGCGGCACACGACCTGTGGCGACGCGGGCGCGACGACCTCTTCGCCCACCACCCCTCCTCTCCGCTGCTCGACCGCGACAGGGAGGACTTCACCGGGCTGCTCGTGAAGCCCTACGACCCCGACTTCCGCTTCGAGGCGGCGATCGAGGCGGCCGAGCCCCGCGGGTTCGACTTCGAGACGGGCACCGACGGCATCGTGCCCTTCCAGCTCGTGGGAACAGCGGATGTGCCGGGCATCGGCACCCTGGACGTGTGGCGGCTCGCGAGTTACGGAGGCGGACTCTTCGTGCCGGTCAAGGATGCACTCGCCGGCACGCCGGGTGGCACCTACGGAGGCGGCCGCTACCTGCTCGACACGGTCAAGGGCGCCGACCTCGGAGCCGGCCAGGAACCGGGCTCGATCGTGCTCGACTTCAATTTCGCCTACAACCCGTCCTGCGCCTACGACCCCGCCTGGGCGTGCCCCCTCGCACAGCCCGGGAACACCGTCGCCGTCGACATCCCGGTGGGTGAACGGTACTGAGAATCGCCAGCGCGCAATTCGTGCGCTAGGGTGGGAACACTTGCGAATCCGCTGTCGGATTCCCTGCGTCGTAGAACGCACCTCTTCTCGCCGCTTCCGTTGTTCCACACACGGGCGGTCCGTAGACACTTTCTTGCGGCGAACGGAAGTGGCCATCGCCACCTTCGCCAATCAAGGTCTCACCCGTGCACGGCACGGGAAGCGGGACCGGCATTGCCCGAAAGGCAAACATTGTCTGAAACCACCATGCCCGAAACGACCTTCGCCGCCCTCGGCGTTCCGGCTCCGCTCGTGGCCTCCCTCACCAAGGCCGGCATCACGTCGCCCTTCCCGATCCAGCAGGACACCCTGCCGGACACCCTCAACGGCCGCGACGTGCTCGGCCGCGGCAAGACCGGCTCCGGCAAGACCCTCGCCTTCGCGATCCCCATGGTCGCCCGCCTCGGCGGCAAGCTCTCCGGCGGGCAGCGCCGCCCTGGCCGCCCGCTCGGCCTCATCCTCGCGCCGACCCGCGAGCTCGCCACCCAGATCACCACGGCCATGGAGCCGCTCGCCTCCGCCTACGGCCTGAAGATCACCACGATCTTCGGTGGCGTCTCGCAGCAGCGCCAGGTCGCCGCACTCAAGTCCGGCATCGACATCGTCGTGGCCTGCCCTGGCCGCCTCGAGGACCTCATGAAGCAGGGCCTCGTCTCGCTCGACGCGATCGAGATCACCGTGCTCGACGAGGCCGACCACATGGCCGACCTCGGCTTCCTGCCGGTCGTCACCCGCATCATGGACAAGACACCGCAGAGCGGACAGCGCATGCTGTTCTCCGCGACGCTCGACAACGGCGTGGACAAGCTCGTCAAGAAGTACCTCCACAACGAGGTGCTGCACTCCGTCGACGAGGCCAACTCCTTCGTCTCGGCCATGACCCACCACGTGTTCGAGGTCGAGTCCGTCGAGGCCAAGCGCCTCCTCATCGAGAAGCTCGCGTCCGGCTCCGGCCGCCGTATCCTTTTCATGCGCACCAAGCACCACGCCAAGAAGCTGGCCAAGCAGCTCACCGACGCCGGCATCCCCGCCGTCGACCTGCACGGCAACCTCTCGCAGGTGCAGCGCGACCGCAACCTGGCCGCGTTCTCCGCCGGCACCTCGCGTGTGCTCGTCGCAACGGATGTCGCGGCCCGGGGCGTCCACGTCGACGACATCGAACTCGTGATCCACGTCGACCCGCCCGCCGAGCACAAGGCGTACCTGCACCGCTCCGGGCGCACCGCCCGCGCCGGCAAGGAGGGCGAGGTCGTCACCCTGGTCCTGCCGACCCAGCGCAAGGACACCGCCGCACTCCTGCGCAAGGCGGCCATCACGGTCACCCCACAGCAGGTCACCGCGTCGTCCCCCGCCGTGGCGGCGCTCGTCGGAGAGGTCGCAGCGTACGTCAAGCCGCTCCCCCGCGTCGAGCAGCCGCAGCAGCAGGGCGGGGGCGGACGCTCGCAGGGCGCGAACGCCCAGCGCAAGCGCGCCGGCCGTGACAGCGCCCCGGCTTCACGCTCGGGTGGACGCTCCGGCGCCCCCTCGGCGGGACGCTCCGGCGGACCACGCCAGGCCCCGGCCGGCGGCTCGAAGAACTTCTACAGCACCTCGAGCAGCGAGGGCGCGTCCAGCGACTCCGCAACTGCCCGTGGCGGCCGCTCGGGCGGTGCCACCGGTGGTGGCGCGACCCGCGCCGGCTCCGGCGGCGGACTCGTCGGTATGTCGCAGGGCGGCGCCGGACGCCGCCGCGGCCGCTAGAGGCACCCGGCACCCGGTGACGGGTGCCACCCGGCATCCGCTTTCTCGGGTGCCGCCCCTGAACTCGCCGGTCCCGCCCACTTTCACAGCGCGCGGGGACCCGGCATAGATGGGTTTCCCACTCCCCACGGACATCATGGATGTTGCGCGACCGGAGGGGGCGACCCGACGGGGTCACCGCACGGTGGCGCCGATGACACTCCTCTCGATGCACCCTGCTGCCTGTTTCAGGAGCACTGAGTGCCCTCGAGTGGACCTGTCAGACCAAAGTTGGGACGTCCCTCGCGGGGCGTCCCTTTTTTGCGCAGTCGTTTAGAAGAGGCGGCCGACCGAGGCGAGGCCGGCACGGATGAGGGCCCCGCGGCCGCCCTCCATCTCGGCGGCGACGGCGTCGCTCGCAGCATCGGCCGGGCTCATCCAGGTGAGCTCGAGGGCGTCCTGGCGTGGGTCGCAGGATCCGGTGACGGGAACCACGTAGGCGAGGGAGACCGCGTGCTGGCGCGGGTCGGTGTACTGGGCGTCCGGGAACGGGAAGTACTCGGTGACGGTGAACGGCACGGCGCTGGCCGGCAGCAGGGGGAACGCCATCGGGCCGAGGTCCTTCTCCAGGTGGCGGAACAGCGCGTCGCGGAGGGTCTCACCGAACATCACCCGTCCGGAGACGATGGTGCGGGTCATCGCCCCCTCGGAGTTGGCGCGGAGCAGGATGCCGACCTCGGTGACGCGTCCTAGTCCGTCGACGCGCACGGGAACCGCCTCGACGTAGAGCAGCGGCAGACGCCGCCGGGTCTCGGCCAGCTCCTCATCGGACAGCCAGCCGGAATTCGGATCGGGTGTGCCTACGAAGCTCATGCTGTCTATTCTCACCCACGGCGGCTGGTGGTCCGGTCACGCGGCGGGCGCGACATCCGCTCTGCCAGGGCCTACGCCAACTGCGCATCCCCAGCCGTATCTCTTGCCGAGGTCGGAGGAGCGCAGGCAGGCCTGGCCGCGGCTGGAGAACGCGGCGCGGGCAGCGGGGCGGTCGGCCTGCGGGATGCCCCTGCGATCGGCCATCACGGTGAAGATGATGTCGCTGGAGCCGTGCTCGGAGGGGTGTCCGTCGAGCATCGCGGAGGCGCGGACGGCGACGGTGGGGGTGTCACCGCAGGCGGGCGTCAATCCGCTGGCGGTCTCCGACCGGAGCGCAGGCTGTTCAGTCGCGCTCCGGTGATCACGCGCGCTCCGGCGAACAACCCCCGCGCGGATCAGGGCAGGATCCGCGCGGGCGAACAGCGTGCGCGCACGGACCCTGACCGGGCCTACAGGTCGCTCGAGGTGGCCCAGAGGTTGACGCCCGCGTCGCCCGCGAACTCGTCGATGCGGGCCAGCTCGTCCTCGGTGAAGTCGAGGTTGTCGAGCGCGGCCAGGTTCTCGTCGAGCTGCGGGATCGACGAGACACCGATGAGTGCGCTCGTTGCGCCCCCGGGGCGCAGCACCCAGGCGATCGCGAGCTGGGCCAGCGACTGTCCCCGCGAGGCGGCGATGTCGTTCAGCCCGCGCAGGCGACGCAGGTTGTCGTCGGTGAGGAAGTCCTTGGAGAAGGAACCGCGGGGCACGGCGTGGGCGGCGTCCGGGTTGTCGAGGTACTTGCTCGTCAGCAGTCCCTGGGCGAGCGGGGTGAACGCGATCGACCCGAGGCCGTGGGTCGCCAGGGTGTCGAGCAGCCCCTCCTCCACCCAGCGGTTGACCATCGAGTACGAGGGCTGGTGGATCACGAGCGGGGTGCCGAGGCGCTGCGCGATCGTGATGGCGTGCTCGGTGCGTTCCGGAGAATAGGAGGAGATGCCCGCGTAGAGCGCCTTGCCCGCCTTCACGGCGGTGTCGAGGGCGCCGATGGTCTCCTCGAGCGGGGTGTCCGGGTCGACGCGGTGAGAGTAGAAGATGTCGACGTAGTCGGTGCGCAGGCGGCCGAGTGACTCGTCGAGGCTGTTGAGCAGGTACTTGCGCGACCCGAAGGCACCGTACGGACCCGGCCAGTGCGGCCAGCCGGCCTTGCTCGAGACGACGAGCTCGCTGCGGTAGGGCTTGAAGTCGGTCCCCAGCATCCGCCCGAAGTTCTCCTCGGCAGAGCCATTCGGCGGCCCGTAGTTGTTCGCCAGGTCGAAGTGCGTGATCCCCTTGTCGAACGCGTGGGTGAGGATGTCACGCTGGCCCTGGAACGGCCGGTTGTCGCCGAAGTTGTACCAGAGGCCGAGCGAGATGGGCGGCAGCAGCAGCCCGCTCTGCCCCACCCGGCGGTAGCCGAACTTCGTATAGCGGTCCGCGGCGGCACGGTACGGCGCGTGGATGTCGGTGGTTGATTCATCGAAGCGGATGTCTGGGCTCACAGTGTGGGGTTCTCCTCGGTGCATCGGCGGTGGTCGCCCTTCCAACTTAGGCCCAGTGACGGGGGTGAACCGCAGCCCCAGCGCAATGTCGGTGGCATGGGAGAGGATGAGGGCATGGTCTCCCCGCTCGGCCTCTTCTCCCGCGCCACCCGCGAATGGTTCGAGGGCGCCTTCCCCGCCCCCACCACCGCGCAGTCCGGTGCATGGGCCGCGATCGCCGGCGGAGAGCACGCCCTCGTCGTCGCACCGACCGGCTCAGGCAAGACCCTTGCGGCGTTCCTGTGGTCGATCGACCGTCTGTCGTCGAGCCCGGTTCCGGAAGACGCGAACCGGCGCACCCGGGTGCTCTATATCTCGCCGCTGAAGGCGCTCGCGGTCGACGTGGAGCGCAACCTCCGCGCCCCGCTCGTGGGGGTGACCCAGACCGCCAGGCGGCTCGGGGTCGCAGCTCCCGAGGTCACGGTCGGGGTGCGCTCCGGCGACACGACCACCGGCGACCGACGGCTGCTGCAGCGCACCCCGCCCGACATCCTCATCACCACCCCCGAGTCCCTCTATCTCATGCTCACCGCGTCGGCCAGGGAGACCCTGCGCGGGGTGGAGACCGTCATTATCGACGAGGTGCACGCCGTCGCCTCGACCAAGCGCGGGGCGCACCTGGCGATCTCGCTCGAGCGCCTCGACGCCCTGCTCGAGAAGCCTGCCCAGCGCATCGGGCTGTCCGCGACCGTGCGCCCACACGAGGAGGTCGCCCGGTTCCTCGCCGGAAGCGCCCCCGTCGCGATCGTCGCGCCCCCCTCGACGAAGAAGTTCGACCTGACCGTGGTCGTGCCGGTCGAGGACATGACCGAACTCGGAACGGCGCCCGTGCGCGAGGGGTCGGCCGCCGGCAGCGCCGAGCCACAGCAGGGGTCCATCTGGCCGCACGTCGAGGAGATGATCGTCGACCGCATCCTCGAGCACCGGTCGACGATCGTGTTCGCGAACTCCAGGCGGCTCTCCGAGCGCCTCACAGCGCGGCTGAACGAGATCTATGCGGAGCGACAGGCGGCCGAGGCCGAGCTGGTCGGGGCCGCAGTGGGAGGCGCAGGAGCAGAGGGCGCGGCAGCGGGTGCAGCCGGCGGGTCCGGCGCGGAGCCGCTGCTCGCCCGCGCGCACCACGGCTCGGTGTCGAAAGACCAGCGGGCGTTCATCGAGGACGACCTGAAGAGCGGGCGGCTGCGCTGTGTGGTGGCGACGTCGTCGCTCGAGCTCGGCATCGACATGGGCGAGGTCGACCTGGTCATCCAGGTCGAGGCGCCGCCGTCGGTCGCGAGCGGGCTGCAGCGGGTCGGGCGGGCCGGCCACCAGGTGGGCGAGGTGTCGCGGGGAATCATCTTCCCGAAGCACAGGGCCGATCTCATCCACTCCGCTGTCGCGAGCGAGCGGATGTCGACAGGGCAGATCGAGAAGCTGGTCGTGCCGACGAACCCGCTCGACGTGCTCGCCCAGCAGACCGTCGCCGCCGTCGCGCTCGACACCCTCGATGTGGAGGACTGGTTCGACACCGTGCGCCGCGCCGCCCCCTACTCGACCCTGCCCAGAAGCGCGTTCGACGCGACCCTCGACCTGCTGAGCGGCCTCTACCCCTCCGACGAGTTCGCCGAGCTACGCCCCCGCATCGTCTGGGACCGGGTCAAGGGCACGATCACCGGCCGGCCAGGCGCGCAGCGGCTCGCCGTGACGAGCGGAGGCACCATCCCCGACCGCGGCCTCTTCGGGGTCTTCATGGTCGGCTCCGACCCCACCAAGAGCGCCACCGGCGGCCGGGTCGGCGAGCTCGACGAGGAGATGGTCTACGAGTCCCGGGTGGGCGACGTCTTCGCCCTGGGAGCTACGAGCTGGCGCATCGAGGACATCACCCACGACCGCGTGCTCGTCACCCCGGCCTACGGGCAGCCGGGCCGGGTGCCGTTCTGGAAGGGCGACGGCATCGGGCGTCCGGCCGAGCTCGGGCGCGCGATCGGCGCGTTCACCCGCGAGGTGGCGACGGCCTCGACCCTCGAAGCCCGGTCCCGCGTCGAGATCGGCGGCCTCGACCCACTCGCCGCGAACAACCTCATCGCGTTCATCGACGACCAGAAGAAGGCCACGGGGCATGTGCCGAGCGACCGCACCCTCGTCGTCGAGCGCTTCCGCGACGAGCTCGGCGACTGGCGCGTCATCCTGCACTCCCCGTACGGCATGCAGGTGCACGCCCCGTGGGCCCTCGCGGTCGGCGCCCGCATCCGCGAGAGATACGGCATGGAGGGTGCGTCGATGGCGAGCGACGACGGCGTCATCGCTCGCATCCCCGACACCGACGGCGAGCCGCCGGGGTCCGAACTGTTCCTCTTCGAAGCGGATGAACTGGCCGAGCTCGTCACCGAGGAGGTCGGCGGGTCCGCGCTCTTCGCCTCGCGGTTCCGCGAGTGCGCCGCCCGCGCGCTGCTCCTCCCGCGTTACAACCCCGGCCAGCGCTCGCCGCTCTGGCAGCAGCGGCAGCGCGCATCGCAGCTGCTCTCCGTCGCGGTCAAGTACCCGAGCTTCCCGATCGTGCTGGAGGCGGTGCGCGAGGTGCTGCAGGACGTCTACGACCTGCCGTCGCTCGTGTCCCTGGCGACGGAGATCGAGAGCCGCCACATCCGCATCGTCGAGGTGGAGACCGAGCAGGCGTCGCCCTTCGCCAGGTCGATGCTGTTCGGCTACGTCGCCGCGTTCATGTACGAGGGCGACTCCCCGCTCGCCGAGCGGCGGGCCGCCGCGCTCTCCCTCGACCCGACCCTGCTCGCCGAGCTCCTCGGCCGCGCCGAGCTGCGCGAGCTGCTCGACGCCGGCGTCATCGAGCAGACCGAGCTCGAACTGCAGCGCCTCACGCCCGACCGTCGGGTGAAGGGCGCGGAGGGGGTCGTCGACCTGCTGCGCATCCTCGGTCCGCTCACTCTCGAGGAGATCCAGGCGCGGGTGCAGCCCGCGAACGCCGTGGGGCAGGCGCCGCCACCCGTCGTCGATGTTCCCGCCTGGCTCGCCGAGCTCACCCGCTCGAACCGGGTCTGGCGGGCCGGTGCGGTGCGCTACGCCTCCATCGAAGACGCCGGGCGCCTGCGGGACGGGATCGGCATCCCGCTGCCGATCGGCATCCCGACCGCCTTCATCGAACCCGTCGACGACCCGCTCGGCGACCTCGTCGGGCGCTACGCCCGCACCCACGGGCCGTTCACCGTCGCCGCCGCGGCGGAGCGGCTCGGCGTCGGCACCGCCACCGTGCTCGACACGCTCCGTCGGCTCGGCACCGCCCGGCGGGTCGTCGAGGGCGAGTTCCGGCCGGGGAGCTCCGGCAGCGAGTGGTGTGACAGTGAGGTGCTGCGACGGCTGCGGTCCCGGTCGCTCGCGGCGCTGCGGCACGAGGTCGAGCCGGTCGATGCGGCCACCCTCGGCCGCTTCCTGCCCGCCTGGCAGCACGTCACCGAGCCGTTGCGCGGTGTCGACGGCGTCGCCCAGGTCATCGACCAGCTCGCCGGGGTCGCCCTGCCCGCCTCCGCCTGGGAGACCTTGGTGCTGCCCGCCCGCGTGCGGGACTACTCGCCCGTGATGCTCGACGAGCTCACCGCGACGGGCGAGGTGCTCTGGTCGGGGGCCGGCTCGCTTGCCGGCAACGACGGCTGGGTGAGCCTGCACCTGGCCGACTCCGCCGCGGTGACCCTCGCCGATCCGACCGGCGACGACACCACCGAGCTGCAGCGGTCGATCCTCGCCGCTCTCGCCGGCGGAGGGGCGTACTTCTTCCGCCAGCTGTCCAACGCGGTCGGCGCCGAGCTCGGGGTCGTCGACGACAAGGTGATGACCGCCGCGATCTGGGACCTCGTCTGGGCGGGCCTCATCACCGGAGACACCCTCGCGCCGCTCCGCTCCTACCTGGGCGGCGCCGCGCCCGTGCGCCGAGGGGTGCCGCGCGCCCGCGCCTACCGCGGCCGGGCCAGGCCGACCCTGCCCAGCCAGGGCGGGCCGCCCAGCGTCGCCGGACGCTGGTCGCTGCTCCCCCTGGCCGAGGCCGACCCCACAGTGCGGGGACTCGCGATGGCCGAGTTGCTGCTCGAACGCCACGGGGTCGTCACCCGCGGCGCGGTCGCGAACGAGGGGATCCGCGGCGGCTTCAGTCTCGTCTACAAGGTGCTCAGCGGCTTTGAGGAGACCGGCCGCGCCCGCCGCGGCTACTTCGTCGAGGGCCTGGGCGCCGCCCAGTTCGCCACCGGGGCGACCGTCGACCGGCTGCGGTCGTTCACCCGGGAGGCGGATGCCACGGACGCCCCGTTCGCCGTAACCCTCGCGGCCACCGACCCCGCGAACCCGTGGGGTGCCGCGCTGCCCTGGCCGACCGCGCCGGGTGCCGGCCCGGGCGCCTCTGGCGGCTCGGGCACCATGGGCGGTGGCGCTGCTGGCGGCGCTGCGGGCGGCGCTGTGGGCGGCGCGAGCATCGGTGGCACCGCGGGCACCGCGCCGGCGACCCCGACCTCCCGCGGCCACCGCCCCGGACGCAAGGCGGGAGCGCTCGTGGTGCTCGTCGACGGGTCGCTCGCGCTCTACGTGGAGCGCGGCGGCAAGACGGTGCTCACCTTCGGCGGCGACGAGGCGACGCTCGCGGTCGCCGCCGCCTCACTCGCGCAGTCCGTGCGCCGCTCATTCGGCAGGCTGCGGGTCGAACGCGTCGATGGCGTCTTCGTCATCGGAACGCCCCTCGGCAACGCCCTCGTCGAGGCGGGGTTCTCGGCGACGCCGCAGGGCCTGAGGCTGCGCGGATGAGCGGCGCCCGTGCCCGTCACGCGGCCGGCAACCTGCCCGACAGGTTGCACGACAACCGGCACGGCGGCGCCTGAATGCCCGAGGGCGACACCGTCTACCGCACGGCGAAAAACCTGCGCGCCGCGCTCGAGGGGCTGGTCCTGACCCGCTGCGACATCCGCGTGCCGGCGTTCGCGACCGTCGACCTCACCGGCGACCGCGTCGACGAGGTGCTCAGTCTCGGCAAGCACCTGCTGATGCGCATCGGCGCGGTCACGATCCACACCCACCTCAAGATGGAGGGCTCCTGGCACCTGTACCGCCACGGCACGAGGTGGCGCCGGCCCGTCCACACGGCCCGCATCGTGCTCGAGACCGCGGACTGGGTCGCCGTCGGCTTCTCCCTCGGCATCGTCGAGGTCGTGGCCCGCGATGACGAGCAGTCAGTGGTCGGCCACCTCGGCCCCGACATCCTCGCCCCCGACTGGCGAGTGGATGTCGCGCTCGACCGCCTCACGTCCGACCCGGCCCGACCCGTCGGACTCGCCCTGCTCGACCAGCGGGTCATCGCTGGGCTCGGCAACGTCTACCGCAACGAGCTCTGCTTCCTGCGCGGCGTCCTGCCGACCCGGCCCGTCGGCGAGGTGGCCGATCCGAAGCGGCTGGTCACGCTCGCGCACTCGCTCATCGACGCGAACAAGGACCGCGTCGAGCGGACCACCACCGGCAATCTTCGCGGCGAGACGGCGTGGGTCTACGGCCGGCGCGGGCGGGCATGCCTGCGCTGCGGCACCCCGATCCGCGAGGGGACCCTCGGGGTCGACGAGCTGCAGCTGCGCGAAACCTTCTGGTGCCCGAACTGCCAGACGTGAGCGCCCAGCTGCGGCGGGCCCGCCATTCGACGGCGTGCAGGAACAGCACGGCGGTCGCCGTCGCGAAGCCGAGGGAGATGAGGATCGGCACCCCGATGATCGTCGCCTGCAGGTAGAGGTAGCTCGAGTCGAAGCCCGACGCCGTCTGCGACCTGGCGTTGAGCATCGGCACGGCCTGGAGCAGGGCGACTCCGCCGAGTACGAACACGGCGCTCACGGCCCACAGCACATAGAGGAAGGGATTGCGCGGGTACGGCATCTCCGCGACATCCGCTGCCTGATCGGCATCGAAATCGGCATCGAAGTCGGAATCGCCATCGGCGAGCGGCGAGCGGGACGACGCGGGACGGGGCGGGCGGGCCGTCGCGGGCCGCTCGGCCGCGGAGGCGGGAGGCGCGGCGGGCGCGGTCACCGTGCGGTCGTCGGCGGCCGGGACCGGGCGGGCGATATAGCCGGTGGTCGGGCGGGGGGCCTCGTAGCCGGTGCGCCCGGCCGTGGGATCGCTGGCCGGGTCGTAGCCGGGCTGGAACGCGGGATTGAAGCGGGGATCGAAGTTGCCGTCGGGGCGCGCCGCGGGCTGGGTGTCGTTGCGGTCCGTCATCGGGTCCCTTCCGGTTTGAGGCGAGTCTACGCACGGCGCCCCGACCGCCGCTGATGTTAGGGTGACCTAAATCGGGCACGATGTTTCGTGCCGGCTGAAAGGGTGCACCGCTTCATGAGCTACCTCAAATCGTCCCTCGTCACCGACCGGGGATTCGTCGTGCTTGACCGGTACGACCAGTCCGCCGATCCACAGGAGTGGACGGACCTCGAGTATGTCGACTGGAAGTCCTCAGGCGACACCCGGTTCGCGCCGTTGGCCAGCGCGTCCGGGCAGATCGAGGCCAACGGCTTCTGGAACCACACCCCGCCGCGCGCCGACCGCGACGGCGTCTGGATCGACGCGCAGGTGGCGAAGGCCCCGCGCCTCACCGCCCGCGCCACCGAACCCGGCGTCAACGTGGGCCGCTGCCGCGTGATCGAGCTGCAGCCCAACGAGTACGCGACGACGCTCTACAACCTCCATCAAGACGACAACAACCGCCTCAACCCCGACGGCGCCGGCTGGATCGTGCGCGTGTTCATGAACCTCTCCGACGATCCGGACTCGTTCATCATCCTGCGCGAGGACCGGTTCGACCCGAAGACCGAGATCCGCATCCCGCTTCCGGCCGGAGCGCAGATCATCGTCGACACCCAGCGCTTCTGGCACGCCGTCTGGCACCGCGGGCCGGACCCGCGCTACTGCCTCATCACGTCCTGGGAGTCAGGGCCGGCGCTCGACGCCTACATCGCGGCGCACCACGGCACGAACGAGCACACGAATCCGCCGCTCGACCAGGCGTTCATGGATGAGGCCCAGGCCGACGTGCACCGTCGCTTCGCCGAGCGTTCGGTGTCGATCGCCGAGCAGGCGCGGGCGGACCGGGCCGCGAGCGAATAAGGCCCTGCGGCCGCCACGAGCGGGACTCGCGCGGGCCTGGCGCCGGAAGCGCACCGACCTGGCGGGTTGCGCTGTCAGCGGCCGCGCTGGGGACGGCGCACCGAGCGGGTGCGGCCCGGCTGG
>JACMNE010000144.1 GCA_014378715.1 Microbacteriaceae bacterium
CGCCTGCTGCGCAACTGGAAGAAGGCCGTCACCAAGACCTTCGACTGGGTCGACGAGGACGTCCTCTAACCACCCCGCAGTGACCACGCCCGCGCACACGACACCCGTGTGCGCGGGCGTGGTTCGTTCGCGCGGCGTTTTTCGCAAAGCGCGCGCCGGCTGTTCCCCCGCGCCCCGGTGATAACCGCCGCGCGCGGAAACAGCACCCGCGCAGCCGCCGCTCCCTTCCTGCTGGGTGATGGACACTGGAGGGGTGACTTCCGAGCCGGACGACCCCCGCGACGACCTGACCACCCACATCACCACCGACGACACCGCCGACAACACCGCGGACGTCGCCGGCCTGACTTCGCTCGACGAAACGATCTCCTGGGACGCCATCGTGGTTGCCGGGGGTCGCGCCACCCGCCTCGGCGGCGTCGACAAGACCGCCCTCGACTTCGAGGGGCTCTCATTACTCGAGCACGCGATCGCGGCCGTTTCCTTCGCGCACCGGGTGTGCGTCGTCGGCGAACCGTCCCGACCGGCGAGCGAGCGGGAGTTCTTCGTCCGCGAAAACCCGCCATTCGGGGGCCCGGCGTCCGCGGTCGCAGCCGCGGTGTTCGCATTGGCGCATCACCATTCCACCTATACCGTCGTCCTCGCTGGAGACCTGCCACGCGCGGAGGCGGGCCTTGCCGCGCTGCTCGCCGGCTCACCCCTCGCCGACGGCTCACCCCCCGCCGACGGCGCTCCCCCGGCCGACGGTGTCGTCGCCGTCGACGGAACCGGCCGTCGCCAGCCGCTCCTTGCGGTCTACCGCACCGTCGCCCTCCGCGGTGCCGTCGCCGCACTCGGCCCCCCGGACGGGCTGCCACTCCGCGCCCTCCTCCGCCACCTCGACCTGCGCGAGGTGGCAGTGGCGGGCGAGCTGTGCGCCGACGTAGACAGCCCCGCGGATGCCGCGCGCCTCGGGATCGCCCTCCCGGATACCCGGCCCTCTGGCCCTCCCACGTAGGCTTGTCCCGTGCCCCCGGACTGACGGGCGCGCCAACGACGACGGATCCGGAGCACGCATGACCATCGACGATCCCCAGCCCCTCTCCGTGCTCGACGCCTGGGTCGCGAGCCTGCGCATCGAGCTCGGGATCTCCCCCGACGTCGAGATCGACATCGGCCTGCTGCTCGACGTCGCCCGTGACGCCGCCCACAGCGTCGCCCGTCCCGCCGCCCCGCTCACCACATTCCTCGTCGGGTATGCGTCCGGATTCTCCGCGGGCGCCGCGACCGGCACCGCCTCGCCCCCCGCCTCGTCGCTCCCACAGGTCGCCGCCGTCGCATCGGCCTTCGCCCTCGCCTACCCGCCCGCTCCGGACGGCGAATGACGGCCTGGTCCACCGCCCGCGACCGCGCCCTCGAACTCGGGCTCTCGCGCCCACATCCGCTCGAGATCGTCGACATTGCGGATGCCGCGGGCCGCACCCTCGGCGTCGACCTCGCCGCCCGCGCGCCGCTGCCCGGATATTCGTCATCCGCCATGGACGGGTGGGTGGTCGCGGGGGAACAGCCCTGGCGCATCGGGACGGCGATCCACGCGGGCGACTCCCCCGACCTGCCGGATCTCGTCGCGGGCACCGCCCGGCCCATCATGACGGGCGGCCCCGTTCCCCCTGGCAGCCGCGGGGTGCTGCGGCTCGAGCACGGCACCGAGCTGCATGATGCCGAGCAACACGACACCGGCACCGCCACCGGCCCCCTGCTCGTCCGCAACACGCATGCCCAGGCGGAGGAACCGCACGAGGGCGCCCACATTCGTCTGATCGGCGAGGAGCTCGCCGAGGGCGCCATCGTGATCACCGCCGGAAGTGTGCTCACCCCCCCGCGTGTCGCACTGGCCGCGGTCGCCGGACATGACGCGGTGACCGTCACCGCCCGTCCCCGGGTGGCGTTCGTGCTGCTCGGCAGCGAGGTCGTCACCTCGGGCATCCCCGCATCCGGGCTCGTGCGCGACGCCTACTCCCCCCAGTTCCCCGACCTCGCACGCTCCCTGGGGCTGCTGCCGGTCGGCACACGGAGGGTCACCGACGACCTCGCCGCCACGATCGACGCGATCACGGATGCCGGTGATGCCGACCTCATCGTCACGACCGGTGGCACGGCGCGCGGCGCCACCGACCACGTGCGCGCCGCCCTCGAAACCCTGGGGGCCACGCTCGTGCTCGATGGCGTCGCGATGCGCCCCGGTCACCCGGTGATGCTGGCGACGCTGCCCGACGGGCGCCCGGTACTGTGCCTGCCGGGCAACCCGCTCGCCGCGATGCTCGCGCTCCTCTCGATCGGCGGCCCGCTGGTCGACGGCCTCCTCGGTCGGCCGGTGGCGCGACTCGGCCGCACGGTCACCGCGGTGAAGGTGCCGAACCCCGGGCGGCAGACCCGGCTGGTCGCCGCCGTCTTCACCGACCTCGGCGCCGAGCCCACTGCGAGCCAGGGCTCCGGCATGCTCCGCGGGCTCGCCGCGGCCGACACCGTTCTCGTGGTCCCGCCGGGCGGGCTTGCGGCCGGCGTCCATGCGGCGACCCTGCCGCTGCCCTGGTAGACCTGCCCTGGCAGACCCGCACGGCTCCGGACCTCAGCCCACGAGCTCCCCGTCGACGCTCGAGGTGAACCTCGCGATGACCTCCCCGATGCGGCCCTTGCAGCCGCCGCAACCGGTGCCCGCGCGTGTCGCCGAGCCGACGCAGGCCACGGTCGTCTCGCCAGCGGCCGCGAGCTCGGCGATCGCCCCGACGCTCACTCCGTTGCACCAGCAGACGGTCGCGTCGAGGGCGAACCTGTCCGAGCTCGACGACGCCTCGTAGTCGGGTCCGTCGTAGCGCAGCAGCACGGAACGGTCGGCGGGCAGCTCGCTGCCGCGCTCGAACAGCAGAGTGAGCTCGGCGGCGGTGCGCGGCATTCCGACGCAGACGAAGACCTCGAGGATCCCACCGCGGGTGACCATCTTCACGTAGCGTCCGTGCTGCGGGTCGACCCACTGCGCCACCCGCAGCGGGGCGGACCCGCCGTCGCCGGTGTGCGCCCCGCCGTGGTCGGAGGGCTCGCCCCATGGCTCCGGCGCGATGGACCCCGCCGCGACCACGGCGATGCCGTGCGCCTTCAGCATCACCAGCGCTGGCCGCTCAGCGGCGAGGTCACCCGGCCCCACGTCATCCGCTGCCTGCAGGATGTCCGCGGTGAAGCGGGCGGCGAGCCAGTCCGCCTGCCGCCAGCCCGGCCCGATCAGGCCGGAGGGTCCTCCGAGCGGAGCAGCGGATGTCGCGCCGGGCGCGCGCCGCGAGGCGACCTGCGCGCAGTCGCCGATCGCGAAGATCGCGGGGTCCCTCCAGCTCTGGAGGGTGCCGTCGACGAGGATGCCGGTCGCGACCTCGAGGCCGGAGAGCTGGGCGAACTCGCTGCGCGCCCCGACCCCGCAGGAGAGCAGCAGCAGGTCACCGCGGATCTCTTTGCCGTCGGTGCAGACGAGCGCGTCGAAGCGTTCGACCCCGTCGTCGTCGAGGTGGACGAGCAGGCTCTCGGCCCGGGAGTGCGCGACCATCGACACCGCGGCGCGCGGGTGACCCCCGTAAGGGTAGGCCCGTTCGCCCTCGCGCCCGTGGCGAGCACGAGCCGGTCGTCGGGCACCTCTCCCCCACCGTCGAGGACGACGACGCGGCGGCTGCGACCTCGCCCCCGCCTTCGCCGCGGTCGCCACGATGTCGTCGATCGACGCCGTGGTGGTGCGTTGGCTGCGGGAGTCTCCGCGCTCGACGATCGCGATGGGCAGGTCGGAGAACATCCCCGTGCGGCTGAGTCCGCGGCGAGGTGGGGGAGCATCCCTACCCCCATGAGCACCATGATGGTGCCGCCCAGTCCGTCCAGGTGGCCGAGCAGCGCGTGGCGCACCAGAATCAGCTCGATGTCGTGCTGTTCGCGCTCACCGACACTGTCGTGGCCGCCGCCGTCGGCCACGTCACGGCCGCCCCGCTCGTCGCGGCCGACATCACCCCGATCGTCCCGGAACGGTACCGCATGGGCGCCCTCATCCCCCTGGTCTGCGAGCACCTCGAGGACTCGAGAGTGGCCAGGCTGCGCACCGTGCACGGCGCGCTCGAGCTGCGCGGCAAGCTGGTGCGCCTCGACGGCGAGCAGGCGGCCCTCGCACCGACCTCGCTGACCCTCCTCCGCGCGCTCATGGCGGCGGACGGCAACGTCGTCGCGCGCACCGACCTCCCGGCCACCATGCGTGAGGTGCAGGACGACCACGCGTTGGATGTCGCGATCAGCCGCCTGCGTCAGGCCCTGCCGGTCGCTGCCCTCGTCGCCACCGTGATCAAACGGGGCTACCGCATCGACGTGTGAG
>JACMNE010000145.1 GCA_014378715.1 Microbacteriaceae bacterium
ACCTCTGCCAGAAACACCACACCCAGAAGGAAGAAACCGACTGGAAGCTCACCCAGTCACCCGAAAGCGACGGCACCCTG
Organism: Microbacteriaceae bacterium; assembly: GCA_014378715.1. Classification (GTDB taxonomy): domain Bacteria; phylum Actinomycetota; class Actinomycetes; order Actinomycetales; family Microbacteriaceae; genus Marisediminicola. Next base: position 81 of record JACMNE010000145.1, read on the forward strand.
GAATGGACGAGCCCCTCCGGACGGGTCTACACGACCAAACCCGCCAACCAACTCCCCACCCTCCAGCTCCCGGAGGCAGGGAAGAAGTGATGGCGCCCGGCCGAAGCTACGCTTCAAAAGTGCAGGATTCCGTCGGCGACTTTGTGAACGATGCCGAGTTGTCTCTCTTCGAGCGTCGGACCATGTCGCTCGAGGCAGCATCCGCAGCGGGTCTCCCCGGCCAATTCGCGTCGTTCAGTCAGAGCGGGCTACGAGTGACGAGGGCTACCGATGGTGACTTTGGCTTCCTGAATACCGTCGAGGGAGTGACCGAGGAGTCCATCGAGTTCCTCCCGGAGGTATTGGCGCGCTTCGCGTCCCCTCGGGACATCACGGTCGTGGCAACCACGCCGTCTCAGGCGCTCGTAGCCCAGCTCCGAGGACGTGGCTTCACACCGACACCGAACCGACCCGTCGCCTTCCTGCGTCCCGGCGCGGTCGATCCCGACGAAGCACCAGATCACCCCAGCGGCCTCACTCCGGGGGCCGACCGCTGGCGGATCCACGAGGTTTCCACCGCCCACGATCATGCGCTTTTTCTTGACCTCCTTGACTCCGGCTACGGAGCTGTCCAGGCAGTCAGCGCCCTCATCCGCGCCGAACACGCCGTCCCGGAGATTCGACCGTTCATCGCATCCCGCGACGGCCGCGCCCAGGCTGCAGCGGCGATGTCGCTGCACGGCACGGTTGCGGTCCTCGGTGGGGCGGCCAGCCTTCCCACAGCCCGCGGCACCGGAGCCCAGACCGCTCTTCTCGCACACCGGCTCCGGGTGGCCCACGCTCTCGGAGCCTCTCTGGTGGCAGCCTCCGCAGCTGCTGGATCACCCAGTCTGAGAAATCTGGCCCGACTCGGATTCACCATCGTCAACCGGACAGCGTGGGTCCGGGCCGCGGCGCCGATAATCGGCTGACCGTCGCCTACCCCTTCGCCCGCACCTGGATCCGACGTCCCTGCTCCGGCGAGGGGACAGCAGCACACAAGACCAAGTCGTGGAATTCACTCAGCGATTAGCCTTACCGCATGTCCAACATAGTCACCGTGTATTCCATCGTCTTGGGGGTTGTGGCACTGGCGGCCATTGTCGCGCTGTTCTGGCTGGTGATCACCATCATCCGCGCGCTCAATGTCTACATCGCGAAGAATCGTCTCCAGATGGCTCGCGACGAGCTCCAGATGGCTCGCGACGAGCTCACCGGCGACTGAGCGGTCACGCGACCGCGAGCCGCCACAGCGTCGTGACCTCAGCGGCCCGCACCGCATGCAGCGGATCCGTCACATCCGCTGCCCGGGCATGCACCGCCGGCACGGCCCTCGACCCGACCACCTGAAGCCCGGCCGACGCGATCAGCGCGAGCAGGTCCTCCCTCGTTCGCAACCCCACGAGCTCGGCGAAGTCCGACAGCACGAGCCACACCTCACCACCCGGCGACAGGTGCGCGACGGCTCCCTCGAGGAATCCGCGCAACATCCGCGACCCCGGGTCGTAGACCGCAGCATCGAGCAGCGAATGCGCCATCGCGGGAATCCATGGGGGATTGCAGACAATGAGGTCGGCCTGACCATCAGGGAACAGGTCGGCGAGTACGACCTCCACCCGATCGGCGAAGCCCAGGAGCAAGACTGTGTCCCGCGCTGACGCGACCGCCCGCGGCTCGATGTCCGTCGCGACCACCCGCTCGACACCCCGCCGGGCGAGCACCGCCGCGAGCACCCCGGTGCCGGTCCCGATGTCGAACGCGGTTCGCACCGGCGCCGTTCGCATCAGCCCCGCTTGCACCGGCCGTGTTCCCGACGTCCGGGTCAGCACCACCGCGGTCGCCATCGACCCGAGCGGCTCCGCAGCAACGAGATCGACATACTCGCTCCGCACCGGGAAGAACGTGCCGTAGTGCGGATGCACCGACGCGCCGAGTGCCGCCACCGGAATCCCCTTCGCGCGCCACTGTTGCGCCCCGATCGCCCCAACGATCTCTTGCAGCGAGACAGCGGATGTCGCGTCTACGCGCCCATACGCCGCGAGACTCGCATCCCGCACGTCGGGAGCCCGCCGCAGCTCGATGGCGTTCCCCGCCCCGAGGGGGACGAGGATCATCGACAGGATGCGTGCCCGGTGGGACCGGTTCTGGCGGTAGCGGTAGAACAGTTCGGACATGGGGCGGGTGGTGGTGTCGGGCTTCGGACGAGTGCGGTGCTCGAGAGCCGTGAGGATCTGACGGGCGCCGTGATAGTCGCCGTTCCAGAGCAGCGCGACACCCTGTGAGGCCGACCGGTAGGCGGCATCCGCTGTGATGGTGTCGTCGACCAGGATCACCCGCTTGGGCGCCGGAGCCCCGTTCGCGGAGAGCCAGGGGAGTGACTTGCCGCCCTCCGCTGCGACCCAGGAGATGCTGCTGCCGCTGTCCATGTGGAGGGGATGACGGGAATCGAACCCGCGCCATCAGTTTGGAAAACTGAGGCTCTACCATTGAGCTACATCCCCGGAATTCTCGGCCGGTGGACCGTTTCGTGCTCGGCAATCCTATTACACACAACTGGCAGCCCGTGTTCCGTGGGCTCGGCTAGACTTGCCGGGGCCAAATTCACTTGGCCCACCCGCACCACCCGTACCACAGCACCTGCACGAACACCGGGGCGTAGCTCAGCTTGGTAGAGCGCCCGCTTTGGGAGCGGGAGGCCGCAGGTTCGAATCCTGTCGCCCCGACGAACACCCCAGATTTTGCAAGGCCACCATATCCAGTACGCAGTACGCAGTACGTCGAACACAGGAGAATCCATCGTGCAGACCACGGTCGAGAAGCTGAACCCCACTCGCGTCAAGCTCACCATTTCGGTCACCCCGGAAGACCTGAAGCCCAGCGTGACCCACGCCTACGGGCACATCGCGGAGTCGATCACGATTCCGGGATTCCGCAAGGGCAAGGTTCCGCCGCCCATCATCGACCAGCGCGTCGGCCGCGGCGAGGTGCTGAACCACGCCGTGAGCGACGCCCTCGACAAGTTCTACCGTCTCGCCGTCACGGAAGAGAAGATCCGTCCCCTGGGCCGTCCAGAAGCGGATGTCTCGCAGCTGCCCGACCTCAAGGACTTCTCCGGTGACCTCGTCATCGTCGTCGAGGTCGACGTGCGCCCCGAGTTCGATCTGCCCGACCTCGACGGACTCGAGCTCGTCGTCGACTCCATCACCGTCGAGCCCGAAGAGGTCGAGACCGAGCTGACCAACCTGCTCGCCCGCTTCGGCACGCTCATCACCGTCGAGCGCCCGGCCAAGACCGGCGACTTCGCCCAGATCGACCTCGTTGCGTCGATCAACGGCGAAGAGGTCGACACGGCCAACGCGATCTCCTACGAGGTCGGCTCCGGCGACCTCATCGATGGCATCGACGAGGCGCTCGACTCCCTGAGCGCCGGCGAGACCACGACCTTCGAGTCGAAGCTGCTCGGTGGCGACAACGAAGGCGAGACCGCCCAGATCACGATCAACCTCCTGGCCGTCAAGGAGCGCGAGCTTCCCGTCGCCGACGACGACTTCGCGCAGATCGCGAGCCAGTTCGACACGATCGCGGAGCTCCGTGCCGACATCGAAGCCCAGGTCAGCAAGTCGAAGGTCTTCGGCCAGGGTGCCCAGGCCCGCGACCAGGTCGTCGACAAGCTGCTCGAGACCCTCGACATCCCGGTCCCCGCCAAGCTCGTCGAGGACGAGGTGCACCGTCACCTCGAGAACGAGAGCCGTCTCGAGGATGAGGAGCACCGCGCCGAGGTCACCATCTCGAGCGAGAAGACGTTCCGCACGCAGATCCTGCTCGACTCCATCGCCGAGGCGAAGGAGATCAAGGTCAGCCAGAACGAACTCACCCAGTACCTCGTGCAGGGCGCGGCCCAGTACGACATGGAGCCCGGCGAGTTCATCAAGGTGCTCGACCAGAACGGCCAGATCCCCGGAATGGTCGGCGAGGTCGCCCGCGCCAAGGCCCTCGCAGTCGTGCTGAGCAAGGCGAGCGTCGTCGATGGAGACGGCAAGCCCGTCGACATCTCCTCATTCACAGCCTCGGCGACGAACGCGGTTGACGACAGCGAGCTCGTCGACGTGCTGGCGGGTGGCGGCGACGCCGACGACCACGCCGGTCACGACCACGACGACCACACCGGTCACAACCACTAGGTTCCACCGCACCTGAAGGGCCCGTCGCACTGCGGCGGGCCCTTGTGCGTGGGGTCTGTGCGGGGTGGGCGTCACACGTGATCGCGAGGGCCGACACCGACCTGCTGTGGGGAAGTGCACAGTCCGCCGACAACGACGGCATGCTGCTCTGGGGCGACCTGCACCCCGTCACCATGCACCGGATGCTCGACGAGCTGGTGCCGATCCTGCGACGCCGGGGGATCCTGAGCATCGGGTTCGGCGGCGGAGGGCTCCGCGCCAACCTCGCCGACTGATCGCGCCGAGTGATCGCCCGGGGCCGGGGCAGTTGTGCAGCAGCAATCTGCCGAGGGCGAACACGCCCGATTCGGTCGATCCGCTCCGATAGATTCGAACCAAGCGAAACTGAAACGGAGCGCAACAATGGCCCAACCGGCATTGGTCAACAGCATTTTCGACCAACTCCTCAAGGACCGCATCATCTGGCTTGGCTCAGAGGTGCGAGACGACAACGCCAACGAGATCTGCGCCAAGATCCTGCTGCTGGCGGCAGAGGACCCGAAGCGTGACATCTTCCTCTACATCAACTCCCCGGGTGGCTCGATCACCGCGGGCATGGCGATCTACGACACGATGAAGTTCGTGCCGAACGACATCGTCACGGTCGGCATCGGACTGGCCGCGTCGATGGGTCAGTTCCTGCTCTCCTCCGGCACGAAGGGCAAGCGCTACATCACGCCGAACGCGCGTGTGCTTCTGCACCAGCCGTCCGGTGGCTTCGGCGGGACATCCGCTGACATCCAGACGCAGGCGAAGGTCATCCTCGACATGAAGCAGCGGATGGCGGAGCTCACCGCGGAGCAGGTCGGCAAGTCCGTCGAGCAGATCCTCATCGACAACGACCGCGATAACTGGTTCACCGCTCAGGAGGCGCTCGCCTATGGCTTCGTCGACCACCTGCGCGAGTACGCGTCAGAGGTCATCGGCGGCGGCGGAACCGACGAGTCAGTGACCGACGAGAAGGTCTCGACCGACTCGGCGAACGACAACACCACCGGCACGCCGGCAACCCCCGAGAACTAAGGCACACACCATGGATATCTCTTCCTTCGGCGGGACGGCCGGCCCGAGCGCCGAGTCCCGCTACATCCTCCCGACCTTCGAGGAGCGCACGGCCTACGGGTACAAGCGCCAGGACCCGTACGCCAAGCTCTTCGAGGACCGCATCATCTTCCTCGGCGTGCAGGTCGACGACGCATCCGCCGACGACGTGATGGCCCAGCTGCTCGTGCTCGAGAGCCAGGATCCCGACCGCGACATCGTGATGTACATCAACTCTCCCGGTGGCTCGTTCACCGCGATGACGGCCATCTACGACACGATGCAGTACATCCGCCCCGACGTGATGACGGTCTGCCTCGGCCAGGCGGCCTCCGCCGCCGCTGTGCTGCTCGCGGCCGGGACGCCAGGCAAGCGCCTCGCGCTGCCGAACGCCCGCATCCTGATCCACCAGCCCTCCACGGGTGACGCGGGTCGCGGCCAGGCATCGGACATCGAGATCCAGGCGCAGGAGATCCTGCGGATGCGCACCTGGCTCGAGGCGACCCTGTCGTTCCACTCCAACCGGAGCCCGGAGCAGGTCAACAAGGACATCGACCGCGACAAGATCCTGGGAGCGGATGCTGCGCTCGAGTACGGTCTCATCGACCAGGTCCTCACGTCGCGCAAGAACGTTCAGACGCCAGCGGCACT
>JACMNE010000146.1 GCA_014378715.1 Microbacteriaceae bacterium
CGACCCCACCGCCTATCTGTTCGAAGCCGCCGGGAACGGGGTCGCGCCGTAACGCTGATAACCGCGCCGAGAGTCACTCGGGTGTGCCCGGGGGGTCGGTGGCCGCCTGCATCCGCTTGAGACCTGAGGTCGCGGTGTACAGGGTGAACGCGCCGATGCCGATCCAGAGCACTCCGACCGCCCTGCCCTCGATCAGCGCCCAGATGCCGCCGGCGATCAGGAGAGGAGCCAGGGTGCACTGCGCGAGCCAGATGCGTCGCAGGCGGCGATGGATGACTGCCCCGTCCGAGGACTGCTCGGGCCAGGAGTCGGCGTCCCAGCTGGGTCGCAGTCTCCAGGTCGCCGCCACCGCGAAGATGATCGTCGCGCCGGTCAGCACCAGCGCCCCGACCAGGGCGGTTCGCGCGTGGGGGATCAGGAAGCCCGCGAGGACGGCGATGAGAATGGCCGCGCCCATCCCCCAGGTGCTCGACCGGCGTGGAGTCATGCTGGGGAGCATAGAACGCCGGCGTGCCCGGCGCCACGGGGCTCTGGCCGACGGGCGCTACGCGACGGACTCTAGTTGACAGCCTTCTTCAGCAGCGCGACGAGGCGATCCTGGTCCGCCGCGTCGAGCGCGGTGACAGCGTAGGAGCTCGGCCAGAAGTCGCCGTCGTCGAGGTTCGCGTCAGGCTGGAACCCGATCGTGGCGTAGCGCACCGTGAACTTGGCGGCACTCTGGAAGAACACCACGACTTTTCCCTCCGCGGTGGCGTAGGCCGGCATCCCGTACCAGGTCTTCGCTCCCAGGGTGGTGTTCTCCCTGACCAGCCGGTGCAGGGTCTCGGCCAGTTGCCGGTCGGTGCCGGTCATCTCGTCGATCACCGCGCGGCAGGCGGCCTCGAGGTCGACGCCGGCCTTCGCGGCCTTCGCCTCCGCTGCCGCCGCGCGCATTGCGGCCTTCTCCTCTTTGCTGAACACAGTGCTCATGATGGGCTCCTCTCACTCCGTTGTGCTCTGCCACCACTGTAGGGAAAAACGAATGTCGGGGCACCGGTTGCGGTCGCCGGCGGGTGCGAGGACACGTAGTCCGTCGCCGCGGTGGCTGCCAGGGTGTTGAGCAGAGCGGTGCCGATCGAGCCGCCGACCTGCTGGCTCGTGTTGACCATGGCGGAGGCGACGCCGGCGAACTGGCGGTCGACCCCGAGGGTGGCGGTCTGCATCGACGCGGGCATGATCGAGCCTATGGCGAAGCCCGTGATCACCCCCGCCGCCTGCCGCTCCTTCAGCCGGGCCACCAGGATGTTGCTCGGGATCCGGGCGAGGCCCGCGGCGAGTTCCCCGTACCACCGCGGCCCCACGAGCAGGTCGCGGATGATGAGCAGGGCCCAGCGCTCCCCGACGACCTCCAGGCCCCGCGTCACTCCGCCGTACTGGCCGTAGTCGCGTGGAGCCAGCGACCTCAGTCCTGCTGATTCGCGACGGCCGTCGGACGCAGGTCCGCCGCGTCGGGATCCATCCAGCCGAATTCGAGGAGGTTGCGTCGGGGTCGGTGAGCTGGCGCTGATACATGAATCCGTAGTCAGTGGCCGGCTGAGGCTCCGAACCCCCTGCGGTGATGCCGTCGGCGACGGACCTGTCGACCGCCTCGCGGCTGCCGAGGAAGATTGCCGTGGATGCACAGGCGTTCACAGCCGGATCACCGATCGGCAGCTCCGTGAAGGTCTGGCAGGACTCGCGCACCAGGATCATGAAATAGCTGTGGTGCCCCTCGCCGACGACGCAGGCAGCGTTTCGGTCAGAGAAGACCGGGTTGATGGTGAATCCGATCGCCGTGTGGAACGCCTTCGCGCGTTCCAGATCAGTCACCGGAAGATTGACGAGCATCGAGGGCATCATTATCTGCTTGGGCGATCCGGATCTCAAGCCTCGTGCCGGCGCGGCCTCGGCGTGCGAACCGGTCCGCGGGCGAGGACGTACGCCCCGGCGAGAAGCAGCAGCGCCGTGGCTCCCGACATCAGGAAGGCCGCTGGCACCCCCGCCACTTGGATCAGAACTCCGGCGAGAGCGCTCCCAGCCGCTCCTCCGATGTTGTGGCTGGTGTTGACCCAGGTCGTGGCCTCGGTCCTGCGACGCTCCCCGCCGAAGTCGTTGGCTGCAAAATAGGCGACGATCATCACCGGCGAGAAGAAAGCGCCCGCACCCACCACGGTCACCACCACCCAGACGGTGCCCGGCGCGAGGCCGATCAGGGTCGAGCCGACCACCAGGATCACCGCGATGACGATGACCTGGAGGCGTGCCCGGCCCGGAATACGAAGCGCTCCGAACACCAGCCCGCCCACGGCGCTGCCGCCCGCGAACAGCCCCAGCACGATCCCGGCGGCGGCGGCTCCCCCTGTGCCGGGGAACAGCGCGGGAATCGCGATGGTCAGGTTGCCGGAGACAAGCCCGGCGACCAGGGCGGGCAGCAGGAGTCCGATGAAGTGGGTGTTCCCCAGGAGAGTCGGACGGTCGCCGTTCGGGACAGCGGATGTCGCGTCCTCCGCGGCATGGGAACGGGCCCCGCGCCGGATCGCCGGAGTCATCACGAAGAAAACGGTCCCGAGCACGACCAGCACGGCCGGGACCAGGAGCGCGACTCCGGGGTCGATGACGACCAGGGCGATTCCAGCGGCCGCCGGCCCGACCAGGTACAGGAGCTCCTCCACGACGGAATCGAAGCTGAGGGCCTTCCGCAGCAGCGTGGGTTCCGGCGCCAGTTCCGACCAGGCGACGCGCATCGCCGGCCCGAGCGGCGGTGCCACCGAGCCGGCGAGTCCGGCGAGGACCACCATGGTCGGGCCGGACCACCCCAGGAACGCCCCGCAGGCGAGCGACAGCAGCGCCCCGCCGAAAGCGAGAGCGAGGGCCAGCAACACCGGCCGTCGGCCGTGCCGGTCGATGAGGCGGGCGCGCAGGGGTGCCAGAAACGACGCCGTGGCCCCGTAGGCGGCGACGGCGATCCCGGCGGTGGCGACCGACCCGCTCGTCGCCTGGACGGCGAACAGTAGGGGCAGGATGACGAGGGCATAGGCCGATCGCCCGACGAGAGCGCTGACGAAGGTCAGGGGAACACGAGGCAATCTGAGCACGTCGATATAACGTGCGTTCCGGAGAGAAGACATGGTGGAAGGTCCCAGCTGAGGAGGCGCCGAGGGCGCGGTGGGTGAGGAGTCGAGCTGCCGGAAGCGGCGCGACCGATCAATCACAGACTGAGGACATGCCCAGAGCCTAGCGCGGGCTCGATTCGCCGGCCGGACCTACCCGGCGGGCGACGTCGGCGAGGTGCATCGGGGAGCATTCCGTCGCCATGGGAGCGCTGACCTCGCGGCCGGCTGGACTGGCCAGTGAGGTCGTCCACCTCTGGATTCCGGTGAAGTCGGCCTCGCTCCCGCCGGGTTCAGGACCCGGCAGCCGCCAGCAGGTCGGCTAGCTCCCCCAGCGCGTCGTCACCGGTCAGGTCCCGGACCAGCAGCGGCAGTTCGATCGTCGGCACATCACGAAGGCTCGTCCGCAGTTCGCGGAGACACTCGTCCTCGTGGCCCCTGCGCTCGGCGAGAAAGGCCCCGGCGTCGCCCGGGGAGCGGCGATTGACGACGACGGACGCCACATCGACGCCGAGGCCGTGCAGCTGACGCACGATGTCCAATGACTCGGCGACCGGCATCCGCTCCGCCACGGTCACCACCACGAATCCGGTCACGGTGCCGTCGGTGATCGTCGTGTTCATGCGCGAGAACCGGTCCCGGCGGGCAAGCAGGGTGCGCCGCAGTTCCGCGTCGGCCGCCGCCGCCGCGGGCTTCTCACCGCCGACCACCCCTCGGGCCGCGGCGGCGAAACGGTCGGACCTCGAACGGTTGGTGAGCAGTGACTCCGTCCACCCCGTCAGCTTGCCCGGCAGGCCGAGCAGGTGCAGAGTGTGGCCCGACGGCGCGGTGTCGAACAGAACGAGGTCGTAGTCGTCGAGACCGAGGGTCAGCAGCTCGGCGACGCGTTCAAGCACGGCGGACTCGTGGCTGCCCGGCGCGCTCTTCGCCAGCTCGAGGTGCGCTTTCGCGGACCGGTGCGACCGCTCGGGAAGGAGCTTCATCATCGTCGCGCTCACCGCGGCGAAGTGCCGCTCGATGCTGGCGTGCGGGTCGATCTCCACGGCATCGACGAACCCGGCTGGCGCAGTCCCGGCGGTCGAGGCTCCGGCGGCGGCGGTGAACACCCGGGTGACGGAATCGGACAGGCGCCTGTTCCAGATGTGGCCGAGATTGTGGGCCGGATCGGTGGAGACGATCAGCACCCGTCCGCCTTCCCGTGCCCTGGCGAGTGCGAAGGCGGATGTCACGGACGTCTTGCCCACTCCGCCCTTGCCCCCGACGAAGAGCACTCTCCGTTCGCCGGCGAGTGTCAGCAGCATCCGACGTGGTCCAGGGGTGAGCGCGGGATGCCGATGCGCCGGTGCCAGGCGTGGAAGTCCTCCCACAGGGCGGGCATGAGTTCTGCGGTGTAATACGCGGCCGGGTCGGGCACTCCGAGCGCTTCGCCGAGCACCGCCACCATGAAGAGATCGTCTTCGTCCCGTTGTTCCCGTGCGAACATCTGACGGTACGGGCCCACAAACAACTCGTTCAGGCCCACCCAGAGACGCGACCCGCGCCGGGAGAGTCTCTCCCGGCGCGGGTCGGTGGACGTCGGTTCCATCTAGGCGGACGGCTTCCCTGATGACGTCAATTCGGCGTCGGCGTTCTCGTCCTCTGGAACCAGCTTCTTGGCCCTCCGCATTGCCTGGATCGACTCCACCGCGACCCACACGCTCGCCACGATGATGATCACGTCGAGACCGAAGAGCATCCAGTCCGGGTCGTTCGGGTTCGCGAAACTGCCCAACTGCACGATCGCCGCCCAGAGCGCCATGCTGAAGATGATCACCAGCGGAATCAACGCCGTCATGGGGTTGCGGCCCTTGCGGATCAGGATCACCGCGATGATCGCGAGGCTCAACGATGCGAGCAGCTGGTTCGTGGTGCCGAACAGCGGCCAGATGCGCAGGCCGCCCTCGCCTCCGAGGCCCTGCGAGAACGTCAGACCGAGCCCCAGTACGACGACGATGAGTGTCGCCGGGATCTTGCCGATCTTGACCTTGAATGCCTCTCCGGCCTCTTGTACGACGAAGCGCAGGAGTCGCATTCCGGTGTCCATTGTGGTGGCGGCGAACAGCACAGCCATGGTCGCCAGCAGGGTGGCGCTGAGCGATGCGGGCAGGCCGATGCCGCTCTGCATGAGGTTGGCACCCCCCTCGACGAACGCGTTGACCCCGGCCGTGCCGAATGAGCTGTAGATCTCGTTCCACTCGGCAACCGACTTGATCCCGCCGATGACCGCGAGGATCGTGCCGAGCGAGAGCAGGCCCTCGCCGACGGCGCCGAAGTACCCGACGAACCGGGCATCCGTTTCCTTGTCGAGCTGCTTCGAGGTGGTTCCAGAGGACACCATGCCGTGGAAGCCCGAGATCGCACCGCAGGCGATCGTGACGAACAGCAGCGGGATCATGTTCGGCGTGCCATCGGGAACGTTCATGTTGAACATCGGGGCGACGATGTTCGGCGGGGTGGCCGAGAACAGCGAGGCCAGGAGCACGGACCCGAACAGCAGGATCAGGCCGACAAAAAGCTGTACCCCATTGATATAGTCACGCGGCTGCAGGAGCACCCACACCGGTAGCAGTGATGCGATCGCGCCATAAGCAAAAAGGGCGACAATCCAGAATGTGGCCGGTGACATTCCCAATGTCGATTCGGGAAGGACGACCGGCAGTGAGTCGCCCACGACGATGAGCGCGTACAGGGCGACGACGCCGACGACGGTGACCGGCAGCAGGTGCCAGCGAAGACGGTACACGGCCACGCCAACGAGGAGGGCCACGATGATCGCACCCCACACCGGGATGACCGCTCCCGGCGTGCTGATGAGGAGGTTCTTGATGACGACGGCGAATGCCGCGATGACCATGAGCAGCACCAGGAAGATGACGACCAGGAACAGGTTGGCCCCGCGCGTGCCGATGTAGCGGCCGGACAGGGCGCCGATGGACTTGCCCTTGTTGCGGCTCGAGGCCCAGAGCGTGCCGAGGTCGTGCATGCCGGCGAAGAACACGGTACCGAGGGTCACCCACAGGAGAGCCGGGAGCCAGCCCCAGATCAAGGCGATCGCCGGCCCGACGATGGGGGCTGCGCCAGCCACCGAGGTGAAGTGATGGCCCCAGAGGATGAACTTGTTCGTCGGAACGTAGTCCACACCGTCCCTGAGCTCGTGCGCCGGGGTCACGAAGGCGGCATCGAGCTTGAATACGCGATGTGACAGGTATCTGGAATAGAAGATGTAGCCACCGGCCATTACGGCCAGACCGATGATCATGAGAATTAGAGAACCCATAAAGGTCTCCCCCCTTTATTAAGCCACCGCGAACGTCAATGTCCGATAGTGCGACAATACTGTCAAAGCAGCCAAGCTATCACCCTTTTGACTCAGTTTGTCCCCCAAACCGTGGTCAGCGGCTCCCCCAACGGTGCGGTTCAGAGGTCCGCTGACGCGGCGTAGTTCACCGCGGCCAGCGCATTGATCGTTCTCGGGAGTCCCCACGGCAGCAACACGGTGAGTGCGGCGATCAGCTCCTCGCGGCCGTTGCCCACCCAGAGCGACACGGGGAATCAGCGGAAGGGCACCGGGATCGCCCCGGCCTTCCGCCAGTCGAGCCGAAGGGAGGATAGGGGCAGCGTCGACCTCAGCGCCGCCTCGACGAGTGCGACCCTTGTGGACAGCTCGGCATGCGTGTCCGCGACGACGTCGACCGTGACATCCCGATCCTTCTCGGTCACCAGCACCGTGCCCACGGCGGGGAGGAACACCAGCATCTGGTCGACCGCGAGGAGGAGATGCTCGTGGGTGCGTCGGATCCCTCGGCACAACTCACCGAGACCGGGGATGGATCCGGCCGCATGGATGGTTCCTGTCATCGCGAGCATGGCCGCAATCCTGGGCCAATCGTGTGGCCGGTGGGTGAACGACGGGCGACGGGATAGACC
>JACMNE010000147.1 GCA_014378715.1 Microbacteriaceae bacterium
ACACCTCCTACACCTGGCTGATCGATCCCGAAGCGGATGCTGCGGAGACCGACATCCGCTTCCTGGCGACCGAGACGGGGTACTGGCGCCTCAGCCGTCCCGCGACCTCGAGCGACCCGGGCCCCGGCCTCCTGCCCGGTGTCGGCCCCACCCCCTATTCCACCGCGAGCGCCGTCGAGACGCTGCGCAACGCCAACAACGCCTTCGACATCGAGGTGTCGCTGGTGCACCCGGGCGGGGTGAGCGAGCTGTACATCGGCCAGGTCAAGGGACCGCGGATCGATCTCGTCACCGACGCCGTGCTGCGGTCGGCCAACTCCAAGGAGCATGCCGCGTCAACCCGGCTCTACGGCCTCGTCGAGAACCACCTGCTCTGGGCGTGGGACATCGCCGCCCTCGGCCAAGACCTCCGCTCCCACGCCTCAGGAAGGCTCGCCCGTGTCGACTGAACCCCTGGCCTCTGCCGCCCCCAGTCCGTTCCTCTCCCTCCCCGGGGCCGTCGCCGCGACCGGTGACGACGCGACCGTCGCCGCGCACTACGGTGACCCGTTCCGCGAGCAGCGCGCGCTTGCCGCCGGCGCCGCGATCGTCGACCTGTCGAGCCGCGCGATCCTCTCGGTCGGCGGGCCGGACCGGCTCACCTGGATCGACTCCATCTCCAGCCAGTCGGTGCGCGGCCTCGTGCCTGGCCAGTCGAGCGAGACGCTCATCCTCGACCAGACTGGACGGCTCGAGTACGCCGTCGGCCTCGTCGACGACGGCGAGACCCTCTGGATGCTGCTGGAGCGCGCGCAGGCGCCCGGGCTGCTCGCCTGGCTGCTGCGGATGCGTTTTATGCTCCGCGTCGAGCCGACCGACCGCAGCGCCGAGTTCGTGACCATCGGATCGGTCGGGCCCGTTCCCGGCCTGCCCGCGGCGTCGCCGGACGGTGTGCCGCTCGTCTGGCGGGACCCGTGGAACCGCGTCGCCGACGGCGGATACCAGTACGCCGCCCCGACCGGCCACCCCGCGGCCGACTGGAGCTGGCAGGAGACCATCGTGCCGCGCGAGGCGCTCGCCACGATCTCGGCCGGGGTCGCCGCCGGTGCCGGTGCGCCCATCGGCGTCGCGCCGTCGCCCGCCGCGCCGTCCCACGTCGCTGGCCTCCTTGCCGCCGAGGCCCTGCGCATCGCAGCCTGGCGCCCCCGGTTCTCCGCCGAGGCGGACGAGAAGGCCATCCCGCACGAGTTCGACTGGTTGCGCTCCGCCGTGCACCTGTCGAAGGGCTGCTACCGCGGGCAGGAGACGGTCGCCAAGGTGCACAACCTCGGCCACCCGCCCCGCCGCCTCGTGATGCTGCACCTCGACGGCTCTGAGGCCGTGCTGCCCGCGCCAGGCGACGTCGTCTCCCTCGGCGAGAAGGCGGTGGGCGTCATCACCTCCTCCGCCATCCACTTCGAGCTCGGGCCGATCGCCCTCGCCCTCGTCAAGCGCACCACCGACGAGACCGCCGTACTCTCGGTGGCCGCTTCCGACGCTCTCGTCGCGGCGGCGCAGGAGATCATCGTGCCGGCGACCGCCGGAGCCGTGGCGGGTGTCCCGCGTCTGCCCAGGCTCGGGGCCGTCCAGCGCTAGCCGATGGCCGGACCCTCCGCGAACGCGATCCGGCGCCTGGAGCGGTCGCTCCGGCGCCGAATCGAGATCACCCAGCGGATGCGACGGGTCGCGACCTCGGTGCCCGCCGCGATCCAGATCACGATCGCTGCGACGGCGTCCTACGCGATCGCCCACTACCTGCTCGGTCACCAGTTCCCGGTCGTCGCCGTCACCGTCACGATCACCGCGCTCGGCTTCGCCCGCGACGCCCGCCCACGCCGGGTGCTCGACATCCTCGTCGGGATCCTCATCGGCATCAGCCTCAGCGAGGTGCTGCTCTTCCTGATCGGATCCGGTCCCTGGCAGCTCGCGCTGGTGCTCGGGGTCACTCTGCTCATCGCCCGCTTCATCTCCCCGAGCCCGGCGTTCGCGGTTGCGGCCGGCGTGCAGTCGATGCTCGTGATGCTGCTGCCCGCGCCGGAGGGCGGCGTGTTCGTGCGCAGCCTCGACGGGCTCGTCGCCGGGGTCGTCGCGCTGGTGGTCACGGCCCTCATCCCGCGTGATCCGCGCCGCGCCGCCGCCCGCGATGCGAAGCGGCTGTTCTCCACCATCGACGAGGCGCTCGGCACGCTGCAGCTCGCCCTCGAGACCGCCGACGAGCCCGCCGCGGATCTCGCCCTCACCCGGCTCCGGCGCACCCAGCAGCTCGTCGACGACTGGACATCGTCGCTCGAGTCCGCGATCGGCATCGCGAAGATCTCCCCGTTCCTGCGCCGTCACCTGCCCGAGCTGCGCGCCCAGGCCCGCCTGCTCGGCTGCCTCGACCTCGCCTCACGGCATCTGAGGATCATCACCCGGCGCGTCGACTTCCTCGTGCGCGACGGGGCGGCGAGGCCCGAGCTCGCGGCCGTCGTCGGGCGGATCTCCGCCGGCATCCGCTGCCTGGCGAACGACCAGTCGCTTGCCAGGGTCGAGCTCGCCGCGGTCGCCGGGGACCTCGACCCTGCCGTGCTTCTGCCGGGAGCGGATGTCACGGAGGCCGTTCTAGTGCTGCTGATGCGCCCCCTCGTCGTCGACCTCATGGTCGCGACCGGCACCCCGGTCGACGAGGCGAGGGCGCTGCTGCCCGAGGTGTGAGGCTCGGGTCACCCGCCCCGTGCTCACCCGCCCCGGTGTCTACCCGCCCCAGGCGAACCCGAGCGGCGCGACCGCCGCCCAGTCGACCGTCAGCTCGCCGAGTCGCCAGCGGCGCACCCCGCCGAGCACCGGCCAGCCGTCGTCGGCGAGCCCCCGCACGGTCGCGATCCAGCGCTGGCTCGGCGCCCACGTCGACAGCGGCGCGTTCAGCCGCCAGTGCCGGTCGAGGTCGAGCATCAGCGTGTGCACCCGCTCGCCCGGCACGTTGCGGTGGATCAGCGCCTTCGGAAGCCGCTCCGCCACGATCGACGGCTTCTCCAGTTCCGCCAGGCGCAGGCTGATGCTGAGGCTCCGCGGGCCGTCCTCCGCCACGTCGATCCAGCTCGCGACGCGGCCGAGCTCGCTGCAGGTCCCCTCGACGAGCACTCCTCCGGGTGACAGTCGTGCCGACATCCGCTGCCACTGGGCGAGCACGTCGCCCTCCGGGTACTGCCGCAGCACGTTGAACGCCCGGATCACGGTGGCCGAGCGACCTCCGAGGGGCACCTCGAAGCCGCCGAGCCGGAACTCCACCCCCTCCCGAGCGGATGTCGCGGCCAGCGCCACCCGCTCCGGGTCGATCTCGATCCCGACCACGGCCACGCCGGCGCGCACGCGGGCGAGCCGCTCGTGCAGTTCGAGGGTCGTCGTCGCGGACGCCCCGAAGCCGAGGTCGACGACGAGGGGGGCATCTGCCCGGGTGAACGCGGGCAGCTGGGCGATCCACCGGTCGACGCGGCGCAGGCGGTTGGTGCCCGTTGTGCCACGGGTGACGGAACCGATGGGCATCCGTCCATTCTTCCGCAGACGGCCTTGTCCCGCGGATCGCGCAGTCAAGTGGATCGCCCGCCTCGATAAACTGGCCGGATGACTTACACCCTGATCCTCTTGCGCCACGGCAATTCCGTGTGGAACCAGCAGAACCTTTTCACCGGGTGGGTCGATGTGCCGCTCAGCGAGCAGGGCGTCGCCGAGGCGAAGCGCGCCGGCGAGCTCCTCGCCGCCTCCGGACTCCTCCCCGATGTGCAGCACACCTCGCGCCTCAAGCGCGCCATCCAGACGGCGAACATCGCCCTCGAGGTCGCCGACCGCGACTGGATCGACGTGCGCCGCTCCTGGCGTCTCAACGAACGCCACTACGGCGCGCTGCAGGGCAAGGACAAGGCGCAGACCCTGGCCGAGTACGGCCCGGAGCAGTTCCAGACCTGGCGCCGCAGCTTCGACGTGCCGCCGCCGCCCCTCGACGACGACAACGAGTTCTCGCAGGCGCACGACCCCCGTTATGCCGACCTGGGCGCCGACCTCCCGAGGACGGAGTCGCTCAAGCTCGTGATCGAGCGGATGTTGCCCTACTGGGAGTCCGACATCACGCCCGACCTCGCCACCGGCAAGACCGTGCTGGTCACGGCGCACGGCAATTCGCTTCGCGCACTCGTGAAGCACCTCGACGGCGTGTCCGATGCGGACATTGCCGACCTCAACATCCCGACCGGCATCCCGCTCGTGTACGAGCTCGACGAGGGGTTCCACCCCACCGGGCCGGCGCGCTACCTCGACCCTGAGGCGGCTGCGGCCGGCGCTGCAGCCGTGGCAGCCCAGGGCAAGAAGTAAACCAGGGCCCGCAGAAGAGACACGCAGAAGAGAGCGGGCCCGGTCGAGCCGCGCCCGCTCTCGTGTCGGCTTGGAGTACCTAGACGGCGGAACCGACGTACTCGCCGGTGGCGAGGTACTGGATGTTCTTCGCGATCGTGACCGCGTGGTCGGCGAAGCGCTCGTGGTACCGGCTCGCGAGGGTCGCGTCGACCGTGTCGACGGCCGCTCCGCGCCAGGTCTCGCCGAGAACCGCGTCGAACACGCCCACGTGCAGTTCGTCGATGCGATCGTCGTCGTTGCGGATCTCGTCGGCGAGCACGAGGTTCTCCGTCTTGAGCAGCTCGGTGAGCTTCTTCGCGATGGCGACATCGAGCTGGCCGAGCTCCTGGAAGGTGCCGCGAAGGCTCTTCGGCACGACCTTGTCCGGAAAACGGTAGCGGGCCAGCTGCGCGATGTGCTCGGACAGGTCACCCATGCGCTCGAGGGAGGCGCTGATGCGCAGCGCGCTCACCACGATGCGCAGGTCGCGGGCCACGGGCTGCTGGCGGGCCAGGATGTTGATCGCAAGCTCGTCGAGGGCGAGGGAGGCCCGGTCGATCTTGTCGTCCTCGGCGATGACCTTCTCGGCGAGGGAGATGTTGGAGTCGTTGAAGGCCGCTGTCGCGTTCTGGATGGAGATCTCGACCAAGGCCGCGATCTCGACAAGGCGCTCCTGCACCTCGGCCAGCTCCTGCTGGAATACTTCGCGCATCGTCGTCCTTTCCCGGTGGACCCTGTCGGATCCACATAATTCCTGCCAGCCTGCGCCGTCAGGGTGAACAGGTGGTGCCGATCGGCTGAACAATACCCAAAGTACCCGTGACGAGGAAGGACGGTCGTCAGGCAGGCCGGGTGCGGGTAACTAATCTGGTCCTATGGACTCCAGTTGGTTGGTGCCCGTGTCGCTCGTCTTCGGATTCCTCGTCGGCGTCGGCCTGGTCAGCCTGATGCACCTCGCCGCCGCGCGCGGGGAACGCGCACACCGCGTCATCAACGCCTCCGTTCCGGACGGCGTCGATGCCGTCATCGACGCGCTCGACACCGGCGGGATCGTCGTCGACCCGTCCAACGTCGTCATCAAGGCTTCTCCCGGGGCGCTCGCCTACGGACTCGTCGCCCACGGAGCCCTCGTCCATCCCGAGCTCGTCGCGATCGTCAACCGGGTGCGCAAGTCGGGGGAGTCGGTGAACGAGGAGGTCGAGGTCGCCAGGGGACCGTTCGGTGACGTGAGCATGGCGATGTCCGTGCGCGTCGCCCGGCTCGGCTCCCGCTACGTGCTCCTCCTCGCCGAGGACCGCACCGAATCGCATCGGCTCGATGCCGTGCGGCGGGACTTCATCGCCAACATCAGCCACGAGCTGAAGACGCCGATCGGCGCCGTCGGCCTGCTCGCGGAGGCGCTCCAGGCCGCCTCAGATGAACCGGCCCAGGTGCGGCGGTTCGCGAAGCGCCTGACCCGCGAGGCCGACCGCCTCGCCAGCATCACCCAGGAGATCATCGAGCTCTCCCGGCTCCAGGCGGCGGACGCCCTGACCGAGGCCTCCCTCGTCTCCCTCGACGAGGTCGTGCACCTGGCCCTCGACGAGACCCGGGTGCTCGCCGAGGCGAACCGGGTCAGGGTCGTCGCCGGCTCGTCGAGCAAGGCACAGGTGTTCGGCGACACGGCTCTGCTGGTGACCGCCCTCCACAACCTCATCGCCAACGCGATCCAGTACTCGCCCAAAGGGTCACGCGTCGGCGTCGGCGTCCGCCTCGAATCGGGTGTCATTGAGATCGCGGTCACCGACCAGGGTCCCGGCATCCCCGAGGACGAACTCGACCGCGTGTTCGAGCGCTTCTTCCGCGGCGACCCCGCGCGCTCGCGCCGCACCGGCGGATCCGGCCTCGGTCTGAGCATCGTCAAGCACATCGTGCAGAACCATGGCGGTGACGTGCGCGTCTGGTCCCAGGTCGGCCGCGGCTCGACCTTCACCATCCGACTTCCCGAGGCATCCAGAACGACGAGCGCAGGAGCGACCCCATGACCCACATCCTCATCGTCGAAGACGAGTCCTCACTCAGCGAGCCGCTCGCCTTCCTGCTGGGCCGAGAGGGCTACGAGACGACGATCGCCAAGGACGGCCCGCGCGGTCTCGCGGCCTTCGACCGGGTCGCCCCCGACCTCGTACTGCTCGACCTCATGCTCCCCGGCATCCCCGGCACCGAGGTGTGCCGCGAGATCCGCACCCGGTCGCAGGTTCCGATCATCATGCTGACCGCCAAGGACAGCGAAGTGGACATCGTCGTCGGCCTCGAGCTCGGCGCCGATGACTACGTCACGAAGCCCTACTCCACCCGCGAACTGCTCGCCCGCATCCGTGCCGTCATGCGGCGTCGTATCGAAGCGGATGATGCGCAGGGCACGATCGACGCCGGCTCCGTCAGGATGGACCTCGAGCGCCACACCGTCGCCGTCGACGGCCGTGAGATCGCGATGCCGCTCAAGGAGTTCGAGCTGCTGGAGCTGCTCATGCGCAACTCAGGGCGCGTGCTGACCCGCGGCCAGCTGATCGACCGGGTGTGGGGTGCGGACTACTTCGGGGACACCAAGACCCTCGACGTGCACATCAAGCGCATCCGCTCGAAGATCGAGACCGTGCCGGGCGAACCGGTCATGCTCGTGACGGTGCGCGGCCTGGGCTACCGCTTCGAGGGCTGAGCCGCCCGCAGCGGTCTGCCAGCTACGCGCGGGGGACGAGGTCCGCGTACTGCGGCAGGGCGCCGTCGAGCACGGGCACCCGCACCTCGCTGCCCTCGACGTCGCCGTACTGGAAGAACACGGGGAACAGCGCGCCCGCCTTCGCGTCGATGCCCGACAGCACCAGCGGGTTGGTCGCGGTGCCGAGGGAGAGGGTCGACCCCGCCGTGATGTACACGTTCTCGCTGGTGCGACCGGTCGCGGTCTCGTAGGACACCTGGAGTGCCACGTTCTGCACTCCGGAGTTGACGATGCTGACCGACAGGGTGGCGGCGCTGACGTCGTCGCTGATGAGCAGCGCATTGCGCACGTGCACGTCGCCGATGTTCACGCCGATGCCGTCACTCGGGTCATAGGCCTGGCGGGTCGACTGGATGGCGCCGAACGTGCAGCCGGTCAGACTGGCGATCAGAAGGGCCGCCATCACGATGGCTGTCGAGCGAGATCTCACGGGGTCCTCCAGGAAGCGACGATTGACAGGTCCAGACCAGGGCGATCCGCTCGAAACCCGTTCGAAGTTTAGCCTACCGATGGTGTGTCAAGCCCCGGGAGCGGCAGGCCCCACCGAGTACCCCTGTGGTAAACTGGGGGTCGCAGAATGGAGCTCCGCCAATGATTTTTGAGGTCGGCGAAACAGTCGTTTACCCCCACCACGGTGCCGCAACCATCACCGAGGTCAAGACCCGGATCATCAAGGGCGAAGAGAAGCTCTATCTCAAACTCAACGTCACGCAGGGCGACCTCGTGATTGAGGTGCCGGCCGAGAACGTCGATCTCGTCGGGGTCCGCGACGTCATCGGCAAGGACGGCCTCGACCGCGTCTTCGACGTGCTCCGCGCCCAGTTCACCGAGGAGCCGACCAACTGGTCCCGCCGATACAAGGCCAATCTCGAGAAGCTCGCCTCCGGTGACGTCATCAAGGTTTCCGAGGTCGTACGAGACCTGTGGCGCCGCGACCAAGACAGAGGCCTGTCCGCGGGAGAGAAGCGGATGCTTGCGAAGGCGCGCCAGATCCTGATCTCCGAGCTCGCCCTCGCTGAGCAGACCGACGAGGAGCGCGCCTCGACCGTGCTCGACGAGGTCCTCGCGTCGTAGGCTTCTCCGGCCCGGCACCAGCCGATCGCGCTCGCCCGGGGGCGCGAGCGTGATCGGCATCATCGTCGTGGCCGCGGGCAGCGGTACCCGCCTCGGTCGGGACCTGCCCAAGGCACTCGTCGCCGTGGCCGGACGCACCATCCTCGAGCACGCCCTGTATTCCGTTTTCGGCATGGAGGAGGAGGCACGCGTTGTTGTCGTGGCGCCCGCCGACCAGCTCGCCGAGGCCGAGGCCATCGCGCGCGCCGTCGCCGGAGTGGCGCACGACTCCGTCACGGTCGTCGCGGGCGGCGCGACCAGGCAGGAGTCCGTGGCCGCCGGGCTCGCCGCCCTCGACGCCGCCGCCGATCCGGTCCTCGTGCACGACGCCGCCCGCTCGTTCACCCCGTCCGCGCAGTTCGCCCTCGTCTCGGCCGCTGTCGCCGCGACCGGGGCTGGCGTGATCCCCGTGCTCGCGGTCACCGACACCATCAAGGAAGCGGATGCCGCGGGCCGCGTCATCCGCACCGTCGACCGGTCATCGCTGGTCGCCGTGCAGACGCCGCAGGGGTTTCCGCGCGCGGAACTCGACGCGGCCTACGCCGGAGCGACCGTGGAGTACACCGACGATGCCGCCCTCTTCGCCGCGGCCGGACACGACGTCACGACCGTCGCCGGCAGCGCACTCGCCTTCAAGATCACCACGCCGTGGGACCTCCGCCGCGCCGAGAGCTTGCAGAGCGAGAGTAGGCAGAGCGAGAGTAGGCAGAGCGAGAGCCCGCGGTCCGGGTCCGATCGGCGTGTCACCACCGACATCCGCTCGGGAATCGGGATCGACGTGCACGCGGTCGATCCGGATGCCCCGCTCTGGCTCGGCGGGCTGTTCTGGCCGGGGGAGCCTGGCCTCGCCGGGCACAGTGACGGCGACGCCATCTGCCACGCGGTCTGCGACGCGCTGCTCTCCGCGGCGGGGCTGGGCGACATCGGCGGGCTGTTCGGCACCTCGGATCCGGAACTCGCCGGGGCGCACGGCGACGTGTTCGTGCGCCGCACGATCGAACAGGTCACTGGCGCCGGTTTCCGGATCGTCAACGTGGCCGTGCAGGTCGTGGCGCGTCGACCGAAGCTCTCCGGGCGCCGCCTCGAGATCGAGACGCTGCTCTCCGGGCTCGTCGGGGCGCCGGTGAGCGTGTCGGCGACGACCACCGACGGGCTCGGTTTCACGGGGCGCGGAGACGGTGTCGCGGTCGTCACGACCGCTTTGGTCGAATCGAGTCGTTAAGCTAGAGGGGTGACACTGCGCCTCTACGACTCCAAGTCACAGACCCTGACCGATTTTGTGCCGATCGTGCCCGGCCGCGTCGGCATCTACGTCTGTGGTCCCACGGTGCAGTCGTCCCCTCACATCGGGCACCTCCGGTCCGCCCTGGTCTACGACCAGTGGCGCCGCTGGATGACCTACCGGGGCCTGCAGGTGACCCTCGTGCGCAACGTGACCGACATCGACGACAAGATCCTCGACCGCGCGAGTGCGACCAGCGAGGAGTGGTGGGCGCTCGCCTACCGCTTCGAGCTCGAGTTCAGTGCGCTCTACGCGCGTCTCGGCATCCTCGCGCCCACCTACGAACCGCGGGCCACTGCCAGCGTCGACGCGATGCTCGACCTCATCGGCCAGCTCATCGAGCGCGGCCACGCCTACCCAGCCGACGACGACTCGGGCGACGTCTACTTCGCCACCGGCACCTGGGCGCCGTACGGCGAGCTCACCCGGCAGAACCCCGACGACATGGCGGCGTCCGCCGACGCGGAACAGCGCGGCAAGCGGGAGCCCAGGGATTTCGCACTGTGGAAGGGCGCCAAGGCGGAGGAGCCCACATCCGCTGCCTGGGCATCGCCCTGGGGAGACGGACGGCCCGGCTGGCACATCGAGTGCTCGGCGATGGCGGCCCGCTACCTCGGCGACTCGTTCGACATCCACGGGGGCGGGCTCGACCTGCGGTTCCCCCATCACGAGAACGAGCTGGCGCAGTCCACCGCGGCCGGGCGCGGGTTCGCGAACCACTGGGTGCACAACGGTCTGGTGAACGTGTCGGGCCAGAAGATGTCCAAGTCGCTCGGCAATTCGATCTTTGCCGCCGAGTTCCTCGACCAGGCGGCGCCGCTCGCGGTGCGCTACTACCTCGGGGCCGCGCACTACCGGTCAACGATCGACTATCACGAGGGGTCGCTCGTCGAGGCGGAGGCCGCCCTCGACCGCATCGAGACGTTCCTGAGGCGGGCGGGCCGACGGCTCACCGGAACCCGGTTCGCCGGCACCGGCATCCCCACGCTCCCCGCGGCGTTCGAGACTGCGATGGACGACGACCTCGCGATCCCCCAAGCCCTCGGGGTGCTGCACGACACCACCCGCGCCGGGAACGCGGCGCTCGACGCGGAGGACCTCGCGGTCGCCGCACAGCTCTACGCCGAGGTTGCCGCCATGACCGAGGTCCTCGGCATCAACCCCCTCTCGCCGGAATGGCAGGGTTCCAACAGCTCCCACGCCAGTGCGGCGCTCACCATCCTCGTCGACGCGCTGCTCGTGCAGCGCGACGCGGCTCGCGCCGGTCGCGACTTCGCCGCCGCCGACCGCATCCGACACGATCTCACTGCCGCCGGCATCCAGATCGAAGACACCCCCACGGGTCCCAATTGGAGTTTTGAATCATGAAGAGCAGCGGCGCAAACAAGCCACGGGCCGGAGCGGTCCGCAAGGGACGCAAGGGCCCCCAGGTCGGATCCGGTGGACAGGGTCGCCAGGCCCTCGAGGGCAAGAAGCCCACACCCAAGGCCGTCGACCGTCCGTACCACCCCGCCGGCAAGCGCAAGGCGGCCCAGGATCGCTTCGTGAGCGCCGGGGGCACCGCGGGCGGCCGCCCCGGAGCGCCCCGCAGCGGTGCCCCGGAGCAGCGCCCCCAGCGCCGGGGCAAGCCGGCGGATGCCTCGGGCACCGGTCAGCTCCCCGAGGTCGTCACCGGACGCAACTCCGTCGTCGAGGCGCTGCGCGCCACCATCCCGGCGACCACGCTCTACGTGGCGACCCGCATCGAGGTCGACGACCGCGTCAAGGAGATCCTCAATCTCGCGACCAAGCGCAACCTGCCGATCCTCGAGGTCATGCGCCCGGAGCTCGACCGCCTCGCCGGCTTCGACTCCGTGCACCAGGGTGTCGCGCTGAAGATCCCGCCGTACGAATACGCCCACCCGGTCGAGATGCTCGACACCGTCATCTCGCGCGGCCAGGTGCCGCTGTTCGTCGCGCTCGACGGCATCACGGACCCCCGCAACCTCGGGGCCATCATCCGCTCGGTGGCGGCATTCGGCGGACAGGGCGTCATCGTGCCCCAGCGCCGCTCGGTGGGACTCACCGCCGCGGCGTGGAAGACCTCGGCCGGCGCCGCCGCGCGCACACCGGTCGCCATGGCGGCCAATCTCACGCAGACGCTCAAGGCGCTCAAGGAGCGCGGCGTGTTCGTGCTCGGGCTCGACGGCGACGGCGATGTCGAGCTGCCCGGGCTCACCTGGGCGAAGGAACCGCTCGTGATCGTCGTCGGCAGCGAGGGCAAGGGCCTGTCGCGCCTGGTCACCGAGACCTGCGACGCCATCGTGTCGGTGCCGATCAGCGCCTCCACAGAGTCGCTCAACGCCGGGATCGCCGCCTCGGTCACCCTCTACGAGATCTCGAAGCTGCGGGCCAAGAAGAAGAAGTAGCCCGCCGCGGGCGCCCGGGCCCGCTGCGGGTCAGACCCGGGCGCGCCAGTCGTCCTCATCGATGACATCGGTCGGGGCTGTGAAGGCGCCGGTCGGCGGGTCGATCATTGTCGCCTCGTCGCGGCGGTGCCGCAGCACCGTGTCGATGTACGACCCGATCGCCTCGGCGAGGGGCACGTCGCGCGCCTCGTTCTGGGACATGTACCAGCGGTGCTCGAGCATTTGGTGGAACATCTCCGCGGGCTCGAGACGGCCCTTGAGGTCCTTCGGGATCGCGCGGACGACCGGCTCGAACACAGTGGCGAGCCACTCGTGCGCGACCATCTCCTCGTCGAGGTCGGCGCGGGTCGTGGCGCGATAGGAGTCGAGGTCGTTGAGCAGCCGCCTCGCCTGGTTCTCCTGGGCGTCGAGTCCCGTGAGGCGCAGCAGGCGCCGGGAGTGGTGCCCCGCATCGACGACCTTCGGCTGGATTCGCACCTGCATCCCGCTATCGTCGGTCTTGATGGCGAGCTCCTCGATGTCGAAGCCGAGGTTGTTGAGGCGCTCGACCCGCTCGTTGATGCGCCACCGCTCCGACGCGGCGAACGACTCGGAGCCGGTGAGCTCCACCCACAGGGTGCGGTAGGCGGCCACGATGCCGTCGCTCACCTCCACGGGGTCGAGGGACTCGTCGGTGCGCCCGCCCGCGGCGAGGTCGAGGAGCTCCCCGGCGATGTTCACGCGGGCGATCTCGAGGTCGTTCTCGCGCTGCCCGTTGGAGAGACCGTTGTAGAGCTGGCCGGTCTCGGCGTCGACGAGGTACGCCGCGAAGGAGCCGGCGTCGCGCCGGAACAGCGTGTTCGACAGCGACACGTCGCCCCAGAAGAAGCCGATCATGTGCAGCCGCACGAGCAACACGGCGAGGGCGTCGACGAGCCGGGTGGCGGTGTCCGGTCGCAGCGTCTGCGAGTAGAGGGCGCGGTAGGGAAGCGAGAATTTGAGGTGACGGGTGATCAAGACGGCCTCGAGCGCCTCACCGTCCTCATCAGTGCGGTTGGTGATGACCGCGAGCGGGTCGACGCAGGGCACGTCGAGGCGCTGCAGCGTTCGCAGCATCTCGTACTCTCGGCGGGCGAGTTCGAGGGAGGTCTCCTTGATCGCGATCACATAGCCGCTCAGGTGCACGAACCGCACGAGGTGGCGGGAGATGCCCTTGGGGAGGGCAGCGATGTTCTCGTCCGGCCAGGTGTCGAGCGGACGGTTCCACGGGAGGTCGAGCAGGGCGGGGTCGACGATGGCCGAGGTGATGTTGAGCGAGCCGCTCATGGTCGGATCCTGACTGTGGGTGGGCGCTGCCTGTGGATGGGCGCTGGCGTGCGGGGAAAGCACAACGGGGCCCCGCAAGCGGGACCCCGTCGTGCAGTGGCGACTGGCGGTGGCAGTGACTAGACGGTGACCGGCTTGTTCAGGCGGTGTCCCGACTCGACGTCGAACACGTGGATATGGTTCGGCTCCGGGCTGATGAACACCTTGTCGCCCGCGTGCGGGTGGATGCGCCCGTCGACGCGCGCCACAATGTCGACGCGCTGGCCCTCGATGTCGGTGTGCCCGTAGAGGTAGCCGTCGGCACCGAGCTCCTCGACGAGGTCGACCTCGACCGCGAGGCCGGTGCCGCTGGTCGAGACCAGGAGGTCCTCCGGGCGCACGCCGATCATCGCCTTCTTGCCGGCAGCGGATGCGAGGGTGTCGCGGTCCACCGGGGCGATCGCCGTTCCGAAGGTGATCCCGCTGTCGACGATGTTCGCCTCGAAGAGGTTCATGGCGGGAGAGCCGATGAACCCGGCGACGAACACGTTCTGCGGCTTCTCGTACAGGTCGCGGGGCGAGCCGACCTGCTGGAGGATGCCGTCCTTGAGCACCGCGATGCGGTCGCCCATGGTCAGTGCCTCTGTCTGGTCGTGGGTCACGTATACCGTGGTGACGCCCAGGCGGCGCTGCAGCGACGCGATCTGGGTGCGGGTCTGCACGCGCAGCTTGGCGTCGAGGTTCGACAGCGGCTCGTCCATGAGGAACACCTGCGGCTGGCGCACGATCGCGCGGCCCATGGCGACGCGCTGACGCTGTCCACCGGAGAGCGCCTTCGGCTTGCGGCCGAGGTAGGGCTCGAGGTCGAGCAGCTTGGCGGCCTCGAGCACGCGGGTGGCGCGCTCGTCCTTGTTGATGCCGGCGATCTTGAGCGCGAAGCCCATGTTCTCGGCGACCGTCATGTGCGGGTACAGCGCGTAGTTCTGGAACACCATCGCGATGTCCCTGTCCTTGGGCGGCACGTCGGTCACGTCGCGGTCGCCGATGAGGATGCGTCCGTCGTTGACCTCCTCAAGGCCAGCGAGCATCCGGAGGGAGGTGGACTTGCCACAGCCGGAGGGGCCGACGAGGACGAGGAATTCGCCGTCCGAAACCGAGAGGTCGAGGGCGTCGACGGCCGGGACGGTCGATCCGGGGTAGAGCCTGGTTGCTTTGTCAAAGGTGACAGTTGCCATGTTCGTGTACTTCTCCTTCACCGGCAGGTACGTGCCGGACGATCCTTCGTGAATGGATTAGGGATGAACACATCCCACGTGGGCTACATTGGCCACGTTTTGACAGTATGCCATCACGGAGCTCAGTCGGTAAATGGGTTGCGGACTCAGTGGATAGGCTGGCAGCGCTATTTATTCGGTATCAGGATGAGGTCTCATGAGTATCGGTGGTTCCGGAGATGAACGTCTCAGCAAGAACCAACGGCGCGAAGCCGCCCGGGAGAAGGCCAGGGTGCTGCGCGAGCAGCACAAGAGGAAGGAACGGCGCAATCGTTTCGTGCTCCAGGGTGGTCTCATCATCATCTCCCTCGCGATCGTCGCCGTTGTCACGCTGATCATCGTCAACTCGGTGCGCCCGCCGAGTCCCGGCCCGCTCAACATGCTCAGCGACGGCATCACGATCGGCACCGGCTTCGAGGCCCTGCCAACCGCGGCACTGCAGGCCGACGCGGCGCCCGTGGCCACCGCGCCCGATCCCGCGACCGGGGCCATCGCCATCCAGATCTGGGTCGACTACCAGTGCCCGATCTGCAAGGCCTTCGAGGACGCCAACAGCGAGCAGATCTCGACCCTGGTCACCCAGGGCGTCGCGACGCTCGAGATCCACCCGATCGCGATCCTCGACCGCGCCTCCCTCGGGTCGCGCTACTCCAGCCGCGCCGCCAACTCGGCCGCCTGTGTCGCGAACTTCTCGCCCAACTCGTACTACGACTACAACGCGGCCCTGTATGCGAACCAGCCGGCGGAGTCCACCACCGGTCTCACCGACGACGAGCTGATCAAGATCACACGGGATGCCGGGGTGTCGAGCGCCTCGGACATCGCGGGCTGTATCAAGGACGAGACCTTCAAGTCGTGGGCGGCGGCGGCGACCGAGCGGGCGGTGTCTGACACGGCACTCCTGAACGAGCAGGGCAACTTCGGCACCCCGACCATCCTGGTCGACGGCAAGCGCTACACCGGCAGCCCGGATGACGCGACCGCGTTCGCCCAGTTTGTCGCGGCGACAGACGGTGCGAAGTTCTCGCAGCAGAACTCGAGCACGCCGAGCCCGGCTCCGAGCCCGGCTCCGAGCGCGGCCCCGAGCCCGTAGACCGGGCCGCCGGCCCCGGGGCTCTCACCGACGGTCACTTGTCGTCGGCGTTCTTGGCCCGGTGCCGCTCCTTGTCCATGTCGATGGCCGGACGCGAGGCAATGACCGGGTAGGGCACCCCTCCGCGGTTCATCACCCCGGTGACCCGCGGAGTTCGCCGAGCGCCCGAAGGATGAGGAACGCGAAGAACCCGCAGATCGCGATCATCTGCAGCTGCCGGGGTCTGGGGGTCGTGTGGTAGCCAGCCAGCCAGCCAGCCAGCCAGCCAGCTTGTTGGAGAATTCCGACACCCCCCGGACAGCACGTCGCCGAGCAGCTCCCGGTCGTTCTCGATGAACTCGGCCTCGTCGCGCTCTGGCGGGTGGTAGTCCGCCGATCCAGGGATCAAGCTGGGTGTCCTGCGATCAGTCATTCCGGGCCTCTTCCCGGAATGGGAACAACCTGATCGCGCGAGAGCCTAGTCCGGGTTGTCTACCGCCAGATTTCGAGCGTCTACAAGGTTCTCTGGCAGACTGGGGGCATGCCAGCGTTGCGTCACGGAGTCGTCATTCTTCCCCAGGACAGCTGGCCCGTCGCCCGCCGCACGTGGCAGTCGGCGGAGGGCCTCGGGTTCGACCACGCCTGGACCTACGACCACCTCTCCTGGCGCAGCCTCGTCGACCAGCCGTGGAACGCCACGATCCCCACCCTCACCGCGGCGGCCGCGGCGACCCAGACCATCCGCCTCGGCACCTTCGTCTCCTCGCCGAACTTCCGCCACCCCGTGCCCTTCGCCAAGGAGGTCGCCACCGTCGACGACATCTCCGCCGGCCGCTTCCTGCTCGGCATCGGCTCGGGCGGAACGGGATTCGACTCGGTCGTGCTCGGCCAGGGCGAGTTGACGGCCCGCGAGCGGCACGGCCGCTTCGTCGAATTCGTCGAGCTGCTCGACGAGCTGCTGCGGTTCGAAGGCCCTGCAGGTCACGAGAGCGGATCTCACGGCATCAGCTATTCAGGAACGTGGTTCGCCGCGCACGACGCCAGGATGGTCGGCACCCCGGCACAGTCGCCCAGGGTGCCGTTCGTGATCGCCGCGAACGGTCCGAAGGGCCTCGACCTGGTCGCCCGGTTCGCGCAGGGCTGGGTCACCACGGGGGCGGACGGGGCGACGGGCGAGAACTGGTGGGCATCGATCGCGACCCTCAGCGGGCGCCTGGATGATGCGGCGGAGCGCGCGGGGCGGGATCCGGCGTCGCTCGACCGGTACCTGTCACTCGATTCCGGGGGGCAATACTCCCTCGAGAGCACCGGCGCCTACGAGGACCTCGCCGGCCGCGCGGCCGAGGCGGGATTCACCGATGTGATCTCGCACTGGCCGCGCGCCGACGGCATCTACGCCGGGTCGGAGGACGTGCTCCACGAGGTCGCCGCCCGGCTGTGATCCGCGCGCCGGTGCCCCGACCGGCTGGGGACCGCGCCCCTCCGTGATCGTGCTGGACCCCTCGGCCTCCACCCGGTCGTCGTGCAGCAGTTCCCCGGTGCCATCGGACGGGGTCATCGACACCGTGAGGCCGATCGGCGATGCCGGCTGGTACCGGAAGTCCACCCCGGTCGAGAACGAGGTGCCGGGCTCCCCGATGAACGGCGGGCCATCGGTGTGGAACGACTGCGCGCCGCGGCCGTGCCGACCTCCCCAACGTCGATCGGGAACGTGGACCCGGTGATCGAGGTCAGGAGCTCGCCCGGATCGGTGACCGGTCGGGCGAAA
>JACMNE010000148.1 GCA_014378715.1 Microbacteriaceae bacterium
AGCTCAGCGCCCCGGACTCTACGCTCGGGTCTTCGTGACATTCGCCCAGCGAATTGGTGTTCGGATAGGCGGCGCCGACGCCCCAAACATCGCTCGAGCCGTCGACGCGATCATGCGACTCCCCGATGGATCCGGAACACCCGCCAAGGAAAACGATCAAAGGCAACAGAAGTAGCAGTTTTTGACTCATGACACCCCCACGATGAAATGAGCGTACATCACACGCTTTGTGATGACATGGGTTGCCCGACCGGGCCGGGGTACCGCGCCTGGGTCTGTGGGTGAATCGAGGCCACCGACACACGGGTACACCGTAATCTGGGCGTCTCGTTTGGGGGTTCGTCTATCTCGCTACGGGCCGGTGCCGTTAGAGCTCGAGGCCCACGCGGTCGCCTGGACGCCGAAGGTCGCGCAGTGCAGCGCACGACCCCAGCGGGGGATACGCATCGGGCGTGGGTGTGGTCCTCAGCTGTCGACTGCCTCGCCACCTCCATCGGGGTAGCACGGCTCTTCACGGTCGGCTGAGGAGGCGGTAAGTCGCGCGAACGATAACCGGCGGGGTGTTTCGCGTTGCTGTGGCACAGATCGAACTATCGTTTTATGCCGCCCCTGGTGAACCAGGAGCTCGTCCACTGCCTCGAGATCTGAAGGTTCGACATGGGAAGCGTCACGCCATAGTCGACGGCAAGTGGCCGTCGATATCGAGTGCGGTACAGGCAGCCCGACAAGTCGCAGACCGACAAATACGTCCATGAACTCGCCGAGCGATGTGCCGCCGATCACGACGTCGTGCTATTCCTGGCATACACCGGCCTCCGCTGGGGCGAACTCGCAGCCCTCCGGGTCGGCGACGTCGACTTCGCTCGCCGTCGAATCAATGTGAACCAGGCTGTGACGGAAGTCGGACGAGACCTGGTCTACGGAACCCCCAAGAATCACAGCCGCCGCAGCGTCCCCTATCCCGCGTTCATCGAACCGTCGCTGCGCCAGCAGGCAGAGGGGCGTGAAGACGCCCGCTTGCTAATCACGGCACCCGCCGGGGGAGCGCTCCGCAATCGAAACTGGCGCCGGCGGAACTTCGAGCGGGCCGTTCAGGAACTAGTCCATGCGCACCCGGAGCTTGCTCTCTTTTCTCGCCGCATGACCTCCGACACACGGCAGCCAGCCTGGCCACATCGGCAGGCGAGAACGTCACGGCCGTGCACCGCATGCTCGGACACAAGTCCGCCGCAATGACTCTGGACGTGTACAGAGAGCTCTTCGACGACGACTTGGATGCGGTTGGTGTTGCCCTAGGCGCCGCCGGTTCTTCCGCAGTTGTGGGCAAAATGTGGGCAAACGGCGAAAACTCGGGAACCGAACGAGCCCGGAACGAGGAAAAATCCCCGTGATTCCGGGGATTGTTGGGGTGGGCCCCGTCGGGCTCGAACCGACGACCCACGGATTAAAAGTCCGATGCTCTACCAACTGAGCTAGAGGCCCCTGCAGCTAACAAATATACAGGCCAACAGCCGACCCCCGGTTCGGCTGACCTAGGCTGTTCGACGATGACCGACGAGTTCCACAAACCAACCCAGTTCTCCGGCGCCAAGTTCGAGAGCATGATGGGCGGGGAAGATCCCGCCCTCATTTCGCGTGTCGCCCACGAGACGGCGGGCGCCCTGCTCTCCCGGGTCCGCGACAACCCCGACCCCGACGTTGTCGCGCGCCTGATCGCCTTCACCGACGACCACGGCATCGACGCCATGGCCGAACTCTGGTCGCGTGCGAGCCCGCGCAGCCTGCCCGGCGCGCTCTGGCGCATCTACCTCATGCGGGCCCTGATCAACCAGGATCCGGAGGGCACGGCCTTCTTCTACCAGCGCGGCACCGAGATCGCGGCGACAATCGACCCGGTCGTGGCCGGCGCCCCCAGCCCCACGGGACCGGCCGAGATCATCTCCCTCGCCGACGACATCCTTCGCGGCCTATTCCAGGGCGACTTCGCCATCGCCCTCGACCGCGCCGCCGCCTTCTGCCGGGTCACGGCGACCGGCACTGCCAGTGCAGCGGATGATGCGGACCTCGCCGACCCTGAGCGGGGAACAGCCCTCACCACCAAGGCACTGCGCCTCTCGCACACGGCCGTGGAGTTCACCTCCTGCGCGAGATCCTGGCGCAGCGGAACTCTGGATTGACTCAGCCTCCACCGCCTACACTGGGGGATGGCCCTCGGGCCTTGGTCGGACCGTAGTAACCCCGGGCTCCAATATTCGCCGCCTAGAGCGGCCGCACGCCGAGAGGCGTTCTGCGGTTCGACCACCGAAAAACTTTCTCAGGCACCAATCCGATCACCTGGATGCCGCGAACCTCTTGTGTGACTTACACAACAGATATTCTCTGGGCCCGGCGCTCGTCTGCACCCCCGTGGTGCGCGCTGGTCAGGATAATTTGACATGCTTACGCTTGTGCCCCAAATAACAGACCCCAACGAGGACTTCGAGCCCTTGGTTGAGGCCGTGTCCAAAGAAACACTGCTCCACCGGATCGCCGACGGCGATCAAACAGCATTCAGTCGACTGTACGACGACGTCGCCCCACGAGTTCTCGGCCTCATCCGCCGCTTTCTCATTGATCACGCGCAATCTGAAGAGGTCGCCCAGGAAGTCTTCCTGGAGATCTGGCAGAACGCGAGTCGCTTCGACGAGAAGAAAGGTGGAGCGACGACGTGGATCCTCACGATGGCGCACCGCCGTGCGATCGACCGTATCCGGTCATCGCAATCCGGCCGCGATCGTGACACCAAGGTCGGAATCCGGGACTATGCCCCTGAGTATGATCACGTTTCAGAAACGGTTGAAGTCAAAATCGAGCACGAAAGGGTGAAACTCGCCATGACGCGGTTGACCGAACTGCAGAGACAGGCGGTATCGCTCGCCTACTACGGCGGGTACAGCCACAGCGAGGTCGCCACACTGCTGAGCGTGCCGATCGGCACGGTCAAGACACGGCTGCGCGACGGCATGATCCGCCTGCGCGACGAGCTCGGAGTTGCATCATGACCGAGCGCGACGAACTCCACCTCCTCACGGGGGCCTATGCACTCAATGCCCTCGGCGACGCCGAGAAGGCCGAATTCGAGGACTACCTCGAGGGCTCGCAAGACGCCAGAACGGAGGTGAACCAGATGCTCGACACCGCAGCGATGCTCGGCCTGTCCACCCGCGCGGTGGTCCCGTCGCCCGAGCTGAAGGCCAACCTCATGGCGCTGCTCTCGTCCACACCGCAGCACTCCGCCACTGAGGCCACTGAGATCCCCGTTCCGTCGATTGCCGAGCAGCGGAGCATCCGCTCGATCGCTGACGGATCCGCTCCGGTCGAGCCCACAGCGGTGTACCCCGAAGTCGGGCCCGTCGAGGCCCGCGCCCACTCGCGCTGGTTCTCCCGGCCCCTCGGCATCCTCGCCGCCGCCGCGGCCGCCGTCGCGCTCTTCGCGGGTGGTGCTGCCCTCGGCCAGGGGCTCAACCCGACTGGCTATCAGCAGGCGCAGGCGGATAGATTCGTCGCCATCTCCACGGCAGCGGATGTCCAGCGATCCGTCTCCACGGTCGAGGGTGGTGGTTCGGCGACACTGCTCTGGTCCGACGAGCTCCAGCAGTCGGCGATCCGTGTTGACGGGCTGCCCCCGTTGGCCGAGAACAAGGTCTACCAGCTCTGGTACATCGGCGAGGCGGGCGTTGACGGAGCCGGCATCTTCAGCTCCGCCGACGGCGCATCCACCTGGCGTGTGCTCGAGGGCCACATGGGCAGCGCTACCGCGGTCGGCGTGACCGTCGAACCGCAGGGCGGCTCGGACGAGCCGACCACCAAGCCCATCATGGTGATCGACGAGGCCTGACCGACGAGTCCGATCACCGGGCCGGACCGGTCCGGCCCGACCGGCCCCAGAACGCGGAAACCCCCGGGAGCGATCCCGGGGGTTGTTCTTGCGGTCGGGGCGACTACCCGAACTTGCCGGAGACGTAGTCCTCGGTCGCCTGGATCGACGGGTTCGAGAACATCGTGGTGGTGTCGTCGTACTCGATGAGCTTGCCGGGGGCGCCCGTGCCCGCGATGTTGAAGAAGGCGGTGCGGTCGGATACACGGCTGGCCTGCTGCATGTTGTGAGTCACGATGACGATCGTGTAGTCCTTCTTGAGCTCCTCGATGAGGTCCTCGATGGCGAGGGTCGAGATCGGGTCGAGGGCCGAGCACGGCTCGTCCATCAGGATGACCTCGGGGGCGACCGCCATGGCCCGCGCGATGCAGAGGCGCTGCTGCTGGCCGCCGGAGAGGCCTGAGCCGGGCTTGTCGAGACGGTCCTTGACCTCGTTCCACAGGTTCGCGCCGCGCAGCGAGGTCTCGACGAGGTCGTCGCCGTCAGACCGTGACATCCGCCGGTTGTTGAGCTTCACTCCGGCGAGCACGTTGTCGCGGATGGACATGGTGGGGAAGGGGTTCGGGCGCTGGAAGACCATCCCGACCTGCCGGCGCACGAGCACCGGGTCGACGCCGGGTCCGTACAGGTTGTTGCCGTCGATCAGCACCTCGCCCTGCACGGACGCGCCGGGGATCACCTCGTGCATGCGGTTCAGTGTGCGCAGGAACGTGGTCTTGCCACATCCGCTCGGCCCGATGAAGGCGGTCACGGTGCGGGGTTCGATCGTCAGGGTGACGTCCTCCACGGCCTTGAACTTGCCGTAGAACACGTTCAGGTCGTTCACTTCGATGCGCTTTGACACGGGTTTCCTTTGGTGGCGGCGTCAGCGGCCGAATTTGGGCGAGAAGATCTTCGCGATGAGGCGGGCGATGAGGTTGAGGGCCATCACGATGAGCACGAGCGTGAGGGCACCGGCCCAGGCGCGGTCGAGGTAGACCTGCACCTCGGTTCCGGGGTTCGCGTACTGCGTGTAGACGAAGACCGGGAGGGTCATCATCCGCTCGGCGAAGAGGTCGTAGTTCATGCTCGTGGCGAAGCCGGCGATGAGCAGCAGCGGGGCGGTCTCGCCGATCACCCGGGCGATGGCCAGGGTGATCCCGGTCGTGATGCCGGCGATCGAGGTCGGCAGCACGACCTTCAGGATGGTCAGCCACTTCGGCACCCCGAGCGCGTAGGACGCCTCACGCAGCTCGTTCGGCACGATCTTGAGCATCTCCTCCGACGACCGCACCACCACGGGGATCATGAGCAGCGAGAGGGCCACCGATCCTCCCAGCCCGAAGCGGATGCCAGGGTCGTTGAGGATCAGGGAGAAGAACGCGAAGGCGAAGAGCCCGGCCACGATCGACGGGATGCCGGTCATCACATCGACGAAGAAGGTGATGGACCGCGCGAGCGCGCCGCGCCCGTATTCGACGAGGTAGATGGAGGTGAGCAGCCCGACCGGCACGGAGATGAGGGTGGCGAGACCGGTGATCAGCAGGGTTCCAGTGATGGCGTGGAGTGCTCCGCCACCCTCGCCGACGACATTGCGCATCGACTCGGTGAAGTACTGCAGGTCGAAGCGCTTCGTGCCGTCGCCGACGACCGTCACCACGAGGGAGATCAGTGGCAGTAGCGCGAGCCCGAAAGCCGTGTACACCAGCGAGGTGACAAAGCGGTTGCGGGCCTGGCGGGCGCCCTCGATGAGGTACGAGAGCACGAACAGCAGCACGTTGAACAGCACGAGCGCGACGACCACCACGACGGCGAGGTTAGCCTCGCCCCCGGCGGTCGCCTGGAGGATCGTCATGGCACCCCACACGACGGCGAGGCTGGCCGCGAACGCCGCGACCGGCGCCCACTTCGGCAGCCGGTTCGCGGTCAGGGTGTTGGTGATCCCGGTGGTCGGGGCCTTCATGGTGGTGGTCACTAGTTCGCTCCAGAGAACGCTTTGCGGCGGTTGATGATGTAGCGGGCCACCGAGTTGATCACCAGGGTGATGACGAAGAGGATGAGCCCGGTGGCGATGAGGGTGTTGACCCCGACGCCGTAGGAGTCGGGGAACTTGAGCGCGATGTTCCCGGCGATCGTCGAGGGGTTCGACGATCCGGTCAGCACAAAGTTGATGACGATCGCGGGGGAGAGCACCATGGCGACCACCATGGTCTCGCCGAGCGCCCGCCCGAGGCCGAGCATCGAGGCGGAGATGATGCCGGCGCGCCCGAAGGGCAGCACAGCCATCTGGATCATCTCGAGCCGGGTCGCGCCGAGGGCGACCGCCGCCTCCTGGTGCAGGGTCGGCGTCTGCAGGAAGATCTCGCGGGTCAGGGCGGTGATGATCGGGATGATCATCACCGCGAGCACCACCGCGACGGTGAGCACCGTGCGTCCTGTGGCAGAAGCGTCCCCAGCGAAGAACGGTAGCCACCCGAGATTGCCCGTCAGCCACTCGTAGAGCGGTGTGAGAGCCGGGGCCAGGACCTTGATGCCCCAGAGGCCGAAGACGACCGACGGAACCGCGGCGAGCAGGTCGATGACGTAGCCGAGGCCCTGGGCGATGCGCCGCGGGGCGTAGTGCGAGATGAAGAGCGCGATGCCGATGGAGACCGGGAAGGCGATGAGAAGCGCGATGGCGGCGGCCCACACAGTGCCGAAGGCCAGCGGGGCCACGTAGGCCCAGAAGCTCGCGGGAGCGCCCTCGAGTGTGGACGGGTCGGCCGTGAGCGCAGGGATGCTCTGGATGATGAGGAACAGCGCGACGGCGGCGAGGGCGACGAGGATGAGGATGCCGGCACCCATCGTGCTACCGGAGAAGACCCGGTCGGCGGGCCGCATCTTCGCCCGGGGGGCTGGTGGGGCAGTCGTCATAGTTTCTTCCTGGCCGGTCGTGCGTGGAGCGGGGTGACGGGCTGTGGCCGATGTCAGTCTGACACCTGCCACAGCCCGTCGGTGGTTCGGGTGGTGCTGCGTGCTAGCTGATGACGGCGATGGCCGTCGTCACGCGGTCGAACAGCGTGCTGGAGATCGGCGCGGATCCGGCGTCGGCTGCCGCAGCGGCCTGACCGTCGGGGCTCGCCATGTAGGTGAAGTAGGACTTCACCAGCTCGGCCTTGGCCGAGTCGGCGTAGGTCTCGCAGCCGATCAGGTAGGCGACGAGCACGACCGGGTAGGTGCCGGCGGCGTCAGGGGTGCGGTCGAGCGCGATGGAGAGGTCGAAGTCGGGACGACCGTCGATGAACGGCGACTCGTCGACGATCGCGGCGGCGGCCTCGGCGGAGTATGGGACATACTCCCCGTTGACCTCGACCGAGACGGTTCCGAGCGCTCCGGCGCGCGACGCATCCGCGTACCCGATGGTGCCGGGGGCGTTGGTGACTGCGTCGACCATGCCCGAGGTGCCCTGAGCGGCTTCTCCGGTGATCGCGGTGGGCCAGACGCCGTCCGCCTCGGTCGTCCAGACGTCGGGGGCCGCGGCGTACAGGTAGTCGGTGAAGTTCTCGGTGGTACCCGAGTCGTCCGAGCGGTGCACGGGGCTGATGGTCGTCGACGGGAGGGTGACTCCCTCGTTCTCGGCGGCGATCGCCGGGTCGTTCCAGGTGGTGATCGTGCCGGCGAAGATGCCCGCGACCGTGGCCGGCGACATGTTGAGGCTGTCGATGCCGTCGAGGTTGAAGATGATCGCGATCGGCGAGATGTACAGCGGAAGCTGCACGATGCCGCTGTCGGGGGCGCACCCGACGGCACCGCCCGTGGCGATCTCCTCGTCGTTGAAGGCACGGTCGCTTCCGGCGAAGTCGACTCCGCCCGCGAGGAACGCGGTGCGTCCCGCCCCGGACCCGGAGGGGTCGTACGTGATGGTGACGCCATCGTTCGCGGTCTGGAACGCGGAGATCCAGGTGGTCTGCGCGGCGCCGACGGCGGAGGAACCGGCACCGACCAGGGTGCCGGACAACGCCGCCCCGCTGGTGGAGGCGGCGGGTGCGTCTTCATTCGCTGCGCAGGAGGAGAGGAGCATCGTGCCGGCAACGGCGATGATCGCGGCGCTGCCAAAACGGTTGAGCTTCAAGATTTTCCCTTTCGGAAGGAACTGTGTGTACTGGGCCGGTGCTGACCCAAGAGGCGAAGCTACGCACAGATGATTGCCACATTCGTACCCGCAGGTGAACGGGAGATGAACAGAGCGGTCAGAAATCCGAGGGGGAGTGCACCTCGAGCGCGACGATCCGGGCGTTCTGTCTGGCCCGTGAGACGTGCGCGACCGCGAAGTCCCCCGTCGCGAGCATGGAGGCGCGCCGCAGTGAGTCGTCCCAGGGGTGACCCGTCGCCGCCGCAAGCTGCGCGAGGATCTCGGGGAGCACGGGGCCGTGGCTGCAGAGAACGGTGGTCGCGCGTTTGCTGAGGCGTTTGTCGACAACACGCCGAACGTCGGACTCGCCGTCCTCGTAGGTGTCCTGGCTGATCGCGGCGGTCGCCTTGATATTCAAGCCGGTGATCGAAGCAACAGGTTCGATGGTGGAGATGCAGCGCGCGGCGGTGCTGCTGATCAGCTTTGTGGGATGGAACGCCGCGATCACGCGCGCCGACTTGCGGGCCTGCTCGAGCCCAACATGCTCGAGGGGACGGGTGGAGTCGGTGCCGCTCCACGACGTGGCCGGGACGGCCTTGCCGTGGCGCAGCATGATGATGGCGAAGGTGCGCAACAGGTTGGCGTCGGAACGCTCAGCGACGCGGTCGAGGATGTCGCGGTCCCTCCCGTAGCTGAGGCTCACACGGGCTTCGGCGATCGGCAGCCAGACTGTGGAGGCGACCTCGGCACCCGGCGTGAAGGTCGCCGCCTCGAGGGCGGCGTCGCTCACCTCTGCGCTCCAGTAGTGCACGATCTTGTCCCGGCCGCCCGGCATCGTGTACTCGGTCACCCCGAGTGCGGCGCCGAGTGTGATCCGCAGGCCAGTCTCCTCCAGGGTCTCCCGCACGGCCGCCTCCGGCAGGCTCTCGCCGGGGTCGACTTTCCCCTTGGGCAGGGAGACGTCGGCGCGGGCGTCCCGGTTGACGAGCAGCACCTGCAGCTCGCCGTCGAGTTTTCGCCAGCAGACGACACCCGCGGCGACGACCACCGACGGTGCGGTGGTGATCGTCACCGGCGCACCCCGGGGCGCTTCCGCTGCGAGATGCGCCGCATCATCACGTTCTGCATGTCGCGGAGGGGGGTGCCGTCGGCGGCCTCGTGGTGCCTGGCCCAGCTGCCGTCGCCGGCGAGCTTCCAGGACTGGGTGTCGTCGGAGACGGCGAGGTCGAACAGGCTGTCGATCGCCCGGAGGTGGTCGGGGCTTGTCAGACGCACGAGGGCCTCGATGCGCCGGTCGAGGTTGCGGTGCATCATGTCCGCGCTGCCGATGAACACCTGCGGGTCGCCAGCGTTGTGGAAGGAGAAGATGCGCGAGTGCTCGAGGTAGCGGCCGAGGATCGACCGCACCGTGATGTTCTCGCTGAGGCCGGGGATCCCGGGGCGGAGAGTGCAGATGCCGCGGATGACCATCTCGACCGGCACCCCCGCGGCACTCGCCTGGTAGAGGGCATCAATGATCGCCTCGTCCACGATGGAGTTCAGCTTGATGCGAATGCCGGACGGCAGCCCCGCGTTGGCGTTCGCGGTCTCGCCGCGGATCGCCTTGATGAGGCCCTTCCGCAGGTGCATCGGGGCGACGAGCAGCCGCTTGAACTTCTTCTCGATCGCATAGCCGGAGAGTTCGTTGAACAGCCGGGTCACATCCTTGCCCACCACGTCGTCCGCGGTCAGCAGCCCGAGGTCCTCGTAGATGCGGGAGGTCTTCGGGTTGTAGTTGCCGGTGCCGATGTGCGTGTAGTGGCGCAGGCGGCCGCCCTCGAGCCGCACCACGAGGGCGAGCTTGCAGTGGGTCTTCAGACCGACCATGCCGTAGACGACGTGCACCCCGGCCTTCTCGAGCTTGCGCGCCCAGTTGATGTTGGCCGACTCGTCGAAGCGCGCCTTGATCTCGACGAGCGCGAGTACCTGCTTGCCCGCCTCGGCGGCATTGATGAGCGCCTCGACGATCGGGCTGTCACCGCTGGTGCGGTACAGCGTCTGCTTGATCGCCAGCACGTTGGGGTCGGCGGCGGCCTGCTCCAGGAACGCCTGAACACTCGTGGCGAACGACTCGTAGGGGTGGTGAAGCAGGATGTCGGCGCGGGCGATCGAGCCGAAGATGTCAGGCGTCGAGCCTGCTTCGATCGGCATCAGCTGCGTCGCGGTGGTCGGCACATGCTTGCGGTACTTCAGCTGCGGCCGGTCCAGCTTGGCGATGTCGAAGAGGCCGGCGAGGTCGAGGGGTGCGGGGAGGCGGTAGACCTCCTGGCTCGTGATGCCGAGCTCGCGCACCAGCAGGTCGAGGGTGACCTCGTCCATGTCGTCGGTGATCTCGAGGCGGATCGGCGGGCCGAACCGGCGGCGCAGCAGCTCGCGCTCGAGCGTCTGGATGAGGTTCTCCGACTCGTCCTCCTCGACCTGCACATCTTCGTTGCGGGTGACGCGGAACTCGTGGTGGTCGAGGATCTGCATCCCGGGGAAGAGGTGGCTCAAGTGGTTGGAGATGAGGTCCTCGAGGGGGATGAATCGCAGCCGTCCGCTCCCGTCGTCCGGAAGCTGAACGAAGCGCGCCAGCACGGGCGGCACCTTGAGCCGCGCGAACTCCTCACGGCCCGTCTTCGGGTTGCGGATTCGCACCGAGAGATTGAGCGAGAGGCCGGAGATGTAGGGGAAGGGGTGGGCGGGGTCGACCGCGAGCGGCATCAGCACCGGGAAGATCTGCGAGGAGAAGACCTCCTCGAGGCGGTCCCGATCGGCTTCCTTGAGGTCGGACCAGGACTCGATGTGGATGTTCTCCTCGTCGAGCGCGGGCTTGATGATGTCGGTGAACGCCGCCGCGTGCCGCGCCTGCAGCTCGTGGGCGAGCTGCGCGATCCCCGCGAGCACATCGGCGGGCGCGCGTCCGACGTTGGTCGGCACGGCGAGACCGGTGACGATGCGGCGCTTGAGCCCGGCGACGCGCACCATGAAGAACTCGTCGAGGTTGCCGGCGAAGATCGCGAGGAAGTTGGCCCGCTCGAGCAGCGGGACCGTGGGGTCCTCCGCCAGTTCGAGCACGCGCGTGTTGAACGCGAGCCAGCTCAGCTCGCGGTCGAGGAAGCGGTCCGCCGGCAGGGTGCCGTCATCGGCCCACGACCACTCGTCGTCGTACTCGTCGTCGAGAAAATCCGCGCTGACCGCGGCATCCCCCGGGTAGGTGTCGCTGCTCATCCGTCCATCATGACACCACGCCGCATCGGCCCGTCCGGGAAATCCATGAACGACGGGTGAATCCGGCTCAGGCGCCCCGGCTCGCGTACTGGATGTCGATCGAATGGTCCGTGAAGCCGACCGACCGGTAGAGCGACACGGCCGCGGTGTTGTCGCCCTCCACGTAAAGGTGTGACGAGCGGATGTCGCGCTCCACGAGCCGCGCCAGGCCCGCGTTCACCAGAGCACGCCCCAGCCCGGTGCCCTGGGCGGCGGGGGAGACCCCCACCGCGTAGAACTCGCCGACCGCGTCGTCATCCGCGTCGTCGTCTCCCGCATCGACACCGGCCCCGGCCTCGATCTTCAGCCAGCAGAAGCCGGTCATCGCCCCGTCGCCGCCGCGGGCGATGAGGAAGTCGCCAGCGTCGAACCAGTCCTCGGCCATGCGGGCGTCGAGGTCGGCCTGTGTCATCCCGCCCTGCTCCGCATGGTCGGCGAAGGCGGCGGCGTTGATCGCGAGCCACTCGGCGTCATCGATGCCGGGGCGGAAGGCCGCGACATCCGCTGCCCTACCGGGAATGGCAACGGGAGCCACAACGGGGGTCAGGCGCAGCTGCAGGAGCTCGCGCACCGGCACGAGACCGTGCCGGTGCGCGAGGGCACGGGCGTCGGGGTGGTCACCGTGGGCCCAGATGCGCACGTCGCCGCCGGCCTGGGCGAGGATGTCGGCGAGGAGTGCCTCGCCGAGTCCGTGGTGGCGGGCCCTCGGCGCGACGACGAACTCGGCCTCGAAGGGCGAGGAGGCCGTGCGGATCGACACCCCGGCGATCATGCCGTCAAACTCCACGGTCGAGCCGCTCCGCACGCCCGAGCGGACCTCGACGAGCGCCTGGTCGGAGAACGGCGGCTGTCCGTCTGCGCGGGTCGCGGTGCCGATCAGGAGGG
This sequence comes from Microbacteriaceae bacterium, assembly GCA_014378715.1. Lineage (GTDB taxonomy): Bacteria > Actinomycetota > Actinomycetes > Actinomycetales > Microbacteriaceae > Marisediminicola. The sequence goes on from JACMNE010000148.1 coordinate 12,180, forward strand.
CGAGGCGGGACGCGTCCTCCGCCCGGGTGAGGTCGAGGGGGGCCGGCGCGGGTGCGTCGAGCTCAGGCACGGATCGACTGACCGCGGAGCTCGTCGTCATCGTGCAGGTTGAAGCGGTAGCCCACGTTGCGCACTGTGCCGATAAGCGACTCGAGGTCGCCGAGCTTCGCCCGCAGGCGGCGCACGTGCACATCGACGGTGCGGGTGCCGCCGAAGTAGTCGTAGCCCCACACCTCGCTGAGCAACTGTTCGCGGGTGAAGACCCGGGAGGGGTGCGTGGCAAGGAAGCGGAGCAGCTCGAACTCCTTGAAAGTGAGGTCGAGGGGGCGGCCGTGCACCTTCGCCGAGTAGCTGGCCTCGTCGATGACGACACCCGAGGCGTGGATCTTGTTACTGAGGTTGTCCTGCGCCTGGCGGGCGATGACGAGGCGGATGCGCGCGTCGACCTCGGCGGGCCCGGCCGACTCGAGGATCACGTCGTCGACGCCCCACTCCGCGTTGACGGCGGTCAGGCCGCCCTCGGTCAGGATCAGCATGAGCGGCACGTTGATGCCGGTGGTCTTGAGGATCTTGCAGAGTGATTTGGCGCTGGCGAGATCCTGGCGCGCATCGACGAGGAGGAGGTCGCAGCTGGGGGCGTTGATCAGCTGAGCCGGTTCCGCCGGGATCTGCCGCGTCTTGTGACTCAGTAGCCCGAGCGCAGGGAGCACCTCGCTGTTGACCACCGGGGTCAATATCAACAGCTGCGCCACGAATCCTCCAGAAGGGCTGAGACTGCAGTCTATAAGTCGCCGGGTCCCCCGGGAGCGGCCAGGACGGCCCACTGCCGGGGTAGGGCACAATTGGACCATGGCATTCAGGCTCAGAACGGTGATCCCCATCTGGGTCCTCGCCGCGCTCGCCGCCGTGACCATCGGGATATTCGCCGCGCCGGAGTCCTACATCCGCTGGATCCCCCTCTCCTTCGCGATTGTGATTCTTCTCACCTTCGTGTCGCAGATCGTGATCTTCGACAAGGACGGCCTGGTCGACCGTGTGATGCTAAGCGTCGGGGGCGCGATTGTCATCCTCGCCGCGGCAACCGGCGTGCTGGGCCTGCTCTCACTCGTGTGACGTTAGACTCGGATCATGCTGCTCGCGATCGAACTCTTCTTCATCGGACTCCTCGTTCTCGCGTCCCTGGCCATCGGGTACATCTCCGTGCTGGTCGTCTACAACCTCTACAAGGGCCAGCGCTAACCTGTCCGGCCCACCCGTCCGGGAGCTGACTCCGTGATCGAACTCGACGACAACCTCGCCGCCGAACTGGTGCCGCTGTCCTGGCTCATCGGCGTCTGGGAGGGTACCGGCGTCGTCAACTACGATGTCGGCGACGAGGTGCGCAACCACGAGTTCGGCCACCGCGTGAGCTTCAGCCACGACGGACTGCCGCACCTGAACTACACCTCCTACACCTGGCTGATCGATCCCGAAGCGGATGCTGCGGAGACCGACATCCGCTTCCTGGCGACCGAGACGGGGTACTGGCGCCTCAGCCGTCCCGCGACCTCGAGCGACCCGGGCCCCGGCCTCCTGCCCGGTG
>JACMNE010000149.1 GCA_014378715.1 Microbacteriaceae bacterium
GTCGAGCGCCTTCGGGCGGGTGATCAGGATCGCGACCAGGCGCGGCGCGGTGATGCCGGTCGCCCAGAGGTCGCGCGCGAGGTCCGGCTGCACCTTGAGCCGCTTGGCGATGGCGCGCAGCTGGCCGAGGTTCACGCCATGGTCGTCGCCATGCCGGGCGTTGACTTCGCGCGCACGGGGATCATCCAGTGCGGCCAGTTCGGCGACGATCTCAGGTGCCGTTGTTGCGGTCATACGACCCTCCTCGGGGTGTGTGCCAGGTCCTCTGGGTGGTAAGTCACTTCATCATTCAGGAGATACCGACGATGGGCCATTTCATCATTCAGGAGATCCGGCGGCCGAGTGACCGCGGCCGGCCAACATCCGCTGGATTCACGGGGCTGTCGTGGGGATTCGGCGCCGGACTCCTGAATAATGAACGGACCGACTACGCCGGACTCCTGAATAATGAAAATGAACTCGGCTAGGCGCGGACGGACTTGCGCTCGTAGAGGGCCTTCGACCAGACGTAGCCGATCACGGAGAGCACGAGGCACCAGGCGAGCGCGATCAGCGGGGTCCAGCCGAGGGGGGTGCCCAGGAGCAGGCCGCGGATCGTCTCGATGACCGGGGTGAACGGCTGGTAGGCCGCGAACCACTCGAGCCAGGCCGGCATCGAGCCGGTCGGCACGAAGCCGCTGCCGAGCAGGGGCAGGAGCATCAGGATGAGCGGCAGGTTGCTGGCGGTCTCGACCGACTTCGCCTCGATGCCCATCGCGACGCCGATCCAGCTGATCGCGTAGGCGAACAAGGCGACGAGTCCCGCGGCGCCGAGCCACGCGAGCGGGCCGGCGGTCGGCCGGAACCCGATGAGAATGCCGACCAGCAGCACGAGCGCGACGGCGATGACCGCCTGGATCGCGTTGCCGAGCACGTGGCCGGCGAGCACAGCGGCGCGGGAGATCGCCATCGTGCGGAACCGCGCTGTGATGCCGTCGGCCATGTCCATGGCGACGGTCGTCGCCGTGCCGCCCGCGGTGCCGGCGATCGTGATCGCCAGGATGCCCGGCATCACGTAGGAGAGATAGGCGGCGCGCCCGCCCGCCGGGTCGACCCCGGGAAGTCCGGCGCCGAGGGTGCCGCCGAAGACGAACACGAGCAGCAGGAGGATGACGACGGGTCCGGCAATCGTGAAGACCGACAGCCCCGGGTACCGGATCATGTGCAGCAGGTTGCGGTTCAACATGGTGACTGAGTCGGCGATCACGTGTGACGTGCGCCCCGTGGTGATGGTGGTCATGACAGGGGGCCCTTCGAGTCGACCCGGCCGGAGAGCGCGAAGAACACGTCGTCGAGGTCGGGGGAGTGGATGCTGAGGTCGTCGGCGGTGAGGCCGGCGGCGTCGAGTCGGTTGAGTACGGAGCGCACCGCGCTGACCCCGCCGTCGGTCGGCACGCTGAGTGTCAGGCCGGCGTCGTCACGGGTGGACCGGTCGAGCAGCGCGGCCGCGGTGGTCAGAGACGCGACATCCGCGAATCGGAGCCGAAGGTGCCCGCCCGGCACGAGCCGCTTGAGCTCGTCGGGCGTGCCCTCGGCGACGATGCGGCCACCGTCGAGCACGGCGATGCGATGCGCGAGCTCGTCGGCCTCGTCGAGGTTCTGGGTCGTGAGCAGCACCGTGGTGCCATCGGCGACGAGGCCGCGCACGATGTTCCACATGGTGTGGCGGCTGCGCGGGTCGAGGCCCGTGGTCGGCTCGTCGAGGAAGATCACTCTCGGCGCGTCGACCAGCGTCATCGCCAGGTCGAGGCGGCGCTGCATCCCGCCGGAGTACGTGGCGAGCGGCTTGCGGGCCGCCTCGATCAGGTCGAACTGCTCGAGCAGCTCGGCGACCCGCGCCTTCGAGCCCTTCGAGCCCTTCGCGCCGAGGTGCCGCAGCCGGGCCATCAGCATGAGGTTCTCCTCGCCGGTGAGCAGCTTGTCGACGGCCGAGAACTGCCCGGTGAGGCCGATCGTGGCGCGGACTCCGTCGGGGTCGTGCACCACGTCACATCCGCTCACCCGAACCGACCCCGCGTCGGGACGGATCAGCGTGCTCAAGATATGAACGGATGTCGTCTTGCCGGCGCCATTGGGACCGAGCAGCGCGGTCACAGTTCCGGCCGCGACGGTGAGGTTCACGTCGTCGAGGACGACCTTGGTGCCGTAGGACTTGCGCAGTCCCTGGATGTCGATGGCGTACATGGGTGTTCCTTTCTCTCTTTCGGAAGCGCGGGGCTAGCGGGCGCGCTGTTCTAGCGGGCGCGCTGGGCGGTGATGTCGCCGTACTGCGTGCGGGCGCGCACCGAGACGGTCTGCTCGTCGGCGCCGGGCGCGCTGTCGGCGGAGAGGTCGTTGCGCACGTGCCCGGCCTTGGACGACAGGTCGAGCCAGGCGGGGGTGCCGGGAAGCACGCCGACGGTGATCTGGCCGTAGCCACTGTCGACCTGGATCGACCCGGACGACACCCGGTGGAGCAGGATGCTGCCGTAGGCGGTCTTGGCCGTGACCGAGGCGAGCGCGGTGGTGATCTCGAGGTCGCCGTAGGAGAGCTTCGCGTCGAGGTCGCCGCCGGACTCGCCGATCATGATCGAGCCGTGGGAGGCCTTGAGGATCGCGCTGCCGCTGACGGCACCGATGCGGATCTGGCCGTGGTCGGCGGTGATGTCGACCGCGCCGTCCGCGGACTTCAGGGTGGCGTTGCCGTGCCCGGCCCGCAGCCAGAGGTCGCCGGTGCCGTCGAGGTCGACGGGGCCGGTGGAGCTCTTGACGCGGGTGGCGCCAAGGCGGCCGTCGGCGCGCAGGGTGCCGGCGGCGATCTCCGCGGTGAGGCGGGAGCCGGTCGGCAGTTCGACGCGCACCTCGACGGATTCAGTCGGGCCGATCCAGCTGAGGCGGGCGCGGGGTCCGGCGATGGTGAGGCGCCGGCCGTCGAACTCGACACGGGTCTCCTCCGCACCGCGGCGGTCGACCGCCTTGGCGGGGTTCGTGGGGGACACGGTCACGACCGTGTCGGCGCGGTCGGTGGCGATGACCTCGATGCGGCCGACCTGGAGCTCGACAGCGAGGTCGATGGCGGTGGGAGTGGGGAAAGTGGGCATGCTGGCGCTGCCTTTCTGGGGCTGAGTGGTGGTGGAGGAGTGGTTGTTGGCTCGGGCTGGGGAGGACTTAGCGCGCCCAGCCGGCGAAGTTGTCGCCGGTGCGGAGGGTGCGCTGGGCGGACCGTCGCTCCTTCGGTTGCAGGGCGGACGCGACGGCCCGCACCAGCCAGGTGTTGACCGACATGCCGTCGGCCGCGGCGGCCTCGTCGACACGCGCCTTGAGGGCGTCGGGCAGGCGGAGCGTGGTGCGGGAGGTGCTGGACTCGTCCAGATCAGCGGATGTCGCGGGGCGCTCGTCTGCCTCCGGCTGCGTCACGACGAATTCGACCTCGCGGCCGCGCAGCCCGAAGTGGTGTCAATGTGGTGCGTGAGGGTGTCGCAATCGGGGCGGGGGCTCCCGGCATCCGCTTTCTTGATTCTGGACGGCGGGCGGCGTACAGTCGATATCGAACGTATGTTCGAATGTTGAGGAGATCGTATGACCATCATCGGGGCGCCGGTCGCGGTGTGGACCGCGGAGACCGGGCGGCCGCAGCGGCTGTTCTGGGGCGGGCGGCGGTATCGGGTCACGGACACGCCGACGCTGGTCGATGCGGATTTCGGGTTCATCACGCACCCGCCGGACCTGCCACCGGTGTGGCGGTTCCAGGGCACGACCGACGACGGTCAGTCGCTCGTGTTCGACGTGCGGTTCGATCATGCGCGGGGCGAATGGGTTCTGCTGCGGACCTGGGAGTAGGCGTGGGGTCGAACAGGCGGTACGAGCGGTTCTACGACGAGCAGGCGAACCGGCGGATGGAGGCGGAGGTGGCGGGGCCGCGCCCGCTGACGCTGACCGCCGCGGAGCTGGAGCTGGAGCGGTTCCCGGCGACGCGGGCGGAGCGCGAGTACGCGGTGGAGACGTGGATCCGGTACGAGCAGGTGCCCGTGCGGGTGCGCGCGTCGGTCATCGAGTGGAACGACCGCGCGGTGCACGTGCGGTGGGCAGGTCCCGGCGGCGCGGAGCGCGATGCCTGGGTGTGGGCGTCGTCGGTGACGGTCGCCTCGTAGGTGGGGCGCCGGGTGGAGGTCGAGGGCGACGGAAGCGGCGCACCCGATTCGGGTCGTGTGCGCCGCTGGGCCGGGCCGACCGACGCCCTAGGACAGGCGCGTCGTCTTTGAGGTCTGGGCGCGGAAGCCGCCGGAGACCTGGATCGCCGCGGGCACCTCGCGTCCGAGCATCGCACCGAGGGAGGCGAGATGAGACTCGACCACGTCGACGACCAGCTTGGGTGAAACACCACGACGGGCCGTGGCCCGGATTTTCAGCACCGGGGTGCCGGCCACGTCGTAGGTGCTGATCCGGGACGAGACCAGCTCCGGGTGCGCGTCGAGGGCCGACTGCATCAGCTGCTCGGCCACTCTGGAGTCGACCGTCACCTGACCCTCGCCCGTTGGCGCATCCGTGAACAGCGTTCCGGTGTGGCCGCGGCCCTGCCGGAAGATGAACACCAGCAGCAGCACGATCAGCAGCACCAGCACCGCGATGATCGCGATGTACCACCAGCTGTGCTCCAGCCCCGGGACGGGCGCTGCGGCGAACCAGCCCGTGACGGTGTCGACGACGGTCGGGGCAGTCTCGGCGAAACCGTCGCGCACCTGCTGAACCGCGCCCACCACCACGGCGCCGACCCCGAGAACGAGGAGAACGAGCCCCACGACGAACGCGAACGTGCGGTTCAGGAACCGATTCGTGTTGTTCATGATCCGACCTTCCCCTGTTGCGTGACGAGCACCCGGGGGCGCACCCGCGGCGAGATGCCGTAGGAGTCCAGCTGCTCCTGCACCGCGGTGGTGACCGCGGACTTGTCCACCGAGACTCCGGATGCGGGCGTCACGGTGACAACCGCCGACCGCGCCGACACGCTCACCGAGACACTGTCCGGGCTCACGTTGCCGACGCGTGCCGCATGACGGGCGAGCGCCGAGGCGATCACCGCGTTGTCGACCACGGCAGACGTCTTGTCTGTCTCGAGCACGTGCCGGGAGCGGCGCCCCGCGGTCAGCGCCGCCACGATGATCACGAACCCGATGATCGCCGCGAGCACCCCGAACGCCACCACGGAACCCGCGGTGTAGTCCGCGAGGCCAGCCGTCGCCTGGGCCGCATCGCGCATGCTGCCGATCAGCGGGGGCTGCCCGGCGAGCTGCAGCACGATCTCGGCGATCGTGTAGGCGCTGGCGAGGATGACGACCACGGCGAGCGTGATCGCCAGCCCCGAGCGGGAGGAGCGGGTCTCGCGGCGCTTGATGCGCCGGTAGATGGTGCCGGTTTCGCTCACTTGACCCTCCTCTCCTGGATGACGTCGGCGCCGGTCAGTCTGATGCTGACCCGCGAGATCGAATAGCCGGTGAGCGCCGAGACGCGCTCGTTGATGACCTTCTGAGCGGATGTGGCGCGGTCGAGCACCGTGCCTCCGGTGCGGGCGATCAGGTGCGCATCATCCGCTATCCGAGCCAGGGAGGGGACCTTCACCGGCGTGGTGATCGCCAGCGTGAGCTGCCCGCCGTCGTCCGTCAGCTCGACCGAGGTCGTCTTCGGGTCGGACCCGAAGGCCTCAGCCGCGACGGTCGAGACGAGCCGGTCGAGCGCACGCGGGGTGATCCGCGTGCGCCCGGCCCGGGTCTCGCCGACGGCCCGGTCGGCGACCGTCATGACGACGAGCTCTTGCCTTGCACCGCTGAGACGAGGTTGGAGACATCCAGCTTGCCGTCGACGACCCGCCCGACGAGCGCGCCGATCGCCATGGCGACGGCGACGAACACGAACGCCCAGAAGCCGAACGTGATCCAGCTCAGGGCGAGGACGGCACCGATGAGGATGCCGGTGCGGGTGGCCGTCACTGGACGCGGGCTTCGGTCTCGGTGTCCTTGTCGTCGGACGGCAGGTGCACATCGTTGATGGTCACGTTCACCTCGGTGACCTCCATGCCGACGAGGTTCTCGACGGCGTCGGTGACGGCAGCGCGCACGCCGTCGGCGATGCCCTGCAGCGGCACCGGGTACTCGGCGACGAGGTTCACGTCGACCGCGACCTGTGTCTCGCCGACCTCGACGCTGATGCCCTGGGTGAGGTCGTTCTGGTTCATCGCACCGCGGATGGCGCCGATCGCGCGGGCCGCTCCGCCGCCGAGGTCGTGCACTCCGGCGACGCTGCGGGCTGCGATGCCGGCGACCTTCGACACCACGCCGTCCTTGATGGTGGTGGTGCCGGTGGTCGGCGCGAGCGACGACGAGGAGGTCGAGGGGGTGGAGGAGGGGGTGATGGTGGTGGGGGTGGGGGTAGCCATGGTGTTTCTCCTTGAGAGGAAGGCCCGTATTCGGGGGAATCGGGGAGGACCGGAGATGGTCCTATAAAGGAGTCGTAGCCCGGGGCCTGTTCGTCACACAGTTCGCCAGATCAATGAGAGCGGATGTCGACATCCGCTCTCATCGGGATCA
>JACMNE010000150.1 GCA_014378715.1 Microbacteriaceae bacterium
ACCTCCTGCAGAAGCGCGAGAAGCAAAAGTGCGCCCGGATCTACGGCGTGCTCGAGAAGCAGTTCCGCGGCTACTACGAGGAGGCGAACAAGAAGTCAGGCAAGACCGGTGAGGACCTGCTGATCATTCTCGAGAGCCGCCTCGACAACGTCGTGTACCGGGCCGGCTTCGCGACCTCTCGCGACCACGCCCGTCAGGCCGTCCGCCACGGGCACGTCCTGGACAACGGCAAGAAGGTCGACATCCCGTCCTACCGGGTGACCGCGAGCGACATCGTGGAGATCCGCCCGAAGAGCCGCGAGCTGACGCCGTACGTCATCGCCCGCGAGACCGCCGGCGACCGCCCGTCGCCGGCCTGGATGGAGGTCATCTCCAGCCAGATGCGCGTGCTCGTGCACAACCTCCCGGCCCGTCAGGTGATCGACACCCCGGTCCAGGAGCAGCTCATCGTGGAGCTCTACAGCAAGTAACGGGCTACGACCGGAGTCCCCGCCCGCGGGGGCTCCGGTCGCTGCCGCACGTCCGCACCACGTTCTGGCACCCCGCACCGGCCCCGCCACCCGGTGCACCCCTCGCGAGGTCATATGGCGGACCTCGCGGAACGTCCTGAAGGGACACCCCACGTGCTCATCGCACAGCGCCCCACCCTGACCGAGGAGCCCGTCTCCGAGAACCGCTCGCGCTTCGTCCTCGAGCCGCTCGAGCCCGGCTTCGGCTACACCCTCGGCAACTCCCTGCGCCGCACCCTGCTGTCCTCGATCCCCGGTGCTGCGGTGACGAGCATCCGGATCGACGGGGTCCTGCACGAGTTCACGACCGTCCCCGGCGTCAAGGAGGACGTGACCGACCTGATCCTGAACCTCAAGGAGCTCGTCGTGTCCTCCGAGAGCGACGAGCCGGTCGTCATGTACCTGCGCAAGCAGGGTCCCGGCCCGGTCACCGCGGCCGACATCGCACCGCCCGCCGGCGTCGAGATCCACAGCCCCGACCTGCACCTGGCCACGCTGAACGGCAAGGGCCGGCTGGAGATCGAGCTGACCGTCGAGCGCGGCCGCGGCTACGTCTCCGCGGTGCAGAACAAGCAGGCCGGCCAGGAGATCGGCCGGATCCCGGTCGACTCGATCTACTCGCCGGTCCTGAAGGTGACCTACAAGGTCGAGGCCACCCGCGTCGAGCAGCGCACCGACTTCGACAAGCTCATCCTCGACGTCGAGACCAAGCCCGGCATGACCCCGCGCGAGGCGATTGCTAGCGCCGGCAAGACCCTGGTCGGTCTGTTCGGCCTGGCGATGGAGCTCAACGACGAGGCTGAGGGCATCGACATCGGCCCGTCGCCGACCGACGCTGCGCTCGCTGCTGACCTCGCGCTGCCGATCGAGGAGATGGACCTGACGGTCCGCTCCTACAACTGCCTCAAGCGCGAGGGCATCCACTCGGTCGGCGAGCTCGTCTCCCGTTCCGAGGCCGACCTGCTCGACATCCGCAACTTCGGCGCGAAGTCGATCGACGAGGTCAAGGTCAAGCTGCACTCGATGGGCCTGGCCCTGAAGGACAGCCCGCCCGGCTTCGACCCGAGCACCGTCGTCAACACGTGGGGCACCGACGAGACCACGACCGACGCGGGCATCACCGCCGACGACGACGGCGACGCCGGCTTCGCCGAGACCGAGCAGCTCTAGGCCGTACGGGGCCGGCCCGGGCCTCCCGGGTCGCGGCGGCGGCGGGCGTGCAGGTCGCCGCGCTTGCCGAAGGTGATCAGGTGCTCGGCGTACGGGCGGAGCCGCTTGGCCTTCGCCTCGGTCGTGGTGATCCGGCCGTGCTCGAACAGCGCGGAGGCCAGGTTGGCCAGCATGTGACGCCCATGCGCCGGGCTGCCGCCCATGCGCGGACCCTTGGCGGGAGTGGGCATGTCCTTCTCTTCTCAGGTGCGGGAGCCGTGCGGCTCCGTGGGGGCGCCGCCGCGGTCGCGGGGGCCCTGCCTACTGCGGTCATACGTCCCTTGCGTCCTGCCCAGCGGCCACCCTCGGGCGGAGCTCTGCAGGACGCAAGGGGGTGGGGCTAGAGCTGCTCGGTCTCGGCGAAGCCGGCGTCACCGTCGTCGTTGAGCGCCTCGGTGCCGACGGTCTCGTCGGTTCCCCAGGTGTTGACCACGGTGCTCGGGTCGAACCCGGGCGGGCTGTCCTTCAGGGCCAGGCCCATGCCGTGCAGCTTGACCTTGACCTCATCGATGGACTTCGCGCCGAAGTTGCGGAT
>JACMNE010000151.1 GCA_014378715.1 Microbacteriaceae bacterium
ATCAGTGGGTTCTGGGTTCAAGTCCCAGGGGGTGCACTCCATTTCGGCTCTTGCAGTGAGGAAGCCGTGGCGGCCGCGATCCACCTCCTCGCGTCTCCGGGCGGCGAGGTAGCGGGCGGGAGCGTCGGACTCCTTCTGATCGAGCCCTCCGGAAGGCGTCCATCACCCCGAACGAGGCTTCCGCCCACGAACGTCTGCCAGGCGTTCGAGCAGGCGCCGTAGCATTCGATCTCTTGCTCGAGGCCCTCGTGGGTGAAGGTGACCCGCGTCCCCTGGCCGTCCTCCTTGATGTCGAACCGCACGGTCGTGCCGTTCCACTCCTGCTTGTCGGCGATGAAGTCGAGGTAGCTGCCCGTGACCTGCCACGCGACGCGACGGGCCGGTCCCAGCTCGGTGACCCGGAAGTCGCTGTAGTGCAACCCGGGCACCACGTAGACGAATTCATCGGCGACCGCGGTGGTCGAGCCTGTGACCCGCCCCCACCACCCGCCGACGTCGCCCGATGCGAGCGAGCGTAATCCCTGTACTTGCATCATGCAAGCACTAAAATCGGGACATGTTGGGAAAGACCTATGACACGCAGGTGTGCTCCATCGCCCGGTCCCTCGAGCTCGTCGGCGAGCGGTGGAGCCTGCTCATCATCCGTGATGCGCTGTTCGCGGGGGTGACGCGTTTCGGGCACTTCCAGCACAACCTCGGGATCGCGACGAATGTGCTCACCGCACGGCTGGACGCGTTCGTCGCCAGCGGGATCATGGAGCGCGCGCTCCCCGCCGACTTTGTCCTCACCGCGAAGGGCCGCGCCCTGGCGGTCGCGCTCGTCGCCCTCACCGAGTGGGGGGACGCCTGGGCATCGCCGATCGACCCCCCGATCCTGTACCGGCATGCCGCCTGTGACGGCGGTGCCGTGAATGCCGCGGTGACCTGTGAGGTGTGCGGGGTTGTGCCGGCCGCGGAGGTCGCCGTGCGCATCGGGCCGGGTATGCCCGCCGACTACCTGACCGGGCGACGCGGAGGAACCCGCGGCCCGCGGTAGCATCGCCTGAGTGTGGCTACCCGGAATTCTCCTCGCCGCCGCGGCCGCACTCCTCGCGCTCGGTGTGCATCTCGTGGTGCCCTCCGCCCCGCTCCTGACGGTCGCCGTGGTGCTCGGCATCATCGTCGGCCAGCTCCCCGCGGCACGGCCAGCGGTCACGGGCGTCCTCGCGCCCGGCCTGTCGCTGGCGTCCAAGAGATTCATGCGGATCGGCATCGTGCTGCTGGGCCTCAAGCTCAGCCTCGTGGACATCGCGGGGCTCGGCTGGGTGACCATCGGCACGACCGTTGCGATCGTGCTCATCACTTTCGTCGGCACGCTCGGCCTCGGGCGCTGGTTCGGCCTGCCCGGGCACCAGCCGTTGCTGATCGCGACCGGATTCTCCATCTGCGGGGCATCCGCCATCGGGGCTATGAGCGGCGTCGTGCGGGCCAGGGACGAGGAGACCGCCACCCCGGTCGCCCTCGTGACGCTCTGCGGCACCCTGGCGATCGCGGTGCTGCCGATACTCTGGCATCCGCTCGGCCTCAGCACGATCCAGTTCGGGCACTGGGTCGGCGCCGGCGTGCACGACGTCGGGCAGGTCGTCGCCACCGCTCAGATTGCCGGGTCGGCGGCGCTGGCCGTTGCCATCGTGGTCAAGCTCACGCGGGTGCTGATGCTCGCGCCGATCGTCGCCGTCGCCGCGGTGGTCGTGCGCCGCCAGGCCGGTCCGGCCGCCGAGGGCACCGGCTCCCGGCCGCCGCTGGTTCCGCTCTTCGTCGCCGGCTTCATCGCCGCGATGCTGATCCGTAGCTTCGTGCCGCTCCCCGAGTTCCTGCTGTCGGCAGCGGATGTCGCGCAGACCGCACTGCTCGCGATGGCGCTCTTCGGGCTCGGCTCCGCCGTGCGGCTCGGCTCGCTGCTGCGCACCGGAGGCCGCGCACTCGCGGTCGGCCTGCTGTCGTGGGTGCTCATCGCCGCGCTCGCCTTCGGAGCGGTGCAGCTGGCCTGAGCGCTCGGCACGTACCGCCTACAACACCGGCGTGAGCATCGTCAGCGTCGACCCGCCGCCGACCACGAGAGGCGTGAGGTGCCCGTTGAACACGGCACCGGCCGGGGCGGCGAGGTGCGTGTCGAACGCGGCCTGGTCGCGGTAGATCTCGTAGACGAAGAACGACAGCGGGTCGGCCTCGAGGCGATGCACATCGAAGCGGATGTTGCCGGGCTCGAGCCTGACGAGGGCCCCGAAGTCACCGATGAGGGCCGCGACGGCATCCCCGTTGCCTGCGATCGCGGTGAACTCGGCGTAGAGGGCGATGGCGGAGACGGGGATGGTGTCGGTCATGGGGCTCCTGAATGATGGCGGCGGATGCGTGCCAACAGCCTAGGGGCGCGTCGCGAACGCCGTGATGAGCGAGGTGAGCTCGGCCGCGACATCCGCGCTCGGCACGGTCGAAGTTCCGTCGCCCGCCTGCGGACCGTAGTCGCCGAATGACGCGTGGTTCACCCCCGGTAACTCGAGGAACGCGGCATCTGCTGGCAGATCATCGGCGGCGTCCGCGATCTTCTGCGGGGTGCTCAGGCCGTCGTTCTGCCCGCCGATGCTGAGCACCCGCAGGCCGGTGCCGCTCAGGTCGTTCGCGCAGTAGGAGCCGAGCAGCACGAGTCCGGCGACGCCGGGGTCGCTCGCGAACTGGCAGGCACGCACCCCGCCGAGCGAGTGCCCGCCGACGAACCAGTGATCGACGTCCGGTGCAAGCCCGGTGAAGCTCGAAGCCGGACGCGGGTCGAAGAACGCGAGGTTCAGGAACGGCTTCGGGATCACGACCGTGATCCCGGCGTGCACGAGCCCGGCGAGCTTATACGCGTAGGCGTCGGCCGCGACCTTCGCGCCGGGCACGAACAGCAGGCCGGTTCCCGTCGCGCCCGCGGTGGGGGTCAGCACCACGGCACTCCCCGTCTGCGAGAAGCGGATGTCAGCGTCGGCCCTCACCGCTCCGAGCGCGGTCGGCGTGGCGACGGCCACGTCGCCGCACCAGGCGAGGAACCCGGTGAGCGTGAGCAGGACGACGGCGAAGAGCGCGATGAGCACGCGTTTGCGCACCGGGTGCGGACGGCGTACCCGGTGCGTCACACGCTGTCCCGCTCCATCGCGTCATAGCCCTCGACCTGCGGGTCGCGGTGCACCCCGTCACTCAGGGCATACTCCTCTTCGGGAGACAGCACCAGGCGGTGGCGGCCCCAGAGGGCGAACCCGGCGAGGATCAGGGCGTAGACGATGACGATCGCGATGATGGCCGGCTGGAAGGTGGCGTTGAAGAGGAAGCCCAGAAAAATGAGGAACGAGATCGCAGCGGCCGTGATCGCGCCGGGGACACCCCACGGGCTGCGGTAGGGGCGGTCGACGTTCGGGTACTTGCGGCGCAGGATGACGAAGGAGACCATCTGCAGAAAGTAGGCGACGACGGCACCCCAGACGGCGATGTTGAGGATGATGGCCCCGGCGACCGCCCCGACCCCCTCGTTGACGATGGAGAGGATGTCGAGTGCGAGGAGGGCCAGGAACCCGATGACCGCGCCGACGATGAGCGCGACCCAGGGGGTCTGCCGCTTACCGGTGAGGGAGAAGAACTTGGGGTAGTAACCGGCACGGGAGAGCGAGTACATGTTGCGGCCGTAGGCGAACATGATGCCCTGCAGGGAGGCGAGCAGGCCGATGAGAGCGAACAGGGCGAGGACCGCGGCGAGCTGGTCGCCGACGATGGCCCGGAAGCCGTCGAGGAGCGGTTCCAGCGACGTGCCGGTCGCCTCGGCCCCCAGGATCCCGGTGTTGAGTACCAGGACGAGCAGGCCCGTCGCGATGAGGGTGGCGCGGGCCCAGAGCCCCGCCCGGGGGATGTCACGCGACGGATTGTGCGACTCCTCCGCGGCGAGCGGCAGCTCCTCGATGCCGAGGAAGAACCACATGGCGAAGGGGAGGGCGAACAGGATCGGGAACACCCCGTGCGGGAGGAAGGTGCTCTGGCCGGCGTCCGGCGCGATGTCGAACAGCCTGTCGACGCTGAACAGCCCGGAGACCGCGGCCATCACCGAGAACACCACGAGGATGCCGATCGAGATGATCGACACGATGATCGCGAATCGGAAGGAGATGTGCGCCCCGGCCGAGTTGAGCCCGATGAACACGGCGTAGAGCACGATCCACCAGATCCACATGTTCCCCTGGAGCGAGATCCCCAGCAGTTCGCTCGTGATCCCGTCGGCGTACTGCGCTGAGAAGTAGACGATGACCGCCGTGGTGGCGACGTACTCGATGGTCTCCGCGAGGCCGGTGACCAGACCACCCCATGGGCCCATCGCCGACCGGGCGAATGAGTAGGCGCCGCCGGTGTGGGGCATCGCCGCGGCCATCTCGCCGATGCTGAAGATGAGCCCGTAGTACATCACCACGAGGATCGCGAAAGCGATGACCATCCCGCCGAAGCCGGCGAAGTCGATGCCGAAGTTCCAGCCCGAGAAGTCCCCCGAGATCACGGCGGCGACTGCGAGTCCCCAGAGCCCCCAGACTCCGGCAGTGCGCTTCAGGCTCCGCTTCTCGAAGTAGCCGTCCGCGGCCCTCTGGTAGGTGACGCCGCTCGTCTTCCTGACATCGCTCATTGCCGCTCCCGGTCTCACAGTCGGATGCAGGCAGGCCGCCCGCGTGTTGCTGACGAGCATGGCCCTATTGATACCTGTTGTCTACCTTTGATTTCGATCCATTTACACCTGGCCGAGGACGACGCGGGACCGCTGTGGTGTAATGGTCGGAATCGCGCAGGATCCGCACAGGAGAGGGACCATGGCAGCTCGCACCGGAATGCTCGCACTGACCGAGCTCACCACCATGATCGATCGCGGCGACATCGACACCGTGATCGTCGCGTTCACCGATATGCAGGGCAGGCTCGTCGGCAAGCGCGTCGCAGCGCGGTTCTTCCGCGACGAGGTCGCCTCGCACGGTGCCGAGTGCTGCAACTACCTGCTCGCGGTCGACGTGGAGATGAACACCGTCGACGGGTACCGCATCTCCTCCTGGGAGAAGGGCTACGGCGACATGGCGATGATCCCCGACGTTGCGACCCTGCGCCTGGTGCCGTGGCTCCCCGGCACGGCGCTCGTGATGGCCGACCTCACCTGGCTCGACGAGACACCGGTGCGCCCAGCGCCGCGGGAGATCCTGAAGGCGCAGCTCGCGCGGCTCACCGAGCGCGAGCTTGTCGCGCAGATCGGCACCGAGCTCGAGTTCATCGTCTTCGACGACACCTACCGCCAGGCGTGGGCGAAGGGCTACACGGGCCTGACCCCGGCGACCGACTACAACATCGACTACGCGATCCTGGCCTCCACGAGGATGGAACCTCTGCTCCGCGACATCCGCAATGGAATGGAAGGCGCCGGGCTCTACTGCGAGGGGGTCAAGGGCGAGTGCAACCTCGGGCAGCAGGAGATCGCGTTCAAGTACGACGAGGCGCTGATCACCTGCGACAACCACTCGGTCTACAAGAACGGCGCGAAGGAGATCGCCGACCAGCACGGCAAGTCGCTCACCTTCATGGCGAAGTTCAACGAGCGCGAGGGCAACAGCTGCCACATCCACATCAGCCTGCGCGGAACCGACGGCAGCGCAGTGCTCGCCGACGAACATGCCGAGAATGGAATGTCTCCGCTGTTCCGACATTTCATGGCCGGCCAGCTCGCCGCCATGCGCGAACTCACGCTCTTCTTCGCCCCCAACATCAACTCGTACAAACGCTACGTCGAGGGCTCGTTCGCCCCCACGGCGGTCGCCTGGGGACTCGACAACCGCACCTGCTCGCTGCGGGTCGTCGGTCGCGGCCACTCCATGCGCGTCGAGAACCGGGTGCCCGGCGGGGACGTGAACCAGTACCTCGCCGTCGCGGCGCTCATCGCTGGCGGCCTGTACGGCATCGAGAACGAACTCGAGCTGGAACCGATGCTCGAGGGCAACGCCTACTCGAGTCAGGCCCGGCGGGTGCCGGCGACCCTGCGCGAAGCGGCCGACCTCTTCGAGCACTCGGCCATCGCCCGCGCGGCCTTCGGCGACGATGTCGTCGAGCACTACCTGAACAACGCGCGCATCGAACTCGCCGCCTACGACGCCGCCGTCACCGACTGGGAGCGGGTGCGTGGCTTTGAGCGGTTCTGAGATGCGCGCGCCGATCATCGGCATCACCACCTACCTCGAGCAGGCGCAGACCGGGGTGTGGGACGTGCGGGCCGCGTTCCTCCCTGAGGTCTACCTCGAGTCCGTCACCTCCGCAGGCGGGATCGCGGTGCTCCTGCCGCCGCAACCGGTCAGCGAGGAGATTATCGACCGGGTGCTCGACTCGATTGACGGCCTCGTGCTGAGCGGGGGAGCGGATGTCGACCCCGCGCTCTACGGGGAGGCGCCGCACAAGGCGACCGCCGCCCCCCGCACCGACCGTGACACCTGGGAGACCGCACTCATCCGCCGCGCCGTCGAACGGAAGGTGCCCTTCCTCGGCATCTGCCGCGGCGCGCAGCTGCTCAACGTGGCCCTCGGCGGTACTCTGCACCAGCACCTGCCCGACATCGTCGGGAGCGAGAAGTATCAGCCGGCTCCGGCGGAGTTCGGCCCGGTCGGGGTCTTCGTCAGCCGGGAGAGCCGCCTCGGCGGGGTGCTCGGACGCACCGCGCTGAACCTCAACGTGCAGTGCTATCACCACCAGGCCCTCGACCGGGTCGCCGATGGCCTCACGGTCACCGCGCTCTCGGAGGACGGCATCATCGAGGCCGTCGAGCTCGCCGACGTGCCGTTCGGCATCGCCGTGCAGTGGCACCCGGAGCAGGACGCCGCGGACCGCCGCCTGTTCGCCGGACTCGTCGAGGCCGCACGATGACCGCCCCCGCACCGACCGCCCCCGCACCGACAGTCACCACGCTGGTCAACCCGGCCGACGAGACCGTCATCGGCACGGTCGAGCACACCACCTGGGAAGGCGTCGACGAGGCCGTCCCCCGCGCGACCATGGCGCAGGTCGGCTGGGCCGCGCTCGCCCCGGCCGAGCGCGCCGCAGCGCTGCGGCGCTTCGCCGCCGCCGTGGACGCCGCGGTCGAGGGGCTCGCCGCGCTCGAAACGCGCAACTCCGGGCATCCGCTCACGCAGTCGAGGTGGGAGGCCAGCCACGTGCGCGACGTGCTCACCTACTACTCGGCCGCCCCCGAGCGGATGATCGGACAGCAGATCCCCGTCGCCGGCGGCATCGACGTGACCTTCCTCGAGCCGATCGGGGTCATCGGCATCATCGTGCCGTGGAACTTCCCATTGACGATCGCGAGCTGGGGCTTCGCGCCGGCGCTCGCCGCGGGCAACGCCGTCATCATCAAGCCGGCCGAGTGGACCCCGCTGACCGCCATCCGGCTCGCCGGCATCGCGCTCGAGTCCGGGTTGCCTGCCGGGCTCTTCCAGGTGCTGCCCGGCCGCGGCTCCGTCGTCGGGGAGCGACTCGTCGCCCACCCCGGCGTGGGCAAGATCGTCTTCACCGGCTCGACCGAGACCGGTCAGAAGGTCATGGCGGGCTGCGCGGCAAACGTCAAGGCCGTGACGCTCGAACTCGGCGGCAAGAGCGCGAACGTGGTCTTCGCCGACTCCGACCTCGAGCTCGCCGCCGCCACGGCGCCCTACGCCGTCTTCGAGAACGCGGGGCAGGACTGCTGCGCGCGCAGCCGCATCCTCGTGCAGGAGTCGGTGTTCGACCGCTTCCTCGAGCTGATGGAGCCCGCCGTGAAGGGCGTCGTCGTCGGGGCGCCGACAGACGAGGCCACCGAGATGGGCCCGCTCGTCTCGAAGGCTCACTTCGACAAGGTCGCGTCCTATCTCGACGACGACGCCAGGATCGCGTTCCGCGGCACGGCGCCGAGCGGTCCCGGGTTCTGGTTCGCGCCGACCGTGCTGCTGCCGACATCCGCTGACGACCGCGCCGTCACCGACGAGATTTTCGGACCCGTCGTCACGGTGCAGAGCTTCCGCGACGAGGCGCACGCGATCGAGCTCGCGAACGCGAGCAGGTACGGGCTTTCCGGGTCGATCTGGACCCGCGACCTCGGGCGCGCGCTGCGGGTCACCCGCGGCATCGCCAGCGGCAACCTCTCGGTCAACTCGCACTCCTCGGTGCGCTACTCCACCCCATTCGGCGGGTTCAAGCAGAGCGGCATCGGCCGCGAGCTCGGACCCGACGCCGCTGCGGCATTCACCGAGACCAAGAACGTGTTCATTTCCACCGCTGCCAGCTCAACCGAGGGGACCCCATGACCATCGAACCGATCAACCTCACCCAGCGCCTCGCTGGACGGGTGGCCGTCATCACGGGCGGTGCGGGCGGCATTGGCTTCGCCACCGCCAGGCGGTTCGCGGCCGAGGGCGCCCACGTCGTGATCGGCGACCTGGACCCCGTCGCGGGCCAGGCTGCCGCTGACGCTGTCGGCGGGCTCTTCGTCGCGGTCGACGTGACCGACCAAGGCCAGGTCGACCACCTCTTCGCGGCCGCGAACGAGGCCTACGGCTCCGTCGACATCGCGTTCAACAACGCCGGCATCTCCCCACCCGATGACGACTCGATCGAGACCACCGAACTGCCGGCCTGGCAGAACGTGCAGGACGTCAACCTCAAGTCGGTGTACCTCTGTTCGCGGGCCGCCCTGCGCTACATGGTGCCGCAGGGGCGCGGCTCGATCATCAACACGGCGTCATTCGTGGCTGTGCTGGGATCGGCGACCAGCCAGATCTCCTACACGGCCTCGAAGGGCGGGGTGCTCGCGATGAGCCGCGAGCTCGGTGTGCAGTTCGCCAGGCAGGGCATCCGCGTGAACGCACTCTGCCCCGGCCCTGTCGACACCCCGCTCCTGCAGGAGCTCTTCGCGAAGGACCAGGAGCGCGCCCAGCGCCGGCTCGTGCACATCCCCGTCGGCCGGTTCGCGCGGCCGGACGAGCTCGCGGCCGCCGTCGCGTTCCTCGCCAGCGACGACTCCTCGTTCATCACCGGCTCCACCTTCATGGTCGACGGTGGCATCAGCGCGGCCTACGTCACCCCGCTGTAGCATGGCCGGGCACGAGGGCGGCGGCGGCGGCAGCATGCCAGGGGCAGTGGAAGTCGCGGGCCGCGACCTCGCCGACGACGCACTGTTCCGCCCGGTGCGCTCCGGCAACGCCTTCGAGGACACCGTCGGCCGGCTGCTCCAGGCCATCCGGTTGGGGATCGTCTCCCCTGGCGAGGCGCTCCCGGCCGAGCGGGACCTCGCGGTGCGGCTCGCGGTCAGCCGCGACACGGTGCGCGAGGCCATCCGCTCCCTCGCCGAGTCGGGGTTCCTCGTCGCCAGGCGCGGACGCTACGGCGGCACCTTCGTGACCGACCCGCTGCCGCCCCGCGGCGACCTCGACGGGGCGGCGCCGGGAGCCGCCGAGCTCGACGATGTGCTCGTGGTGCGCGAGATCCTCGAGACCGGGGCGGCGCGCGGAGCAGCGTCGCGCACGCTGGCGGCCGCCGACCGCGACCGGCTGTGGACCCGGCTGGGCGAGACGTCCGCAGCGGATGTCGCGGACTACCGCCGCCTCGACTCGCGGTGGCACCTGACGATCGCCGAGCTCGCCGGAGCGCCGTCGCTCGTGCCGCTAGTGGCCGACAACCGCACCCGGGTCAACGACCTGCTCGACCGCATCCCGCTGCTCGAGCCGAACATCGCGCACTCGAACGCGCAGCATGAGGCGATCGCGATCGCGGTCCTCAGCGGGGACGCCGACCGGGCCGCTGCGGCGATGCGCGAGCACCTCGACGGCTCAGCAGCCCTGCTCCGCGGCTTCCTGGGCTGAGGGCCGAGGGCGCCCGCCCGTCTACTCGGGCGGTTCGGTCGGTGTCGGCGGTGTCGGCGGTGTGGGCGTGCGGGGTGCCCGGGCGGTCGCGGGCTTGGCTCGCGGCGTCGCTGCTCGTGCTGTCGCTGTGCGCGGTGTCACTGCGCGCGGCGGGCTGTCCGGGGTGGGCAGGGGACCGGCGGCGGCCGACGCGGACGCCGACGCTCGCTTGGCCCGGGCTGAGACGACGGGGGTCGCCGCTTCGGGCGCGGTGGTCTCCGGCAGGACCAGGGTGTCGGCGCTGGTGTCCGGCGCGACCGGCGCGACTGGCTCGTCTGGGGCGACCGGCTCGGGCGGCGGGACCGGTGCCGTCGCCTCAGGTGCCGATGGTGCCGATGGTGCCGAGGGTGCCGATGCGCCAGGCGCCGGCGGTGCTGCCGGCGGTGCACCCGGCGCTCCCGGCCCCGCTCCCGGCCACGGCGCGAGGAACGGCCGTGTCGGACCGTTGCGGTCCACGTAGAGCTGCGCCGCACGGGTGCCGACGATGAGGAAGCGTACGAGCAGGTACACGAGCACAAGGAAGACGACGAGCATCAACACGGCGGCGAAGGTCGACGCGACCATCGTTAGCACCCCGATGATGGTCTGCCCGCCGGGGAGGTAGGGGTTGTGCATCGGTTACTTCAGCTCCCGGTGCTCGTTCGACTCGTCGAGCACCGTGCCGATGGCGATCGCGAGCGATAGGCCCCAGCTCACCCACATGAGAATCAGGCGCCAGTCGCGCGGCCCCTGCTTGGTCATCTGCAGGGTGCTCCATCCGCTGAAGACCGCACTGATGACGCTGCTGCTGAAGATGAATTTGCGCACTGGGCCTCCGTAGTCGTGAGTGCTCAACGGTACCGGGTCGCCCCGGTGGCGCGCACGGGGTCGACGGGCGCCTGACGACACGATAGCTGCAAGAATTCTGAGAAATCGAGCGGATATCGGATGGTCTGACCGATCGGTCAGTACAGTTCTTGCGTGACTACAGCCCTCGAACTCCGCGACATCGCCCTCGGCGAGTTCGCCGCGGCCGGATACGCCGGAACCTCGATCAACCGCATCGCCGGGATCGCCGGGATCTCCAAGTCCGCGGTGCTCTACCACTTCGCCTCTAAGGAGGCGCTCCTGGAACAGGCGGTGTCCCCGGCGATCGACCGGATGGAGGAGATGTTCCTCCGGCTCGAGGCGACGGCGCTCACCGCGCAGGCCCGCCGGGAATTCGTAGAGCAGTTCACCGACTTCCTGCTCGACCACCGCCTCGAGGTGCACCTGTTCATCAACCAGGGCCCGTCGCTCGTCGACGTGCCAGTCGTCGAGCGGGCGAACGGCATCGTGCGCCGCCTCGCCGCCTACTTCGCCTCCACCACGGCCTCGACCGAGGAGAAAATGCGCTTCGGCATCGCCCTGGGCGGTGCCGCATACATGCTCTGCTCCGAGCACTCGCTCGAACTCGAGGCCGCCCCGGTCGACGAGACGCGGGCCGCCCTCGTCTCGATCATGGGCGAGCTCCTCGCCCCCTCCACAGCCCGCTCCGCTCCCCACGCGGCCCCCGCCGCCTGACCCGCGCGTCCACCGCCCCTACCCCCGGGATCTGACATGGCTACCCTGCTCTACCGCCTCGGCCGCTTCTCCTACCGCCGCGCCTGGACCGTCATCGGCGTCTGGCTCATCCTCTTCGCCGCGATCCTCGGGGGCGGCTTCGCCCTCGGCGGCAAGACCCAGGAGTCCTTCGCCATCCCCGGCACGGAGTCGCAGAACGCGCTCGACCGCCTCGACGCGGTATTCCCCCAGGTCGCCGGCGCGAGTGCCCAGGCGATCGTGGTCGCCCCGGCCGGTCAGGCCGTCGACGACCCGGCCTCCACGGCCGCGATCGCCGACATGGTCACCGCCATCGGCACGATCGATGGCATCGACTCCGTCGTCGGCCCCTTCGACGAGTACGCGGGTGTCGCAGTCACCGATGACCGGAGCATGGCCCGCATCCAGGTGCAGTTCGACGGTCCGTCGACCGACGTCACCGACACGATGCTCTCGAACCTCACGGCCACGGGATCCATCGGAACGGATGCCGGGCTCCGCGTCGAGTTCGGCGGACAGGTGTTCCAAGACAACACCTTCGGCATCACCATCACCGAGGTCTTCGGGGTCGTCTTCGCGGGGGTCGTGCTGTTCATCACCTTCGGGTCCCTGCTCGCCGCGGGGATGCCGCTGCTGAGCGCGCTCGTCGGCGTCGGGATCGTGATCGGCGGCATCACGGCGATCTCGGCGTTCACCTCGGTGTCGAGCACCGCCCCGCTGCTGGCCCTCATGATCGGCCTTGCCGTCGGCATCGACTACTCGCTGTTCATCCTCTCCCGGCATCGCAACCAGCTCGCCACGGGGGAGGACCCGGAGGAGTCGGCCGGCATCGCCGTCGGCACGGCCGGCAGCGCTGTCGTGTTCGCCGGGGTCACTGTGATCATCGCGCTCCTCGGTCTGCTCGTGGTCGGCATCCCCTTCCTCAGCGTGATGGGCGTCGGCGCGGCGTTCGCGGTGCTCGTCGCGATCGCCGTCGCCACCACCCTCGTGCCCGCGATCCTCGGCCTCGCGAAGGGCAGACTCGCCCCGCGTCCCGGCTCCCGGGCCCACCGCCGCGCCGTCGCCCACGATGACCCGGCAGGAAAGCCGACCATGGGCCTGCGCTGGGTCGGACTCGTGATGAAGGCCCCGATCGTCGCCCTGGTCGCGGTCGTCGCGATCCTCGGCACTCTCGCGATCCCGGCGCTGAGCCTCGACCTCAACCTGCCCGACGGCGGCTCCGAGCCGGCCGCGAGCTCGCAGCGCCAGGCCTACGACCTCGTCAGCGCGGGATTCGGCCCCGGCTACAACGGCCCGCTCGTCGTCGCCGTCGACATCACCCAGACCACTGCGATCGTCGACGACCTGACCGCGATCGGCGACAAGCTGCGCGCCCTCGACGACGTCGCGCACGTGAACGACGGCATCCCCGACGCGGGCCTGGACACCGCAATCATCCAGGTCATCCCCGACAGCGCCCCCGACGCCGCCGCGACCAAGGCCCTCGTCCAATCGATCCGCGACCTCGCCCCGGAGATCAAGCAGCAGTTCGACACCGAGATCTCGGTGACCGGGGCCACCGCCGTCGGCATCGACATCTCCAACCGGCTCTCCAACGCGCTCGTGCCGTTCGGACTCATCGTCGTCGGGCTGTCGATCATCCTGCTGATGATGGTCTTCCGTTCGGTGCTGGTGCCGATCAAGGCCGCCCTCGGCTTCCTGCTCTCGGTCGTCGCCTCCTTCGGCGTTATCGTGGCCATCTTCCAGTGGGGATGGCTCGGAGACCTCCTCAACGTCGAGGCGCCGGGCCCCATCATCAGCTTCCTGCCGATCCTGCTGATGGCTGTGCTCTTCGGGCTGGCCATGGATTACGAGGTGTTCCTCGTCTCGGGGATGCGGGAGGAATACGTGAAGACCGGCAATGCCAGGTTTGCCGTCACGCGCGGATTCGGCAACGGAGCCCGGGTCGTCACCGCGGCGGCGCTCATCATGTTCTTCGTCTTCTTCGCCTTCGTGCCCGAGGGATCGGGCGCGATCAAGCCGATCGCGCTCGGACTCGCCGTCGGCATCGCCTTCGACGCCTTCCTCGTGCGGATGACGCTGGTGCCCGCCGTGATGACGCTGCTCGGCCGCTCCGCCTGGTGGCTGCCCGCCCGGCTCGGCCGCCTCCTCCCGAACCTCGACATCGAGGGGGAACACCTGAGGCAGCACCGCGAGGCCGTCGAGTGGGCGCTCACCCGCTCCGAGTTCGCCATCGCCGTCGAGTCCCTCGTCGCCGGCACGGCGCAGCACCGGGTTCGCGCGCTCGACCTGGCCGTTCCCGCCGGGGCGCTCGTGCTCGCGAGTGGCGACACCCTCGACCGCCGGCTCGTCGCCGCGACACTCGCGGGGCGGCTGGCGAGCCTCGAGGGGCGCGCGCAGGTCGCCGGACATCCGCTTCCCTCCGAGATGGCGACGGTCGCCCGACTCGTCGCGCTCGCCGACATCTCGCAGACCGCGGGAACGGAAGGGGCCGACACCACCGTCGGAACGCTCCTGGCCGAGCGGCTGCGCCTCACCCGGTTCTGGCTGCCCGGGGCGAGGCAGCGCGAGGTGGACCGCTGGGTCGACCGTGTGCGCGAGGTGCTCGCCGAGGTCGCCCCGCGTGACCACACGCCGATCACCACCCGGACCCGGATCAGCGAGCTGCCCCAGCTCGAACGCGCCGTCGCGCTCAGTGTCGTCGCACTCTGCGAGCGCACCCCCGTGGTGATGCTCGACCAGGTCGACCCCTTCGCCCGCGACGACGACGCGGCCGCGTTCCTTTCCGCCGTCAGCCGGCTCGCCCCGGCCGGCACCACGATCTTCGTCGGGTCGCCCGACGCGGCCACGATGGACGACACCCTGCGCGGGGAGAGGCGGGTGGTCATCCACCTCGATGTCTCGTCGGCTGGCCACCACGAACCCGTCCCCACCCTGTCGAAAGGCGGCGCGCTGTGAAGTCCTCCACCCGCACGGCCATCGTCGCCGTGATCCTCGTCCCGCTGGCATTCGCCGGGTTGTTCGTCGCCTCGCTCGGCGACGCTGCCACGTCGACCTCCCGCATCCCCGCCGCCATCGTCAACTCCGACACCCTGGTGAACCAGACGGCGGCCGACGGCACCACCACCCCGGTCTTCGCCGGCCGCCAGCTCGTCACCGAGCTCACGGGCGACGACAACTTCGCCTGGACGATCACCAACGCCGCCGACGCGAAGGCGGCGCTCGCCGCGGGAGACGTCTACGCCGTGCTCACGGTGCCGAAGAACTTCTCTGCGTCGATCCTGTCGCTGCAGTCCGCATCTCCCCTGCACGCCGACCTCTCGATCCGCACCGACGACGCGCACAGCTACCTGGCCGGAACCGTCGCCCAGTCCGTCGGAGGCGGCCTCGCCGCCGCCTTCGGCACCGAGATCACCGCGCAGTACCTCTCCGGCGTCTATTCGAGCATCGGAGAACTCGGCACCGCGCTCGGCACGGCTGCCACCGGCGCCACCGACATCGCCACGGGCGCGTCCGATCTCGGGACCGGCCTCGGCACATTGGCGCAGGGCGCGACATCCGCTCAGTCGGGGGCACCGAGCCTCGCCGACGGTATCACCACCTACACAGGGGGAGTCGCGTCGCTCAGCAGCGGGCTGGCGAATCTCGACGCCGGGGCCGGGGCGCTCTCGACCCTCAGCGACGGCATCGGCAGCTATACGTCAGGGGTGAGCCAGCTCTCCGCCGGCATCGCGGCGGCCAGTGCGAAACTCGGCGACAGCGATCCCGTCGTCGCCGGAACCGCCCGGGCCACGGTTGCCGCCCTCAGCGCCCGGCTCGCCGCCGCCAGCGCCCAGGGGCAGATGCTCGCCGCGCAGGGGGCTGGCGGCATCAGCGCCGTGCAGTCCGGGATCGCCCAGAGCGCCCAGGGCGCTGCGCGGCTCGCGGCGGGCTCGGCGCCACTGACCTCAGGGGCCAACGACCTCGCGTCGGGTCTCGGACCGCTCGCGGCCGGCGCCACCATCGCTGGGCAGGGCGCCACCTCGCTCGCGTCCGGTGCCACCACCCTCGCCGAGGGCCTCCAAGCCGGCGCCGACAAGGTGCCGGACATGACTGCCGAGCAGATCTCCTCCTCAGCGGATGTCGCGTCCGCCCCGGTCTCCCTCACGGTCGACCGCGATAACGAGGTGAGCAACATCGGGCAGATCGTCGCGACCTTCCTCATCCCGTTCGGGTTGTGGGTGGGGGCGCTCGCCATCTTCCTCGTGCAGCGCCCCGTCTCGGGGCCGGCCCTCGCCTCGACCGCCGGCAACACGAGGGTCGTTCTCTCGAACCTCGGGCGGGCCGCCACGATCGCCCTTGCGCAGGCGGTGCTGCTCACCGCGCTGCTGCACAGCACCGTCGGAGTCGACTGGGTCAGGCTGCCCGCGACCTTCGGGTTCGCCCTGCTGATGGCGGTCGCCTTCACCGCGTTCCACTACCTCCTCACGATCGCGTTCGGCCGGCGGGGACTGGTCATCTCGCTGTTCCTGTTCGCGCTGCAGGTCACTGCCACCGGCGGTCTCTACCCGGTGGAGCTTCTCGCCGCTCCCTTCCGGGTGCTCAGCCCGATCCTCCCCCTGACATATGGCGTATCGGGCATGCAGGCGATCGTCGCGGGCGGATCGGTCGGCACGGTGCTGGTAGCGGCCGTCGCGCTGCTGCTGTTCGCCCTCGTGAGTGTTCTCGTCTCGCTCCCGGTGGTGCGCCGCGTGCGCCGTGCCAGCACCCTGCGGCTCATGGCCGTCGCGGGATGACGGCGTTGCCGGGCCGGGGCACCCGATCCGGCCTGATACCGTGGAACGTGCTTATCCCGCAGCCCGGTGGCATGCCCACGTGAGCAGAGAGCGCGAAACTATGGCCGAGGTCCAGGTTGCCGAACACGAGTCCTACCCCTTCGTCGTCATCTCGAACCGGCTCCCCGTCGACCGGGTGATCAAGCCGGATGGCAGCGCTTCCTGGCGCCCGTCGCCCGGCGGACTGGTCACCGCCCTCGAACCCGTGATGCGAGCGAGGGTCGGCGCCTGGGTCGGCTGGTCGGGGCAGCCCGACCTCGATTTCGCGCCGTTCGACAGCGACGGCATCCGGGTGGTCCCGATGCGCCTCAGCGCGCTCGAGGTGCAGAATTTCTACGAGGGGTTCTCCAACGACACCCTCTGGCCGCTCTACCACGACGTGATCGCCCCTCCCACATACCACCGCGACTGGTGGGAGACCTACGTCGAGGTGAACCAACGTTTCGCCGACACGGCCGCGCGGATCAGCTCCCCGGGAGCAGTCGTCTGGGTGCACGACTACCAATTGCAGCTCGTGCCGAAGATGCTCCGGCTGCTGCGACCCGACCTCACAATCGGGTTCTTCAACCATATTCCGTTTCCGCCATACGGTATCTACTCGCAGCTGCCGTGGCGCACCCAAATCATCGAGGGCCTCCTCGGGGCCGACGTCATCGGGTTCCAGCGGCTCGCCGACGCCAACAACTTCTCCCGGGCCGTGCGCCGACTCAAGGGATTTGTCACCAAGAACCCGATCATCGAGGTGCCCCTCGTCGACGAGTCGGAGGGCGTGCGCGCTCAAGGTCCTGTGCGCCGCGGCCAGGAGTTTCGCACCGTCGTCGCCAAGCAGTTCCCCATCTCGATCGACGCGGCCGCCTACGAGACTCTCGCCCGCACCCCGGCGATCCAGGCCAGGGCAAGGCAGATCCGCGAGGACCTCGGCAACCCCCAGACGATCATGCTCGGCGTTGACCGCCTCGACTACACCAAGGGGATCGGCCACCGGCTCAAGGCCTACGGCGAGCTTCTCGCCGACGGCCGGATCTCGGTCGAGGACGTCACCCTCGTCCAGGTCGCCAGCCCCAGCCGCGAACGAGTGCAGACCTACATGCACCTGCGGGACGAGATCGAACTGACCGTCGGGCGCATCAACGGCGACTTCGCCACGATCAGTCACACCGCCATCAGCTACCACCACCACGGCTACCCGCGCGACGAGATGGTCGCCCTGTACCTCGCGGCCGACGTGATGCTCGTCACCGCCCTGCGCGACGGGATGAACCTCGTGGCCAAGGAGTACGTCGCCACCCGATTCGACGACGACGGGGTGCTGATCCTGAGTGAGTTCGCCG
Source organism: Microbacteriaceae bacterium (assembly GCA_014378715.1). Taxonomy (GTDB): domain Bacteria; phylum Actinomycetota; class Actinomycetes; order Actinomycetales; family Microbacteriaceae; genus Marisediminicola. The sequence goes on from JACMNE010000151.1 coordinate 17,650, forward strand.
GCGCCGCAGACGAGCTCAAGCGCGCCATGCTCATCAACCCGCACGACATCGACGGGCTGAAGGACGCGATCCTCGCGGCCATCGCCATGCCCAAGCGCGACCGCGCGGCCAGGATGCGGGCCCTCCGCCGCCGGGTGATCGAGAACGACGTCGACAAGTGGTCGACCGAGTTCCTGCGCGTTCTCAACAATAGCCGCGGCGCCCGCGGCAGGAAAGACTGAACGGTTTCCATGGTCGACGTCGACGTACCCCCTATCTACTCGCGCCTCCCCGAGCCGCTGATCGGCGCGATGCGCGAGATCGCCCGCACCAAGCGCCTTCTGGTCGCCCTCGACTTCGACGGCACCCTCGCCCCCGAGGTCGACGAGCCGGAGCAGGCCAGGGCCACGCCCGAGGCCAGGGAGGCCGTGCTGCGCCTCCTCAAGATGCCCAACACCCGCGTCGCCCTCGTCTCCGGGCGGGCCATCGGCAGCCTGGAGAAGGTCGCCGACCTGCCGGACAGTGCCTTGCTCGTCGGGTCGCACGGCATCGAGCTGCGCCTCGACACCCCGGACATCCGGATCAATCTCAACACCGCTGAACTCGACCGCGTCGATGTGCTCGGCGACCTGCTCGGCGAGGTCGCCGACAAACTCGACCAAGTCTGGATCGAGAGCAAACCGGCCGGATTCGCCCTGCACACCCGGCTCGCGACGGAGGCGGACTCCCGCATGGCGCACCTCGTTGCCCTGCGCGAGACCTCCGCCGAGTTCGACGACCTGACGGTGCGCGCCGGCAAGAACGTGCTCGAGTTCTCCGTGCGGTCGACCACCAAGGGAGAGGCCATCGAGCACCTGCGCGAATACACCGCGGCGACCGCGGTGTTCTTCGCCGGCGACGACGTGACCGACGAGGACGCCTTCGCGGCCCTCGACGCCGACGACCTGGGACTCAAGAGCGGCGACGGGTCGACCCTCGCGAACTACCGGGTGCGCGGCCCGCGCGAGATCGCCAGCGCCTTGGCTCTCCTCGCCGACCTGCGCGAGGGCGACGTCCACGAGCAGTGACTCAGGCGCGGTGACACGCTCGCGCTGACGATCACGCCGAGAGCGTGGGTACCCTGATTCGTGCAATCCGGCGCAGGCTGCCCCGTAGAATATAGGCGCGGCTGTAGGGAACTCCCGAGTACTCCCCAGCGACGTGTACTCGCCGCCTCGACGCACTGGGAGGCACCCATGCTCGCGCTCCTCGTCGCGTTCGCCGTCGTGTCCGTCGTCCTTCCGCCGCTCACCCGGCTGCTCGGCCGCCGCATCTTCTGGGTCGCCGCCCTGGTGCCCCTCGCCGCCTTCGTGCACACGATCGCCGTCGGCCCGACGATAATCGGCGGCGGCACCGTCGTCGAGGCCGTCCCGTGGATCCCCGAGCTCGCCCTCAGCCTTACCGCGCGCCTCGATGTGCTCTCCTGGGTGCTGGCCCTCGTGGTCACCGGGGTCGGCGCGCTGGTGCTGCTCTACTGCTCCAGCTACTTCCGCGACAGCGAGGATGGCCTCGGCCGGTTCGCCGGCATCCTGCTCGCCTTCGCCGGCGCGATGTACGGGCTCGTCGTCGCCGACGACGTCTTCCTGCTCTTCGTCTTCTGGGAGCTCACGAGCGTCTTCTCCTACCTCCTCATCGGCCACTACACCGCCAGCAAGACCAGCCGCGGCGCCGCCCTCCAGGCGCTGCTGGTGACCACCCTCGGTGGACTCGTGATGCTCGTCGGCCTCGTGCTGCTCGCCGTCGAGACCGGTACCTCCCGCCTGTCCGAGATCATCGCCACCCCACCAGAGGGTGCCCTCGCCACCACCGCCGTCATGCTGGTGCTCGTCGGCGCGCTCTCCAAGTCGGCAATCGTGCCCTTCCACTTCTGGCTGCCCGCCGCGATGGCCGCCCCCACACCGGTGAGCGCCTACCTCCACGCCGCGGCGATGGTGAAGGCCGGCATCTACCTCATCGCCCGCTTCGCGCCCGGCTTCGCCGAGGTGCCGCTCTGGCGCGAGGTGCTCGTGATCCTCGGCGTCGCAACGATGCTGATCGGCGGCTGGACGGCGCTGCGCCAGACCGACCTCAAGCTCGTCCTCGCCCACGGCACGGTCAGCCAGCTCGGCTTTCTCACCGTCGTCGTCGGCTACGGCACGCGCGACGCCGCCCTCGCCGGCCTCGCCCTGCTCCTCGCCCACGCCCTCTTCAAATCCACCCTGTTCCTCGCCGTCGGCGTCGTCGACCACCACGCGGGCACCCGCGACCTCCGCAAGATCTCCGGTCTCGGCCGCCGCGCCCCACTGCTCGCGATCGTCACGGCCATCGCCCTCGCCTCGATGGCCGGACTTCCCCCGCTCTTCGGCTTCGTCGCCAAGGAGGCCGTGTTCACCGCGCTCCTGACGGATGCCGCGGACGGCGCCCTGATCGGCTGGGTCGCCCTCGTCGGGGTCGCGGCCGGCTCCGCCCTCACCGTCGCCTACAGCGCGCGCTTCTTCTGGGGCGCGTTCGCCCGCAAGAGCGGTGTCGCCGACGCGAAGCCGATCGCCGAGAAAGCCGGCTTCCTGCTTCCGCCGGCGCTTCTCGCCATCAGCGGCCTCGCGCTCGGCTTCATCGCCCCGCTCATCGACACCGCGATCTCCGGCTACTCCCGCACCTTCCCCGAGGCCGGGGGAGAGAGCTACCACTTGGCGCTCTGGCACGGTCTCGAACCCGCCCTCGCCATCTCGGCGGCCACCCTGCTCGCCGGCCTCGGCCTGTTCTGGCAGCGCGCCAGGGTGCTGGACCTGCAGAGGAACGCCGTGAGCGGCGTCTCTGCGTCGACCATGTACTGGTCGTCGATGCGCACGATCGATCGCCTCGCCGCCCGCACCACGAGCCTCACCCAGCGGGGGTCCCTCGCCTTCTACCTCGGCGTCATCCTCGTCGTGTTCGTCCTCGTCGTCGGTGCAGCACTGGTCACCAATCGCACCTGGCCGACCGAGTTGCGGCTCTGGGACTACCCGGCCCAGCTCGCCATCGGCGTCATCATGGGCGTCGCAGCAGTCGCGGCTACCCGGGCAGGCAAGCGGTTCCAGGCCGTGGTGCTCGTCGGGGTCACCGGCATCGGCATGTCGGCCCTGTTCGCGCTGCAGGGCGCCCCCGACCTCGCGCTCACCCAGATTCTCGTCGAGCTCGTGACCCTCGTCGCGTTCGTGCTCGTCCTGCGCCGCCTGCCCGCCCGCCTCGGCGTCACCCACACGAGCTCGCACCGCCTGCTGCGCGCTGTCATCGCCATCGCGGTCGGCCTCGTGATGGCCGTCGTCGCGGTCGTCGCCCTCGGCGCCCGCACCGACCTGCCGATCTCGCTCGAGTGGGCCGAGCTCGCCTTCGTGCAGGGCCACGGCAGCAACGTCGTGAACGTCGCGCTCGTCGACCTGCGCGGGTGGGACACGATGGGGGAGTTGTCGGTCGTCATCGCAGCGGCCACCGGCGTCGCCAGCCTCATCTTCATCAGCGGCCGCACCGACGACCTGCCGCGCATCGCCCGCAGCGAGGCGCGCAAGACCCTCCGCGCCCGCCGCCGCCGCGCGGAGGACCTCTCCGGCGACGAGAACTCGCGCAACTCCTGGCTGCTCGCCGGGCGCACCCTCGCCCCCCGCAACCGGTCGATCCTGCTCGAGGTGGTGGTGCGCCTCACCTTCCACGCGCTGATCGTCGTGTCGGTGTACCTCGTGTTCGCCGGCCACAACGCTCCGGGCGGCGGGTTCGCCGGCGGCCTCGTCGCGGGACTCGCGCTCGTCGGCCGCTACCTCGCCGGAGGCAGGCACGAGCTCGGTGCCGCCGCGCCCGTCGACGCGGGCCGCCTGCTCGGGGTCGGGCTCACCCTCTCCGTCGGCACGGCCCTGGTGCCGCTCTTCTTCGGCGCCGACCCGCTCACCTCGACCTGGGTCGAGGGGGAGGTCTGGCTGCTCGGACATCTCGAGTTCGTCACCTCCACGGTCTTCGACGTCGGGGTGTACCTCGTGGTGATCGGGCTCGTGCTCGACGTGCTCCGTAGCCTCGGGGCCGAGGTCGACCGTCAACTCGAGACCGAAGGAGCCACCAAATGAGCGTCTCCCTTGTACTCGTTGTGCTCATGGCCGTGCTCTACGCGAGCGGGGTCTACCTGATGCTCGAGAAGAGCCTCACCCGGGTGCTCCTCGGCTTCCTCCTCGTCGGCAACGCGACGAACCTGCTCCTGCTGATCATGGCCGGCCGGGCAGGGCTCGCCCCGATCGTCGGTGGCGACGTGACACCGGAGCAGATGACCGACCCGCTGCCGCAGGCTCTCATCCTCACAGCCATCGTCATCACCTTCGGCGTGTCCGCCTTCCTCATGGCGCTCCTCTACCGCTCGTGGCGCCTCTCGCAGGGCGACAGCCTCGAGGACGACGCCGACGACGTGGCCATGCGCCGCCGCGGCGATACCTCCATCGCCAATGACGAAGCCGACTCCGCCCCGGCCGACAGCGAGTTCGGGGCCGACCACGCCGACGCCCCGAGCGCGACAGCCCGGGGCGCGGCCCCGGATGGAGACCGCCGATGAACGCCCTCGTGCCCCTCGTGGTGCTGCTCCCGCTCCTCGGGGCGGCGGCCACCCTCATCCTCGGCAAGCGGCCGAAGCTCCAGCGGATCGTGACGATCGTGGTGCTCGCCGCAGTGCTCGTCGTCAGCTCGGTGATGCTCGGAATCGTCGACGCCACCTCGCCGCTCGTCGTCGAAGTGGGCGGCTGGGCCGCACCGTTCGGCATCGTACTGATCGTCGACCGCCTCTCGGCGTTGATGCTCGTGGTCTCGGCCACGGTGCTGCTCGCCGTGCTGATCTTCTCGGTCGGGCAGGGCCTCGCCGACGGCGATGACGAGACCCCCGTCTCGATCTACCACCCCACCTACCTCATCCTCGCGACCGGGGTCTTCAACGCGTTCATCGCCGGCGACCTCTTCAACCTTTACGTCGGCTTCGAGATCCTCCTCGTCGCCAGCTACGTGCTGATCACCCTCGGCGGCACCCAGCAGCGCATCCGCGCCGGCGTCACCTACATCGTGGTGAGCCTGCTCTCCTCGCTGCTCTTCCTCGCCTCGATCGCCATGATCTACGGCGCCGTCGGCACAGTGAACATCGCCCAGATCTCCCTGCGGATGGACACCATCCCGGTCGACGTGCAGATCGTCCTCCACGTGATGCTGCTGGTGGCGTTCGGCATCAAGGCCGCGGTCTTCCCGCTGTCGTTCTGGCTGCCCGACTCCTACCCCACCGCGCCAGCCCCGGTCACCGCCGTGTTCGCCGGGCTGCTCACCAAGGTCGGCGTCTACGCCATCATCCGCACAGAGACGGTGATCTTCCCCGGCACCGAGCTCAACGGGGCGCTGATGATCCTCGCCCTGCTGACCATGGTGGTGGGGGTGCTTGGCGCCGTCGCGCAGGCGGACATCAAGAGGCTCCTGTCGTTCACCCTGGTCAGCCACATCGGCTACATGATCCTGGGGGTCGCGCTGGGCTCCGCCGAGGGCACCTCCGCCGCTATCTTCTACATCGTGCACCACATCGTTGTGCAGACGACCCTGTTCCTCACCACCGGTCTCATCGAGCGCACGGGCGGGTCGACCTCGATCAACCGCCTCGGCGGGCTGCTCAGGGCGTCCCCGGTGATCGCCGTGCTCTTCTTCATCCCCGCCCTCAACCTCGGCGGCATCCCCCCATTCTCCGGCTTCATCGGCAAGCTGGCGTTGTTCGAGGCGAGCGCCGAGCAGGGCACGCCGCTCGCCTACACCCTCATCGGTGCCGGCGCCCTCGTCTCCCTCCTCACCCTCTACGCGCTCGTCCGGGTGTGGAACATGGTCTTCTGGCGTCCAGCAGCGGATGTCGCGGAATACGAGTCACCGCTCCTGGACAACATCTCGGAGGCGCCCAACACGCTCCTCACCCAGCAGAAGCGGTCGATCCCGGCACTGATGGTCGCGGCCACCGGTGGCATGGTCGCCGTCAGCATCGCGCTCACCGTCTTCGCCGGCCCGCTCTATGCCGTCAGCTCCCGCGCCGGCGAGAACCTCGAGGGCCCGTCGTTCTACGTCAACCTCGTCTTCCCGGGGGCCCGCGATGACTGAGCTCACCCAGAAGGAACTGCGAGCCAGGGTCATCCAGCAGCTTCCCCTGCTCGTCGCGCTCGTGGTGCTCTGGATGCTGCTCTGGGGGGCCATCTCGTGGCTCAACGTGCTCACCGGGACGATCGTCGCGATCGTCGTGACCCGCGTCTTCTACCTGCCGCCCGTCGAGCTGACCGGCCGGTTCAACCCGCTCTGGTTCGCCGTGTTCCTCGGCCGCTTCGCGGTCGACCTCGTGGTCGCGTCATTCCAGGTCGCCGCCCAGGCATTCGACCCCAGAGGGGTCTCCCGCAACTCGATCATCGCCGTGCAGCTGCGCACCCGCTCGGACATCATGATGACCGTCACCTCGATCGCGATGTCGCTGGTGCCCGGCTCGCTCATCGTCGAGGCCGACCGGATGCGCTCGACGCTGTACCTGCACTCGCTGAACACCCGGGACCTCGCCGCGGTCGAGAAGGTGCGCAGGCACGTGCTCGCGACCGAGGCCCGCCTCGTGCGGTCGTTCGGATCGAAGGACGACCTGCGAAGGACGACACAGTGACCGCCATCTACGTCGTCGCTGGCGCCCTGCTGACGATCAGCGCCCTGCTCGCCCTGTACCGGATCGTGCGCGGCCCGTCGATCCTTGACCGGGTCATCGCCTCCGACGTGCTGCTCACCAACCTCATCCTCGTGATCGGTGCCGAGATGGTCTACAACGGCCACACCAGGACGGTGCCGATCATGCTGGTGATGGCGGCCACGGCCATCTTCGGGTCGATCTCCGTCGCCAGGTACGTGTCCACGCATGATGCCGTGACGGTGGACGAGGTCGAGCACCTGCCTCTTCCCGTCGGTGCGGTCATCGCGGCGTCGCCGGTCGCCGCACCGGACGGTGCTGACGTCGGCCTGGACACAGCAGGGGTCGACCATGTGACGCTCAACAGCGGGTCGATCAGCCTCAGCGCCCCCGACCTCGGCGCTCCCGACCTCGGCGCCCCCGATGCCGCCACCCTCGGCACGTCGGAGCCGGCGCGCTCCGACGACGATCCTGACCAGGAAGGAGGGGACCACCGATGATCCCCCAGGCCCTCGACCCCTACCTCGACGCCATCGCGGCGATCTGCCTGCTGCTCGGCGCCTTCCTGTCTCTCGCGGCGGGTGTCGGGCTGCTGCGCTTCCCCGACGCGCTCAGCCGGCTGCACGCGGCGACGAAGCCGCAGATCCTCGGGCTCGTCTTCATTGTGACGGCGATCGCGCTCACCGCGCGGAGCTGGACGACGCTGCTCGCGCTCATCCCCGTGCTGCTGTTCCAGATGCTGACCGCCCCGATCGCCGCGCACATGGTCGGCCGGGCCGCCTACCGCACCGGCAACTTCCTGGGGGAGCTCTCCCTCGTCGACGACCTCGAGGAGGCTGTCAACCGGGCGTCCGCGGAGTCGGCTGAGGCCGATGGCAGCACCGCCGACGCCGAGCGGGAGCCCGGGAGAGGCTAGTCGGTCGCTGGGAGCACCGTCAGGGAGCGTCGCCCCGAAGTTCTAGAATCGATGCATGCCAGACAGTGCCCGTCCCGACATCGCCCTCGCCGACACCGCCGACACCACACGTGAGCGGCCGGACATCAAACCTCGATCGCGTGTCGTCACCGACGGGATCGAGGCCACCACCTCCCGCGGGATGCTCCGTGCGGTCGGCATGGGCGACGCCGACTGGGACAAGCCCCAGATCGGCATCGCGAGCTCGTGGAACGAGATCACCCCGTGCAACCTGTCGCTCGACCGGCTCGCGCAGGCCTCCAAGGAGGGCGTGCACGGCGGAGGCGGCTACCCGCTGCAGTTCGGCACCATCTCCGTCTCCGACGGCATTTCGATGGGCCACGAGGGGATGCACTTCTCCCTGGTCAGCCGTGAGGTGATCGCCGACTCCGTCGAGGTCGTGATGCAGGCCGAGCGCCTCGACGGCTCCGTGCTGCTCGCCGGCTGCGACAAGTCGCTGCCGGGAATGCTCATGGCCGCCGCCCGCCTCGACCTCGCCTCCGTCTTCCTCTACGCCGGATCGATCGCCCCCGGTTGGGTCAAGCTCAGCGACGGCACCGAGAAGGACATCACGATCATCGACTCCTTCGAGGCCGTCGGCGCCGTGAAGGCCGGGCGGATGTCGGAGGCCGACGCCAAGCGCATCGGGTGCGCCTTCGCGCCGGGCGAGGGTGCCTGCGGCGGGATGTACACCGCCAACACCATGGCGAGCGTCGCCGAGGCGCTCGGCATGAGCCTGCCCGGCTCGACCTCGCCAGCCGCGGCCGACCGCCGCCGCGACTACTACGCGCACCGCTCCGGCGAGGCCGTGGTCAACCTGCTGCGCCTGGGAATCACCTCCCGCGACATCCTCACCATGAAGGCGTTCGAGAACGCCATCACGGTCGCCATGGCCCTCGGCGGCTCGACGAACGTGGTGCTGCACCTGCTCGCGATCGCGCACGAGGCCGAGGTTCCGCTCTCGCTCGACGACTTCACCCGCATCGGCAACCGCACCCCGCACATCGGCGACCTCAAGCCATTCGGCCAGTACGTGATGAACGACCTCGACCGCCAGGGCGGCATCCCCGTGCTGATGAGGGCGCTGCTCGAGGCCGGCCTGCTCCACGGCGACGCCATCACGGTGACCGGCAAAACCGTGGCCGAGAATCTCGCGGAGCTCGACCCCGATCCGCTAGACGGCAAGGTGCTCCGCACCCTCGACAACCCGATCCACGCCACGGGCGGCCTCACGATCCTCAGCGGATCGCTGGCGCCGGAGGGCGCGGTCGTCAAGACCGCCGGCTTCGACGCCGACGTGTTCGAGGGACCCGCCCGCGTGTTCGAGCGGGAGCGGGCCGCGATGGACGCCCTCACGGAGGGTCGCATCAAGAAGGGCGACATCGTCGTCATCCGCTACGAGGGCCCCAAGGGCGGGCCGGGGATGCGGGAGATGCTCTCGATCACCGCGGCCATCAAGGGTGCAGGGCTCGGCAAAGATGTATTACTGTTGACGGACGGACGATTCTCAGGCGGCACAACCGGGCTGTGTATCGGACATATAGCACCCGAAGCAGTCGATGCAGGCCCGATTGCCTTCGTGCGCGATGGTGATCTCATACGGGTCGATATCGCAGCTCGCTCTCTCGACGTACTGGTCGAGCCGGCTGAGCTGGAAGCCCGCAGCATCGGCTGGACACCCCTGACGCCCCGGTACACCCGCGGTGTGCTCGCGAAGTACGCCAAGCTCGTGCGCTCCGCCGCAGTCGGCGCCGTCACAGGCTGAGCCGCCCCCACCATTCGCACCGACAATTGAAGGACCACCCACAATGTCCACGGAATCAAGTCCCGTGCCCGCCGCCCGTCCGAGCCAGCCGGCACGCCCGCCGGTGTCGCCGGCGGCGCCGATCATCCTGACCGGCTCGGGCGCGATCCTCAAGTCGCTCGAGAACCTCGGCATCACGGACGTCTTCGGGCTGCCGGGCGGCGCGATCATGCCGTTCTACGACGAGCTCATGTCGTCGGAGGGCATCCGCCACATCCTCGTGCGCCACGAGCAGGGCGCCGGCCACGCGGCCGAGGGGTACGCCTCCTCGAGCGGCCGGGTCGGGGTCGCGATCGCGACCTCCGGGCCGGGAGCCACGAACCTCGTCACGGCAATCGCCGACGCGCACATGGACTCGGTGCCGCTGCTCGCGATCACCGGCCAGGTGTTCTCGACCTCGATGGGAACCGACGCCTTCCAGGAGGTCGACATCGTGGGAATCACGATGCCGATCACCAAGCACTCGTTCCTGGTGACCAAGCCGGAGGACATCCCGGCCACCATCGCCGCCGCGTACCACATCGCCACGACCGGGCGCCCCGGCCCCGTGCTCGTCGACGTCACCAAGGACTGCCAGCAGGCGTCCGCCCCGTTCATCTGGCCGCCCAAGGTCGACCTGCCCGGTTACCGGCCGGTCACCAAGGCCCACGGCAAGCAGATCCAGGCGGCAGCGCAGCTGCTGGCCGAGGCCAAGCGCCCCGTGCTCTATGTCGGAGGTGGCGTCATCCGCTCGGGAGCATCGGAGGTACTGCTGGCCCTCGCCGAGAGCACCGGCGCCCCCGTCGTCACCACCCTCATGGCGCGCGGCGCCTTCCCCGACTCCCACACCCAACACCTCGGTATGCCGGGCATGCACGGCACTGTGCCCGCCGTGCTCGCTCTGCAGGAGGCCGACCTGCTCATCGCGCTCGGCGCCCGCTTCGACGACCGGGTCACCGGCAAGCCCAGCGAGTTCGCGCCCGACGCGAAGGTCGTGCACGTCGACATCGACCCGGCCGAGATCTCCAAGATCCGCATCGCCGACGTGCCGATCGTGGGCGACGCGAAAGACGTCATCACCGACCTCACGGTCGCCTACGAGAACGCCGCCCGCGACCACACCCCCGACATCGAGGCGTGGTGGCAGCGGCTGAACTCGCTGCGCGAGCAGTTCCCGCTCGGCTACGACGAGCCGGAGGACGGCCTGCTGTCGCCGCAGTACGTGATCGAGCGGATCGGCGCGATCACCGGACCCGAGGGGGTCTACGCCTCCGGTGTCGGCCAGCACCAGATGTGGGCCGCGCAGTTCATCAAGTACGAGCGCCCTAACGCCTGGCTCAACTCGGGTGGCGCCGGCACCATGGGCTACGGGCTGCCCGCGGCGATGGGCGCGAAGGTCGCCCAGCCCGACCGCACCGTCTGGGCGATCGACGGCGACGGCTGCTTCCAGATGACCAACCAGGAGCTCGCCACCTGCACGATCAACAACATCCCGATCAAGGTGGCGATCATCAACAACTCGTCCCTCGGCATGGTGCGCCAGTGGCAGACCCTGTTCTACGACGGCCGCCACTCGTTCACCGACCTGAACACCGGGCACAACACGGTGATGATCCCCGACTTCGTGAAGATGGCCGACGCCTACGGCGCCCTCGGCATCCGCATCACGAAGAAGGAGGACGTCGACGCCGCGATCCGCCTGGCCAACGCCACCAACGACCGGCCCGTCGTCCTCGACTTCATCGTGAGCCGTGACGCGATGGTGTGGCCGATGGTCCCCCAGGGCGTCGGCAACTCGTCGGTGCAGTACGCCAGAGAACACGCCCCCGAGTGGGAAGAGGAGTAGCACCATGTCACACGTACTGTCGCTCCTCGTCGAGGACAAACCCGGCCTGCTGACCCGCGTCGCCGGGCTCTTCGCCCGTCGCGGGTTCAACATCGAGTCGCTCGCCGTCGGCAAGAGCGAGATCCCCGGGCTTTCCCGGATCACCGTCGTGGTCGACGTCGAGGACCTCCCGCTCGAGCAGGTCACCAAGCAGCTCAACAAGCTCATCAACGTGCTCAAGATCGTCGAGCTCGACCCGGCGCAGACCGTCGAGCGCGAGCACATGCTGATCAAGGTGCGGGTGGACAACACGAGCCGCAGCCAGATTCTCGAGGCAGCGACGCTGTTCCGCGCCCGCATCGTCGACGTGGCGACCGATTCGCTCGTCATCGAGGTCACGGGGGACACCCCCAAGGTACAGGCGCTGCTGCGGGTGCTCGAGCCCTACGGTATCAAGGAGATCGCCCAGTCCGGGCTCCTCGCCATCGGCCGCGGCCCTAAGTCGATCACCGAGCGCATCTACAAGAACTGACCGGGCCGCACGGCCCCCCCGATCCACGACAACAACAAGGAGAACCACAAAGTGACCGAAATCTTCTACGACAACGACGCCGACCTGTCGATCATCCAGGGCAAGAAGGTTGCCGTCATCGGCTACGGCTCGCAGGGTCACGCCCACGCGCAGAACCTCCGCGACTCCGGTGTCGAGGTCGTCGTCGGCCTCAAGACCGACTCAAAGTCTGTCGCCAAGGCGCAGGAGGCCGGCTTCACCGTGCTGAGTTCGGCAGAGGCCGCAGCCTGGGCCGATGTCATCGTCATCCTCGCGCCCGACCAGTTCCAGCGCCACCTCTACGCCGACGACATCGCGGCGAACCTCACCGAGGGCAAGGCCCTCGTGTTCGGGCACGGCTTCAACATCCGCTTCGGATACATCACGGCCCCGGCCGGCGTCGACGTGCTGCTGGTCGCTCCCAAGGGTCCCGGCCACACGGTGCGCCGCGAGTACGAGGCCGGCCGCGGCGTTCCCGTGATCGTCGCCGTCGAGCAGGACGCCTCCGGAGGCGCCTGGGATCTCGCCTGGTCGTACTCCAAGGCAATCGGCGGACTCCGCGCCGGCGGCATCAAGACCACCTTCACCGAGGAGACCGAGACCGACCTCTTCGGCGAGCAGGCAGTGCTCTGCGGCGGTACCTCCCAGCTCGTGCAGTACGGCTTCGAGACCCTGATCGAGGCCGGCTACCAGCCCGAGATCGCCTACTTCGAGGTGCTCCACGAACTCAAGCTCATCGTCGACCTCATGTGGGAGGGCGGCATCGCCAAGCAGCGCTGGAGCGTCTCCGACACCGCCGAGTACGGCGACTACGTCTCCGGCCCGCGCGTCATCGACCCCAGCGTCAAGGAGAACATGCAGGCCGTGCTCAAGGACATCCAGTCCGGCGCCTTCGCCGAGCGCTTCATCAAGGACCAGGACGCGGGCGGCCCCGAGTTCCTCGAGCTGCGCGAGAAGGGTGCCGCGCACCCGATCGAGGCCACCGGCCAGAAGCTGCGCGCGCTCTTCGCGTGGAAGCAGCAGGACGCCGACTACACGGACGGCTCCGCCGCCCGCTAGTGGCTGGCACGTGAGAAGGGGAGGGGCGCGAGCGCCCCTCCCCTTCTGCGTTGCGGTTCGGGTGCCGCCGCTACGCGAACAGCGCGGTTACCCTCGTGAGCGTCATGAAGATGCCGTAGGCAAGCGGGAGGCCGACCAGGGCCCAGGCGATGATGATGCGTGTCTTCGTCATGTCAGGACTCCATAGCGGGTTCGGTCGCCGGGCGGGTGGTGCCTGGCTTCGGCTCGTGGTACTTCGAGTTGACCTTCTGCACCATCAGGTTCGCGACGAACCCGATGATGAGGAGCCCGACCATTGTGAGCAGCGCCGGCTGGTACGCCTGCGCCGTCAGCTCGCCCGGGGTGCCCTGCGCGTCGAGGAACCCGTTGACGATGAGCGGCCCGGCGATGCCGGCCGCCGACCAGGCGGTGAGCAGGCGCCCATGGATTGCCCCCACCTGGAAGGTGCCGAAGAGATCGCGAAGGTAGGCGGGGATCGTGGCGAAGCCGCCGCCGTAGAACGAGATGATCACGAATGCGAGCACCACGTAGAGCGCTGTCGACCCGAAGCCGAACAGCGCGAGGAGCACGTAGAGCACCGAGCCCACGCCGAGGTAGACCATGTAGATGCGCTTGCGCCCGATGATGTCGGAGGTCGCGGACCAGGCGAACCGGCCGCCCATGTTGGCGATGGACAGGAGCCCGACGAAGCCTCCGGCCACGGCGGCGGTGACCAGCGAGGTGCCGCCCTCCTGGCGGAAGAAGTCCTGGATCATGGGGGCGGCCTGCTCGAGGATGCCGATGCCTGCTGTGACGTTGCAGAAGAGCACGATCCAGAGCAGCCAGAACGAGCGGGACTTGATGGCGTTGCTGGCCGACACGTTCTCGCTCGTGACCAGGGCCTTCGCCTTGACCATCGACGGGTCGAAGCCCTTCGGCTTCCAGTCCGCCGCCGGCACGCGGATCGTGAACGCCCCGAACATCATGTAGGCCAGGTAGACGACCGCGAGGGTCAGGAACAGCTTGCCGACCGAGTCGCCGCTCGCGACCCAGTCAGGTGAGCCGGAGTTGGGGTCGTAGAAGGTGAGAAGGGCGGTCGAGACGGGGCTCGCGATGAGCGCGCCGCCGCCGAAGCCCATGATCGCCATGCCGGTCGCGAGTCCCGGACGGTCGGGGAACCACTTGATGAGCGTGGAGACGGGGGAGATGTAGCCGATCCCCAGTCCGATACCGCCGATGAAGCCGTAGCCCAAATAGACAAGCCAGAGCTGGTTGGTGAAGATGCCGATCGCGCCGATCACGAAGCCGCTGGTCCAGAACAGTGCCGAGGTGAACATCGCCTTGCGGGGTCCGTTGGTGTCGACCCAGGTGCCGAGCACGGCCGCAGAGAGCCCGAGCATCACGATGGCGATCGAGAAGATGATGCCGATCTGGGTGAGGCTCGCGTCGAAGTGGTCGACCAGGGCCGTCTTGTACACGCTGGTGGCGTAGGCCTGCCCGATACACAGGTGCACGGCGAGCGCCGCGGGCGGAATCAGCCAGCGATTGAAGCCGGGCGGAGCGATGGTGTGTTCCCGGTCGAGAAAGCTCAAGGAGGACCCCTTTGTCGATGTGCACGTAGTGGGATATCGCGTGAATTCGATATCTACCGATGGACCACTCTAAGCGAGCCGCCCGGGATAACTCCCGGCGGGCACGCGACATAATTGGGAGATGACCTCCGACCGCGACGACGACGCCCTCAGCTGGGGTGGTGAGGCCGAGGATCCGAGCTACCTCGACGGGCCGGCCGCCGCCGCAGATGACGCCCCGGCGATCGTGGAGGCGCTGCCCGCGACATCCGCTCTCTCCTCGGTGCTGCTGGTGACGTACGGCATCCTCGGTGGCGTCTACCTGCTCTATTCGGTCGGTTGGATCATCAGCATCCAGCGCGACACGTTCACCGCCAGCAACCTCTTCTTCGAGATCATGTACCAGCTCGGCGAGTTCCTGGCGATCGCCGCCCCCGTGCTCTGGATCTTCCTCGCCTTCCTCCTCACCCGCGACCGCCGGGCCGTGCTGCGCCTCGCCTGGCTCGTCGGCGGCATCGTGCTGCTCGCCCCGTGGCCGTTCATCCTCTCGGGCAGCTCCTCATGAGCGCCAGGAGAGCGGATGTCGCGACCCCGAAGCCAACTCGCACGGCGCTCCCCTGGCCACGGTTGGCCGTCATCGCGCTGTTCGGGCTTTTCTACGCCTACGACCTGTTCGAGGCGATCTCCAACATCTTCGGGGTCACCGCGCAGCTCGCCGAGTACAACACGGCGGCGGCAGCGGTCGGGCTGAACGTCATCCCCGTGCCCTGGACGCTGCTCGTGGCGAATGTCGCGCTGCCGGTCATCACCATGGGGGTGGCGCTGCTGCTCGGCCGCCGATCAGGACTGGCCATCGCCGCGTTCCTGCTGCTCGCCGGACTCGCGGTGGGTGCCACCCTCACGCTCTCGGTCACCGCCTTCGCCTGAGCCCCGGACGCGACGGCGGCTGGTGCAGCATCCGCTCAGATCCCGGCGAGCACCACCACGAGGATGAGCGCCAGCTGTGCGCTATAGCGCGGCCAGAACGGGATGGCGATCGCCCCGAACTGCTCCCTCTTGCCCGCGGCGTAGGCGTTGGCCGGGAACACCGCGATCAGGAACAGGACCAGGCCGATCATCGCGGCCGTGCGGGTGGCCGGCAGCAGGATGCCGATGCCCCCGGCAATCTCGCACAGGCCGGTGGCATAGACGAGCCGGATCGGGCTGAGAAGCCCGGTGCCGCGCAGCGCCGGCGGGATGAGCTTCGCCATCACCCGCGCCGGTCCGGGCCGGAAGTGGTTGACGCCCATCCCGACGAAGAGCAGGGCGATGAGAGCGCGCAGCACCCACTGGGTGGTGTCGGCCGCGGCATCGCTCATCTGGCCATCCTGCGCCGTCGGCCCCCGCGAACGGCGACGGCTCGCCAGCCCGGTAAACTCGGGTCTGGAATTTACCACCAACGTTAGGGAACTGATTCGTGGCTAAGCCGATCGTGCTCATTGCGGAAGAACTCTCCCCTGCCACCGTCGAGGCCCTCGGCCCCGACTTCGACGTGCGGTCGATCGACGGGACCGACCGCGGTCTGCTCCTGGCGGCACTCGCCGACGCGAACGCGATCCTCATCCGCTCAGCGACGCAGCTCGACGAGGAGGCCATCGCGGTGGCCAAGCACCTCAAGGTCATCGCCCGTGCGGGCGTCGGCCTCGACAACGTCGACATCAAGGCCGCGACGACGGCCGGCGTGATGGTTGTCAACGCCCCGACCTCGAACATCATCTCCGCGGCGGAGCTCACGGTCGGCCACATCCTCGCCCTCGCCCGGCACATCTCGCCCGCCCATTCGGCGCTCGCCAACGGCCAGTGGAAGCGCTCCAAGTACACCGGAACCGAGCTGTTCGAGAAGACCGTCGGAATCATCGGCCTCGGGCGCATCGGCGCGCTCATCACGGCCAGGATGCAGGCCTTCGGCATGCGCATCGTCGCCTTCGACCCCTACGTCACCGCCGCGCGAGCCCAGCAGCTCGGCGTGACCCTGCTCACCTTCGACGAGGTGCTGGAGCAGTCCGACTTCATCACGATCCACATGCCGAAGACGCCGGAGACCACGGGCATGATCTCCGACGCCCAGCTCGCGCTGATGAAGCCGACCGCTTACATCGTCAACGTCGCGCGCGGCGGGCTCATCGACGAGGACGCCCTGTACCGTGCCCTCACGACCGGGGTCATCGCCGGTGCCGGCCTCGACGTGTTCGTGCACGAACCGCCGACCGGGTCTCCCCTCCTCGCTCTCGAGAACGTGGTCGTCACCCCGCACCTCGGGGCATCGACGGACGAGGCGCAGGAGAAGGCCGGGGTGTCCGTGGCGAAGTCGGTGCGCCTCGCGCTGGCCGGCGAGCTCGTGCCCGACGCCGTCAATGTGGCTGGCGGGGTCATCGACCCCTCCGTGCGCCCGGGCATCCCCCTCATGGAGAAGCTCGGCCAGGTCTTCTCCGGGCTCGCGAACAGCCCTATCACGAGCGTCGACATCGAGGTGCGCGGCGAGATCGTGGCCTTCGACGTGAGTGTGCTCAAGCTCGCCGCCCTCAAGGGCATGTTCTCGAATGTCGTCTCCGAGTCGGTCTCGTACGTAAACGCGCCGCTCCTCGCCGAGCAGCGCGGCATCGTCGTGCGCACACTGACCGACGCCGTCAGCGATGACTACCGCAACGTGCTCACGATCCGCGGGGCGCTGAGCAACGGCTCGCAGATCTCGGTCTCTGGAACACTGACCGGCACGCGGCAGACCGAGAAGCTCATCGAGATCAACGGCTACGACGTGGAGGTGCCGATCGCCGAGCACCTCATCGTGATGATCTACACCGACCGCCCGGGCATCGTGGCGATCTACGGCCGGGAGTTCGGCGAGGCCGGCATCAACATCGCGGGAATGCAGATCAGCCGCCGCGAAGCCGGCGGTCAGGCGCTGTCGATACTCACGGTCGACTCGCCCGTGCCCGAGGGCCTGCTCGAGACCGTGCGGGTGGCCATCGATGCCGATCTCCTCCACGAGATCGACATCACGGCCTGACAGTCCCGCTCAGTACAGGACGGCTCAGTGCAGGACGGCTCAGTGCAGGACGGCTCAGTGCAGGACGGCTCAGACCAGCGGGTCGGAGTCGCTGCGCGTCTCGCGCTGAGTGACCCGCTCGGTGCCGCCGTTGTCGACCTGGCGCACCGTCGAGCTGGAGGAGCGTTTGCGCGCGACCATCACGAGCGAGATCAGGAAGATGAGTGCCCCGGCGCCCATCAGCAGGTAGCCGACCAGATCGAGGTTGATCCAAGGTACGTCGAAGTTGAGGGCGAAGGCCATGATTGCGCCGACGACGAAGAGGAAGATTCCGCTGCCTATTCCCATAATAAAACATCCTTTTCTCACGTTCTTCGGGCGCGGGTTTCGCGCCCGACCGACGTATCTGGACGACAAGCCTACCCGCGCGGGTGCCGAAACCCCTGAACGACCCCGGGCTTGACGCTCCAGTACTGTGAGCGTATGTCCAGATCACTCGATATCGCGACCATCCCCGGCGACGGAATCGGCCCGGAGGTCGTCGCCGAGGCGGTCAAGGTGCTGCACGCCGCCCTGCCGGCCGAAATCACCGTCGAGGTGACCGAATACCCCTTCGGTGCCGGGCACTACCTCGCCACCGGCGAGATCCTCACCACCGCCGACCTCACCGCCCTCGCCCGCCACGAGGTGATCCTGCTCGGCGCCGTCGGCGGCGATCCGAGTGACCCGCGCCTGGCCGGCGGGATCATCGAGCGCGGGCTGCTGCTCGGGCTGCGCTTCGCCTTCGACCACTACGTCAACCTGCGCCCGACGCAGCTGCTGCCCACCGTCGTCTCGCCCCTGTCGACCCCGGGCGACGTCGACTTCGTGGTGGTTCGCGAGGGCACGGAGGGTCCGTATGTGGGCAACGGAGGCAGCATCCGCTCGGGCACACCCCACGAGATCGCGAACGAGGTGAGCGTGAACACGGCGTTCGGGGTGGAGCGTCTTGTGCGCTTCGCGTTCCGGACGGCGCGGTCGCGACGCAGGCACCTCACGCTGGTGCACAAGACCAACGTGCTCGTGCACGCTGGCGGCCTGTGGCAGCGCACGGTCAACGCCGTCGCCGCGGAGTTCCCCGACGTCACCGTCGACTACCTGCACGTCGACGCCGCCACGATCTTCTTCGTCACCGACCCCGCGCGCTTCGACACGATCGTCACCGACAACCTCTTCGGCGACATCCTCACCGACCTGGCCGGCGCCATCAGCGGCGGCATCGGCTTCGCGGCCTCTGGCAACATCAACCCCGACGGCGCGTTCCCGAGCATGTTCGAGCCGGTGCACGGTTCCGCCCCCGACATCGCCGGGCGCCAGCTCGCGAACCCGACCGCCGCGATCCTTTCCGTCGCGATGATGCTCGACCATCTGAACGAAGCGGATGCGGCGGCCCGCGTGCGGGCGGCCGTCACCGCCGACCTCGAGGCTCATGGCGGGGTGCCGCGCACGACTTCCGCGGTAGGCGATGCGATTGTCGCCGCTCTGAAGCAGACTGAAGTGGAGCAGACTGAACTGGCACGGACTGCTCTCCCGATCGACTAAGGACATCATGACCATCGCGACCACGTTCCCCCTCTCGTTCGACGTCACACCGTCCACGGCGCAGCGCGCCACGGCCGAGCGCGACGCGATCCTGGCGGACCCGGGCTTCGGCAAGCACTTCACCGATCACATGGTCTCGATCACCTGGACGATCGACGGCGGATGGCACGATGCCGAGGTGCTGCCCTATGGTCCGCTCTCGCTCGACCCCGCGGCATCCGTTCTGCACTATGCGCAGGAGATCTTCGAGGGGCTCAAGGCCTACCGTCACGCCGACGGATCGATTTGGTCGTTCCGGCCCGAGGCCAACTCCCGCCGCCTGCGGCGCTCGGCGACCCGCCTCGCCCTGCCGCACCTGGCGGAGGAGGACTTCGTGGAGTCGCTGAGGCAGCTCATCGCGGCCGACGGTTCCTGGGTGCCGTCCGCGCCGGAGACGAGCCTCTACCTGCGCCCGTTCATGATTGCGACCGAGAGCTTCCTCGGGGTGCGGGCCGCGCAGAAGGTCGGCTATCACGTGATCGCGAGCCCGGCAGGCGCCTACTTCGCGAGCGGGGTGACGCCCGTCTCCATCTGGCTCTCCACGAACTACTCCCGCGCAGGCAAGGGCGGTACAGGGGCGGCGAAAACCGGAGGCAACTACGCGTCCTCGCTGCTGCCGCAGCAGGAGGCGGCCGATCACGGCTGCGCCCAGGTGCTCTTCCTCGACTCGGTCGAGGGCGTCTACCTCGAGGAGCTCGGCGGCATGAACGTGGTGCTCGTCTACAAGGACGGCACGCTGGTCACCCCCGAATCCGACAGCATCCTCGAGGGGATCACACGCGACAGCATCCTGCAGCTCGCCGAGGACCGCGGCCACAAGGTCGAGCGCCGCCGGGTGCGGCTCGACGAGTGGGTCGACGGCGTCGCGAGCGGCGACATCACCGAGGTCTTCGCCTGTGGCACGGCCGCGGTCGTCACCCCGATCGGCCGCCTGATCGGCGAGGGTATCGATGTCGGATCGGCGGATGCCACGGCGGGTGAGCTGACCATGTCGCTCCGCGAGGAACTCACCGGCATGCAGTACGGGCGAGTTCCCGACCGCCACGGCTGGATGACCCGCCTCGATCGCTAGCTCCATCGGCCCCCGGTAGGCTCAGGCACGTGAAAATTGCGCGATTCAGCACCGGCGGCGACCCCCGATACGGCATCCTCGACGACGACGACCTTGTTGTGCTGTCCGGCGACCCGATGTTCAGCGGCTTCGACACCACGGGGGAACGGGTGCCGCTGGCCGACGCGAAGCTCCTCGCCCCGGTCATCCCGCGCTCGAAGGTCGTCTGCGTCGGCCTGAACTACGCCGACCACAAGGCCGACATGGGCGACGTCGGCCCGAGCAACCCGCTGATCTTCCTCAAGCCGAACACCGCGGTGGTGGGGCCGGGCGACACCATCCAGCTGCCGCCGGTCGACGGGCGGATCGTGCACGAGGGCGAGCTGGTGATCGTGATCGGCAGGATCGCCAAGCAGGTCAAGGCGGCCGATTACGCCGACTACGTCTTCGGTTACACGATCGGCAACGACGTGTCGGCGCGCGACGTGATGTTCGCCGACGGGCAGTGGGCCAGGGCCAAGGGCTATGACACATTCGCGCCGATCGGGCCCTGGATCGAGACCGACCTCGACGCGCAGAACGTGCGCATCGACACCTTCGTCGACGGCGAGCCACGCCGCTCCGGCACCACGGCCGACATGATCCACAAGATCCCCGAGATCATCGAGTTCGCCTCCGACGTGTGGACCCTGCTGCCGGGCGACATCATCATGACGGGCACCCCGGCCGGACTCGGCGGCTTCACCGACGGCCAGACCGTGGAGATCACGATCGAGGGCATCGGCACCCTGTCGAACCCGGCGCGCAACCGCGCCTGACCGCGCCCGTTTCCCCGGTCCGGCGCAGGCCGCGGTCGTAGACTCGCTATATATGTCTGCCTCAATCTCTCCCGCCCCCGTGTCGACCGCGACCGGCTCAGCCGTACGTGTGCGCTTCTGCCCGTCGCCGACTGGCACCCCGCACGTCGGCCTCATCCGCACGGCGCTGTTCAACTGGGCCTACGCCCGTCACACCGGCGGCACGATGGTGTTCCGGATCGAGGACACCGACGCGGCGCGGGACAGCGAGGAGAGCTACCTGCAGCTCGTCGAGGCGATGCGCTGGCTCGGTCTGGACTGGGACGAGGGTGTCGAGACCGGCGGACCGCACGAGCCGTATCGGCAGTCGCAGCGCAGCTCGATCTACCTCGATCTGATCCAGCGGCTCACCGCCTCCGGGCACCTCTACGAGTCCTTCGCCACGGGCGAGGAGATCGAGGCGCGCAACGTCGCCAACGGCCGCGACCCCAAGCAGGGCTACGACAACTTCGAGCGCGATCTGAGCGACGAGCAGCGCGCGGCGTTCCGCGCCGAGGGCCGGGTGCCGGCGCTGCGCCTGCGCGTGCCCGACACCGAACTCTCCTTCGACGACCTCGTGCGCGGCCCGATCACGTTTCCGGTGGGCAGCTTCACCGACTTCGTCGTGGTGCGGCCGAACGGCGCCCCGCTGTACACCTTCGTGAACCCGGTCGACGACGCCCTGATGGGCATCACCCATGTGCTGCGCGGTGAAGACCTGCTGTCCTCGACACCCCGCCAGATCGCGCTTTACCACGCCCTCATCGAGATCGGGGTGGCGACCGCCATCCCGCGCTTCGGCCACCTGCCCTACGTGATGGGCGAGGGCAACAAGAAGCTCAGCAAGCGCGACCCCGAGTCGAACCTCTTTCTGCACCGCGAGCGCGGCTTCTTGCCCGAGGGTCTCATCAACTACCTGTCACTGCTCGGCTGGTCGCTCACCCACGACCGCGACGTGTTCAGCATCGCAGAGATGGTCGCCGCCTTCGACGTCGTCGACGTCAACCCGAACCCGGCCCGCTTCGACCTCAAGAAGGCCGAGTCGATCAACGGTGACCACATCCGCGCGTTGGACGTGGACGAGTTCGCGCGGCGCCTGCTGCCCTACCTCGGAGAGCTGGTGTCCTCCCCGGCCGATGAGGCGCTCGTGCTCTCCGCGGCGCCCCTCGTCCAGGAGCGGATGCAGCTGCTCGGAGAGGCCCCCGCCCTGCTCGCGTTCCTGTTCACCGCCGATGCGGACATCACCTGGGACGCCGACGCCCTGCCGAAGCCGGAGGCGAAGCCCACCCTCGAGGCGGCGCACACGGCCCTCGCCGCTCTGACGGTCTGGACGACGGCGTCAACCGAGGAGGCTCTTCGCACCTCTCTCATCGATGGCCTCGGTTTCAAGCCGCGTGTCGCGTTCGGCCCGGTGCGGTCGGCGATCGCCGGCAGGCGCATCAGCCCGCCCCTGTTCGAGTCGATGGAGCTCCTCGGCCAGGCGTCGACGCTCGCACGGATCGAGAGGCTCGCGGCGGCACTGTGACAGACGAGCAGAAGGCGGAGCCCTACGACGTCGCCATCATCGGTGCCGGCCCCGGCGGCCTGAGCGCCGCCCTCAACCTCGTGCGCGCGCGGCGTCGCACGATCGTGATCGACGGCAACCGGCCCCGCAATGCGGCGACCTTCCACTCGCACGGCTTCATCACGCGCGACGGGGTCTCCCCACTCGAGCTGCGTCGACTCGCCAGGGCCGAGCTCGAGGAGTACCCGCACTACGAGTTCCACCAGGCGCTGGCGACGAAGGTGACGCGCACCGGCGATGGCTTCGAGGTGACGACGAAGGCGGGGCTTGCGATATCCGCTTACCTGGCCAGAACGATCGTGATCGCGACAGGCACCGCCGAGCTGATGCCCGCGCTGCCGACCCTGCGCGCGTTCTACGGCACGAGCATCCACAGCTGCATCGAGTGCGACGGCTGGGAGGAGCGCGGCAAGCCGGTCGCGGTCATCGGCGAGACGCCCGACCTGGCCGATCGCGCCCTCTTCGCGTCGCAGTGGAGCGACGACATCATCGTTTTCACCTGCGGCATCGCCGAGTTGTCAGCAGCGGATGAAGCGGCCCTCGCCGCCCGGAACATCACCGTCGACCGTCGAGCCGTCACCGACGTGGTGGGAGACCGCGCCGGGCTCACCGGCATCGTCATGGCCGACGGCGAGGTCGTCGCACGCACCGCGGCGTTCGTGCGCCCGATCTACCAGCCGAAGCTCGACTACGCCGCCTCGCTCGAACTGGCGCGGGCCGCCGACGGGTTCCTCGCGGTCGATGCGGAGGGACGCACGTCCGTCGCCGGCGTCTACGCGGCCGGGGAGTCGGCATCTCCGGGGCCCCGGCAGCTCATCGTCGCGGCCGGTCAGGGCGCCAGGGTGGCCGCCGCTCTCGGCTTCGACCTCGTGCGGGCGGCCGTTTCGGATTTGCCAGCCCTCGCGCGTACGGTACAGTGAACAGTCGGCCCGGCTTCGCTGGGGCCGCAGTGGGGTGTGGTGTAATTGGCAACACGGAAGATTCTGATTCTTTTGTTCTTGGTTCGAGTCCAGGCACCCCAGCACTGATCAACCCCAGCACTGATCAACCCCGGCCTCTCCGCCGGGGTTTTTGCTTTCCGAAACCGGCCGCGACCGCTGTGGCCTCGGAGTATCGTGCTGTCTGCGCGGGGTTCCCATGCGTCAGTGCAGGCAACTCCGACCGATCTGGAAGGGGTTTCTCAAGGGGTCTCCGACTGGCGTGTGACGGGGACGGGGCTGTAGACCGTCCTGGCGGCGACCTCCCTCTGCCATGCGGCTGCCGTCGTCGCCCCGTCGTCGCCCCGTCGTCGCTCCGCCGAGCAATTCGGCATCCTGCCCGATGACGCCGAGGCCGGGCGCCAGGCTCGGGCTCTCCCCGCGGAACTAGTAGAGACAGGACGCAGCGCGTCGCGCCTCCCCCACCATCGCCTTCGCGAGCTCGGTGATGAGACGGGCCGCCATGCCGGCCTGGTCGAGCAGGCTCGCGGTGTCGCAGACGGCGTGAGCCCGGCAGGCGAACGAGGTGTCCGAGGGGATCGACGATGGCGCGGAGCACCGCCTGCTAGCTAGAGAAGTGCTTGTAGATCGCCGGTCAGCTGATCCCGAGGGTCGCCGCGATCTGGTCGCCACCGGCGATCTCGTCGCCCCTCGACGCGTCAGTTCCGGGATCGCCCGCCGAGGCCGGCTGCCGCCGACCCCCACCCCATGAGCGCGGTGCGGACGTCGGGCCGGCTCTCCTGCGCGACGGCGGTCAGGTATGACCGCTCGAGCAGGTCGGCGATGACGACACGCCGGCCGGTGGCCGCCGACTCGACGGCCGCCTCGACCATCGCCAGGCTGATGACGTTCGAGTGCACCTCCCCGGAGGGGATCTCCCCGGTGCGCAGCGCGTGGAGGAACTCGGCGAGGGAGGCGGCGATCGTCTCCGGCCCGTGCGCGGAGTCGCCGCTCCCCGCGGACGGCGGGTCGACGGCCGGGTCGGATTCGCCGTCCCAGGTGGCCGTGCCCTCCGCCCCGCTCACCCGCCAGGTGCCGTTCCACGAGGTCTCGAATCCCGGGCTACACCAGCTGCCGACGTAGGTGTAGCGCAGTCCCCCGGCGAACTCGAAGATCGCGGAGGCCGCCGCGTCTCCCGCGTACCAGCTCCACGGCGGGGAGAAGCTGTCGCAGTAGACCGACACCGGGTCGGCATCGAGCAGGTAACGGGCGGCGTCGAAGGCGTGGATGGCCATGTCCAGCAGCAACGGGCTGGCCATCTCCTCCCGGAAGCCCCCGAACCGGGGCGCCATCGCGTAGTGCGTCGTCGCCATGCCGAGCTCCCCGAGGCTTCCCAGCTGCTCCTTGAGCCGGGAGAGCGTGCGGTAGTAACGACGGGACTGGCTCGTCATCAGCAGCCGGCCGGACACCTCCGAGGCGGCGGCGAGAGAGAGCGCCCGGCTCACGGTCGGCGCGATCGGCTTCTCGCAGAGCACGGGCAGGCCCGCGAAAAGCGCCTCCGTGTTGACGGGGTGGTGGGCACCGGGCACCGTGATGTCGACCACCGCATCGGCCGTCCGAGACCGCAGCACTTCGGTGATACTCGTCGCGACCGTCACCCCGGCGAGCCCAAGCGCCTCGAGGGCGACGCGCGCGAGCTCGAGGTCGAGGTCGACGAGCGCGACGATCTCTACCGCCGGGGTGCCGGCGAGCAGCTCGAGCCACACCCGCCCCATCCCACCAGCGCCGACCTGGATGACCCGGACCGGCGCGGTCATCGCCCGGACCCCGGGATCGCGTTGCCGTCGGCATCGAAGTCGGGGAAGAACTCCCCGGTGTAGAACCTGCTGAGCCGGGGGGCTGAGCGGTCCGGCCGGTCGGTGCGCGCCCACTCCACCGCGTTGGCGATCGCCCGCCGTACCTCCGGCTGGAAGTACACCGGGTACTCTTGGTCGCCCGGGCTGAAGAAGAAGATCCGGCCGTGTCCGCGCCGCCAGGTGCAGCCGCTGCGGAAGACCTCCCCGCCGCTGAACGAGCTGATGAACACCAGCTCGTCTGGCGCCGGGATGTCGAAGAACTCTCCGTACATCTCTTGGCTCTCGATGACGAGCGGATGGGGGATCCCCCGCGTGATCGGATGTGTCGGGTCGACGGTCCACACCAGCTCGCGGTCGGTCTCCCCACGCCACCGCAGCGCACAGGACGTGCCCATCAGTGCCCGGAAAATCTTGGAGAAGTGGCCGGAGTGCAGCACGATCAGCCCGAGGCCCGCGAGCACATGGCGGTGCACCCGCTCGACGATCTCGTCGGCGACCTCCTCGTGCGCGGCGTGGCCCCACCAGATCAGCACGTCGGCGGCGGCGAGGCGCTCCTCGGTGAGACCGTGCTCCGGGTCGTCGAGGGTGGCCGTGGTCACCAGGGCGCGGGCACCGAGGTTCTGCTCGATGCCTTGCCGGATCGCGCCGTGCATCCCCAGCGGGTAGCGCTGCGCGATCGACGGTTCGGTCTGCTCGTGGCGGTTCTCGCCCCAGACGATGACGGAGATGGGAGAGCTCGACGCAGGGGAGGGTGGCATGGTGAGGTGTCCTTTCGGCGGCGGTGCCGGTTGGGGGAGGGTCGGGCTAGGGCTCGACGATCCTGAGCTCCCCCGACCCGCGCTGGATGAGGCGGGTGGGGATCTCTATCTGCTGGGGCAGCCCGATCGGGTCATTGAGGCGCTCGACCACGAGCCGAGCGGCCTGGCGTCCGAGCTCGGCCGGGTCGTAGGCGATCACACTGATGCCCGCGACATCGGCCAGCTCGAAGTCATCGAACCCGATGAAGGCGACCCTGTCGAACCGGTTGCCGAGCGCACGGACGACGCCGGCGCTCGCCCGGTTGTTGCCGGCGATGATGGCGGTGGGCGGTTCTGCCATCGCCAGCAGATTGTGGACCGACTGCTCGGCCGTCTGCCCGTCGGCGTCCTCGAGCCGCTCCCAGGGGGACGAGTCGAGGATCCCGGCCTCGGCCAGGGCATACCGGTACCCGCGCAGGCGCTCCTGGTGCGAGTAGAGCTCGGCGGGGCTGCAGACGAAGCCGATCCGGCGGTGGCCGGCGCGGATGAGTTCACGGACAGCGCCCGCCGTTCCGCGGAAGTTCTCCAGCACGACCGAATCGGCGATGAGGTTGTGCGCGGGACGGTCGATGCAGACGACGGGGGTGCCGAGTTGCCGCTCGCCCTCGAGATAGGCCTGGTCGGGCGCGATCGGTACCATCAGTAGTGCCCGCACCCGCTGCTTCAGCAGAGTCTCGACCACCCGCTCCTCGCTGGCAGGGTCGTCCTCCGTCGCTGCGAGGATCATCATGAGGCCGTGGCGCGAGAGCTCTCGTTCGATGCCTGCGGCGACGAGGAAGTAGAACGGGTTGGTCAGGTCGCCGATCACGAACGCGACCGTGTTGGTCACACTGCCGTGGCGCAGGTTGCGGGCGAGGTGGTTCGGGCGGAAGCGCAGCGACCTGGCGGCGCTCAGCACCCTCTCCCTGGTCTCCTTCGACACGTTGCTGCTACCGAGCACCACCCGGGAGACGGTCTTGGGGCTCACCCCCGCGAGGCGTCCGACATCCGCCAGCGTGGCCCGGGACTGCGGGGCGAGCGAGGGTGCCGGCGGGGTCGTCGCTCGGTCGGAATCGGGCGGGGAATCCGCCCCTCTCCTCACCGCCGGCTCGATCATGCAGCAACAGTAGCACCGCGCAGGCGAATTCCCGTCGGATGACAGCGTGGACATGAATGGCGGGTGGATGATGACGTATTCTGCGACAATATCCGCATTGTCCTCAAGAAATCCTGGTCAGATGCCCTAAGAGAAATTGAGTGAATAACAACCGACTGAATAACTATCAATGTCAACGCTGACATTTTGACTTGACGACCCGGCGATCCTGGCTTATCGTCTTCCTCGACGGCAGCATCACACGAGCACAGCGCAACTGGGCGACGGAGCCGTCTCGTCAAGGGCGACAGAGATCGGGAGATCACGAGATGGCAAAGAAGCACATCGCAATCGCGGCAGTGGCGGTATCCGCCCTTCTGCTTGCAGGCTGTTCGAGCGGGGGCGGCGGATCGGCCGACGGGCCGCCATCGGGCGAGATCACGGTGCTGACCAACCGCACCGACCTCATCAAGTCGAAGGTCTACGACGGCTACGTGGCGGAGTTCAACAAGATCTATCCCGACGTCACCGTCAAGCTGCAGGGGATCACCGACTACGAGGGGGAGGTGACGACCCGACTCAGCACCAAGAGCTACGGTGACGTGCTCGGAATTCCGAACTCGGTCACCCCCGACCAGCTCCCGCAGTTTTTCGAGCCGCTCGGTGAGACCGCCTCGCTGAGCGACACCTACCGCTTCCTCAACGACAAGTCCTTCGACGGCACCCAGTACGGCATGCCGACCTTCGGCAATGCCAGCGGGATCCTCTACAACAAGCGGATCTGGAAGGAAGCGGGGGTCACCACGATCCCGACGACCCCCGAGGAGTTCATCGCGGACCTGAAGCTCATCAAGGAGAACACGGACGCGATTCCGTACTACACGAACTACAAGGACGGGTGGCCGCTCTCGTCCTGGCAGGGCGCTCAGGGATTCTCCGGCGATCCAGCTGTCGTCGCGGACCGTGACGCGTCCGACGCGCCGTGGACCGAGGACTCCGAGCAGTACGTCACGGACTCGTTGCTCTTCGATGTCGTCCACGACGGGCTGAGCGAACCCGATCCGCTCACCACCGCGTGGGAGGGCTCCAAGACGCTCATCGCCACGGGCGAGGCCGCCTCGGCCGTGCTCGGATCCTGGGCGATCGTGCAGTTCCAGGCGGCGGCCATCGACGCCGGCGCCGACCCCGCCGACATCGGCTACATGCCGTTCCCATACCAGAAGGACGGCAAGTTCCACTCGAACATCTCCGGCGACTTCAACAACGCCGTCAATGTGAACTCGAAGAACAAGGTGGCTGCCCGCGCGTGGGTCGACTGGTTCACCGCCAAGTCGACGTTCGCAGCGGACTCCGGCGCCCTGTCGTCGCTCAAGACGGCGGCCAACCCGTCGACACTGGACGACTTCACCGAGGCAGACGTTCAGTATGTGGAGCTCGACGCGGCGAAGAAGCCGTCCCTCGACTCGGACATCTACAACAAGGCCGAGATCGACCTGTTCGGCAGCATCTACCGCCAGAAGCTCGTGGACATCGCCCGCGGTGCCGCCGACGGCGACAAGAAGTCGTACTTCGCCGATCTCAACAAGCGCTGGGCCGAGGCGAAGTCGGAGGTCGAGTCGTAACGAGTCGCAGCACCGATCAACCCGACGACGACGTTGAGGGGGGATTCCCCCCGGAAGGACAGGCACTCATGTCTCAAGTGACCGGTACGACCGGGGGAATCCTCCCCAGATCGGGTGCGCGCCCGGCGTCGACCAGACGCAGGGCGCGCACCCGCAAGGCGACACGCAACCGCAGGATCACGCCCTATCTGTTCCTGCTCGTGCCGCTCGCGTTCCTCGTCACGTTCACCTACGTTCCGGCGGTGAACCTGATCTGGTACAGCGTCACCGACTGGGACGGCATCGACCAGACCAAGAACGTCGTCGGTCTCGAGAACTACATCGAGATCTTCACGAGGCCCGAGATCTTCCGCGTGTTCCTGGTGAGCCTCTACTACATCGCCGCCTCGTTCCTGCAGATGGGGCTCGCCCTCTACTTCGCCACGGTCCTCAGCTTCAGCACCCGGTTCAGGAATCTCTTCAAGGGCATCCTGTTCTTCCCGACGCTCATCAACGGTGTCGCCATCGGGCTGATGTTCCTCTTCTTCTTCCAGCCGGGGGGCACGCTCGACAGTGTCCTCAAGCTGGTCGGGGCGGAGCAGATCACGACCCAGTGGCTCGGCAACCCCGACGTGGTCAACGCGTCTCTCGCCTCGACCTCGGTCTGGCGGTACACCGGGCTCAACTTCGTGCTCTTCCTCGGGGCGATCCAGTCGATCCCGGCCCAGCTCTACGAGGCGGCCGACCTTGACGGGGCCAGCAAGTTCCAGCAGTTCCGCTACATCATCGCGCCGGGGATCAAGCGCATCATCAGCCTCTCCTTCATCCTGGCCATCTCGGGCAGCCTCGCGGTCTTCGAGATCCCGTTCATCATGACGGGAGGCGCGAACGGCAGTTCCACCTTCGTCATCGAGACGATCCGCCGGGCGTTCACATTCCGGGAGGTCGGACTCGCCTCGGCGATGGCCGTGGTGCTCCTGATCATCGTGCTGATCGTCACGTTCGTGCAACGACGACTGGTACCAGACGACGAGGTGAACCTCACATGACAACACTGACCCCACGCCCATCCCCGCACGTCGCACGAAGGCGGCTCGCAACGACCACCAAGTACGTCACCCTCGTGGTGGCCTGCGTGGTGACCCTCCTGCCCCTGGTGGTCCTCGCGATCACCGCGCTCAAGACGAAGAAGGAGTTCGCGACCACGGGACCGCTAGAGCTGCCGTCGAGTCCGTTCAACTTCCACAACTTCGCTATCGCGTTCACCGACGGCAACATGGCGCTCGGCTTCGCTAACACCACCTTCGTGCTCCTGCTCTCCCTGGCCGGCACGCTGCTGATCGGCTCCATGACCGCGTACGCCATCGACCGCTTCGACTTCCGGTTCAAGAAGGTCGTTGTGGCCCTCTTCCTGCTGGCGACGCTCGTGCCGGGGGTGACGACCCAGGTCGCCACCTTCCAGGTCGTCAACGGGCTCGGGCTCTACGACAGCCTGTGGGCGCTCATCGCCCTGAACCTCGGCACAGACATCATCTCGATCTACATCTTCGTGCAGTTCATGCAGTCGATCCCGCGTGACGTCGACGAGGCGGCGATGCTCGACGGTGCCAACCGGTTCACGATCTACTGGAGGGTGATCCTGCCACTGCTCAAGCCGGCGATCGCGACCGTGATCATCATCAAGGGCATCGCGATCTACAACGAGTTCTACCAGCCGTTCCTCTACGCGCCGTCACCGGGGAACGCCATGATCTCCACTGCCCTGTTCCAGTTCAAAGGGCCGTTCGGGGCGCAGTGGGAGATCATCTCCGCCGGCGCCCTCATCGTGATCCTGCCGACGCTCATCATCTTCCTCGTACTCCAACGATTCATCTACAACGGGTTCACCCAGGGGGCAACCAAATGACCACCACCGACATCACCGCCGAGACCGGCACCGACAGCACGGCCGGCCGCGCGATGACCACCCGTCCGATCCACACCGGCTGGACCGTGCGCGTCCTGGGCGGCCCGGCTCCGCAGGAGATCGTCGGGCGCTCCCTGCCGGCCACCGTGCCCGGCAGTATCCACACCGACCTTCTCGCCGCGGGGCTCATCGCCGATCCCTATCTCGATGACAACGAGCGCTTGCAGGCGTGGATCGGCGCCTGCGACTGGGAGTACCGCACCACCTTCGAGTGGAGCGACGAGGGTTTCGACGAGGCGGAGCTCGTCTTCGAGGGCCTCGACACCGTCGCCAGGGTGGAGCTCAACGGCACAGTGATCGCCGACACCCGCAACATGCACCGCACCTATCGCGCCGGGGTGCGTTCGCTGCTGCGGGCCGGGAAGAACGAGCTCACCATCGCCTTCGAATCGCCGGTGCGCCACGCCGATCGGGAGAGCCTCGAGCAGGGCTACCGCCCGCACGTCAACCACCACCCGTACAACTCCATCCGCAAGATGGCCTGCAACTTCGGCTGGGACTGGGGACCGGACGCGGCCACCGTCGGCATCTGGCGGCCCATCACCCTTCAGAGCTGGTCGGGGGCGCGACTCGACTCGGTGCGGCCACTGGTCTCGCTCGACGGCACGACCGGCATCGCGACCGTCCGCCTCGAGATCGCCGACGCCGCGGACGCCGCCAGTTCGGCGCTCGTCATCGTGGGCGCCGTGGGCGCCGTGGGCGCCCACCTTTCGCCGGCCGCCTCCTGCACCGTGACGTTCGCGCCGGGCGAGACCGTCGCCGAGGCGCGGATCCTCGTCGAGGACGTCGCCCTGTGGTGGCCGATCGGCCACGGCGACCAGCCCCTGTACGACCTCGACGTTGTGCTCAGCGCGGACGATTCCGTGCTCGACTCCTGGCATGGGCGCCTCGGCTTCCGCTCGGTGCGCATCGACATCGAGCCGGACGATTCCGGCACCCCGTTCACGATCCTCGTCAACGAGCGGCCGATCTTCGTCAAGGGCGCCAACTGGATCCCCGACGACGCCTTCGTGCACCGCGTCGACCGCGCGCGCTACGAGGAGCGCATCGCGCAGGCCGCCGGGGCGAACATCAACCTCCTGCGGGTCTGGGGCGGTGGCATCTACGAGAGCGATGACTTCTACGACGTCTGCGACGAGAGGGGCATGCTCACCTGGCAGGACTTCCTCTTCGCATGCGCGGCCTACTCCGAGGAGGAGCCCATGCGGTCGGAGGTGGAGGCCGAGGCGAGGGACAACATCGTGCGGCTGATGCCGCACCCGAGCCTGGTGATCTGGAACGGCAGCAACGAGAACATCTGGGGTTTTCAGGAGTGGGGCTGGGAGAAGCGTCTCGGTGGCCGCAGCTGGGGACTCGGCTACTACCTCGACCTGCTGCCCGCTCTGCTCGCCGAACTCGACCCCACCCGTCCCTACACCCCGAGCAGTCCCTTCTCCCCGACCGATGAGCACTACCCGAACGACCAGGAGCACGGGTCGGTGCATCTCTGGGAGCTCTGGAATCGCGAGGACTACCCGAACTACCGCATGCACACGCCGCGGTTCGTAGGGGAGTTCGGCTGGCAGGGGCCGCCGACCTGGACGACGATGACCCGTTCGATCTCGGACTCCCCGCTCACCCCGGAGTCGCCGGGCATGCTCGTGCACCAGAAGGCGCAGGACGGCAATGTCAAGCTCATCGACGGGCTCGTGGCGCACCTGTCGCTGCCCGACGACATCGACGACTGGCACTGGGCGATGTCGCTGAATCAGGCGGTGGCCGTGCAGACCGGGATCGAGCACTTCCGGTCGCTCTCCCCGCACTGCATGGGATCGATCGTCTGGCAGCTCAACGACTGCTGGCCGGTGACCTCCTGGGCGGCCATCGACGGGGACGGGCGGCCCAAACCCCTTCTCTACGCGATCGGCCACGCCTACGCGAACCGGCTGCTCACCCTGCAGCCGCGCACTGACACTGTCATAGCCGTCGCGGGGAACGACACCGACGGGGCATGGACCGGCACGGCGATCGTGCGGCGCCTGCGGTTCGACGGCACGGAACTGGCGCCGGCCGCTGTCGCCGTCGACGCCCCACCGCGCACCACGGCGACGATCCACGTCGACGCCCAGGTGACGACCCCCGACGACGCGGCCGACGAGCTGCTCGAAGTGACGCTCGGCGAGAAGCGCGCGCTGTGGTTCTTCGCCGAATACCGGGACTCCCGACTCGAGGCGCCGCGGCTGACCGTCGCGGCGGCCGCCGTCGCCGGTGGATACGAAGTGACGGTCACCGCCGCGAACCTCGTTCGGGACCTCGCCCTCCTGGTCGACAGGCTCGACGGCGCCGCGCGGGTCGACGACCAGCTCGTCACCCTGCTGCCCGGGCAGAGCGTGACGTTCTCCGTCACCTCGGAGTCCGTGATCGACGACGCCGCCTGGGCCGACCCGACCGTGCTGCGCAGCGCGAATCAGCTGGTCGTGGGCCGATGACCTCGGTCCTGCCGGTGGCCGCACCCGCACCCGGCGGGCCGGCTGCCGAGCAGTTCTGCGGCATGACCTGGGGCTGGACCGGGGTGCGGGGCACGTGGGCGACCGCGGAGGCCGGTCGCTCGATGGCCGCGCTCGTCGACCTCAATGTCACGTGGGTCGCAATCGCGTTCGGGGCGATCCAGGCGACGGCGCAGTCCACCGACATCCGATTTCAGAACGAGCCGACGGTGACCGACGACGAGGTGCGATGGGCGATCCGCGAGGCGAAGTCCCTGGGGATGAAAGTCTGCCTCAAGCCGGTCGTGAACGTCGCGGACGGAACCTGGCGCGCCTTCATCGGGTTCTTCGACCGGGAGGTGCCCGGCGAGCCGAGCTGGGCTGACTGGTTCTCCTCCTACACCCGCTTCATGCTGCACTACGCCCGCATTGCACAGGAGGAAGGCTGCGAGATTCTCTGCGTCGGGTGCGAGATGGTGCAATCGGACGGGAGGGACGCCGAGTGGCGCCGGCTCATCGCGGCGGTGCGAGGCGTTTTCGGGGGCCTCGTGACCTACAACTGCGACAAGTACCAGGAGGACCGGCTGACCTGGTGGGACGCGGTCGACCTCATCTCGTCGAGTGGGTACTACCCCCTCGGCGACTGGGAGGCCCAGCTCGACCGGATCGGCTCTGTGGTGGAACGCGAGGGCAAGCCGTTCTTCTTCATGGAGTCCGGTTGCCCGAGCCGCACCGGGTCGTCCGCCCGCCCCAACGATTGGACGCTCGACGGGGTTCCCTCAGGCGCCGAGCAGGCCTCGTGGTACGAGGACGCCTTCGGGGCCTGTGCGAAACGGGAGTGGGTGCAGGGGTTCATGCTGTGGGACTGGCCGGCCCGCCTCTACGCCGTCGAGGACGCCCCGGCCAACGACGACTACTGCGTCTACGGCAAGCCGGCCGGCGACGTCGTGCGGCGGCACTACGCGGAACGCCGCCGATGATGCGCCCGCCCCGGTGACCGCGCCGCGCACCGTCGGAGCGGATGCCACGCGGCCCGGCCGCACGCTGCTGAGTTGGCTGCGGCCGTTCCGCGGGCGCATCATCGTGTCGATGCTCGTCTTCGGCATCAAGGACAGCCCGCAGTGGGTGCTGCCGGTCATCACCGCGGCGGTGATCGACATCGTCGTGACGCGCGGGGAGCCGCAGCAGCTGCTCTGGCTGCTGCTCGTCGCCCTGCTGATCCTGGCGCAGAACTTTCCGACCAACGTCGTCTTCGTGACCCTGTACATGGGGAGTGTGCGTCAGCTCGCCGTCGACGTGCGCAACCGGCTGACCCACCAGCTGCAGGAACTCACCATCGGGTACCACGCCAGGGCGAGCTCCTCGATCATCCAGACGAAGATCATCCGGGATGTCGAGAACATCGAGCTGATGATGCAGCAGGCCGCCCAGACGGGATTCTCGGCGTTCTTCGTGCTCGCCGGCGCGATCGTGGTCACCGCGGTGCGGGTCCCCGCCTTCGTGCCCGTCTTCTTCATCGCCGTCCCGGTCGCCGCGCTGCTCGTACGGGGGCTGCGCCACCGGTCGAATGCGCGCAACGAGCAATTCCGCCACACGGTCGAGCATCTCTCGGCGCGGGTGGGGGAGATGTCGACGCTGATGCCGATCACCCGGGCCCACGGGCTCGAGTCCGACGCGGCCGACCGGGTCGGGCGGAGCGCGGAGGGCGTGCGCGATGCCGGCCTCAAGCTGGACCGGCTCAACGGGTCGTTCGGGGCGCTGAGCTGGATCTCGTACCAGTCGCTGGGGGTGCTCTGCCTCACGGGAGCCGCGCTCGCCTCCCTCACCGGGTTCATCGCGATCACCCCGGGGGAGGTGGTGCTGCTGAGCACCTACTTCACGATCCTCACCGGCAGCATCGTGGCGTTGCTGTCGCTCGCGCCTGTCATCACCCGGGGAATCGAGTCGGTGAAGTCGATCTGCGAGGTGCTCGAGGAGCCGGACGTCGAGGCCAACAGCGGCAAGTCGGTCGTCTCGTCGCTCGGCGGCGACCTGCGCTTGGAGAACGTCGGGTTCGAGCACGCGGACGGGGTGCGTCCGGTGCTCTCCGGCATCGACCTCCACGTGCGGCGAGGAGAGACGATCGCGTTCGTCGGCACGTCCGGGTCGGGCAAGTCCACGCTCCTGAACCTGGTGCTGGGGTTCCTGCGCCCCACCGAGGGGCGCATCCTCTTCGACGACCGCGATGCGGCGGAGCTGGACATGCGCACCCTGCGCGCCTTCGTGGCGGTGGTGCCCCAGGAGTCAGTGCTCTTCGAGGGCACCGTGCGCGACAACATCACCCACGGACTCGTGGGCGCCAGCGACGAGGAGGTGCGGCAGGCTCTCTCCGATGCCAACGCGACCGAGATCGTCGCCGAGATGGCTGACGGCTGGGACACGGTCGTCGGCGAGCGCGGGTCCCGGCTCTCCGGCGGCCAGCGCCAGCGGTTCGCGATCGCGAGGGCGCTGATCCGGGACCCGCGGGTACTGCTGCTCGACGAGGCGACGTCGGCGCTGGACGGGGAGTCGGAGCGCCTCGTGCAGCAGGCGCTGCAGCGGCTCATCGGCGGCCGCACCACCCTCATCGTCGCGCACCGGCTATCGACGATCCGGTCGGCCGACCGCATCGTGGTGCTCGAACACGGGCGTATCGCCGAGGTCGGGTCGCATGACGAGCTGCTCGCCCTGAACGGGCGTTACCGACGGCTGGTGGAGGCGCAGTCGCAGTGATCCGAGGCGCCGCCGCCGCCGTGTCATCGGGCGGGCGTAGCATTCCCTCCAAGCGGATGTCGCACCACAGCGCAGTCCCCTCGGCGCTCGGCCTCCGCAGATGGAGTCACACCATGATGGACATGACTATGCAGATGATGGAAATGCACGCCAAGGACATGCCGATGTCGGGCATGGACATGGAGATGATGCAGGAGTGTATCGAGGCGTGCAGCGCCTGCGAGCAGGCCTGCACGATGTGCGCTGGCTCGATGATGGGCGAGGACATGATGATGTGCTCGGCCATGTGCATGAACACCGCCGACATGGCGAACACCGTGATGCGCATGATGATGCGCCCGATGGGTATGCAGATGGGCAGCATGATGGCCATGATGCAGGCGATGGTCACGATGGCGACCGCGTGCGCCGACGAGTGCGCCAAGCACGCCGACATGAGCGACGACTGCCGCATGAGTGCCGAGGTCTGCCGTCAGGCCGCGATGGCCTGCCAGAAGATGATGGACTCCATGACCGTGATGCCCAGCTGAGGGACCGATTACTCGGGTGAATCCATTCGCAGCACATTGACTCGCAGCTCGCCGATGGCGAGCGCGCTGTAGAGCCAGTGCAACGCGACGGGTTCGCCGACCGCGACGACCGAGGTCAGGTCGCTGTGGTTCCAGACCCAGGTGGCGGATGAAGCCGGCTGCCGTGCGCCCGCGCGCGGCGCGGCGTCCTTCAGGAGTGCCGCGTCCTTCAGGAGTGCCGCGTCCTTCAGAAGTGCCGCGTCGTCCAGCAGTGCGATCGCGATCCAGCCGCCCGGCGTGACCGCGGTGACGATTCCGTCGCGCCACTTGCTGGGCGTCGCGGAGGTCACCCGGGTCTGCAGGAAAAAGGTGCCGTGCCCGGCGGAGTGGAGCGAGCATCCGCTGCCGGTGGAGCACTGCATGACGCCCTGGACTCCTGGTGTGAGATTCGACATCACGTGCCTACAGGCAACATCGTTGTAGACACGCGGTGGTTCGCGTTATAGCGAGAGGAGGGTTTCTGCC
>JACMNE010000030.1 GCA_014378715.1 Microbacteriaceae bacterium
ACGCGTGAGCACCGGCTTCCCGCTCTCGGTGCGGGTCACGGTCATGGCGCGGTCCAACGGCGTGTGCGAGGTGTGCAACGTGCGCCGCGGCGACCAGATCCACCACCGCCGGCCGCGCGGTATGGGTGGCACGTCACGGGCGTCGAGCAACACGGCGGCGAACGCGCTGCACCTGTGCGCCGAGTGCCACGGCGAGATCGAGTCGTTCCGCGACGTGGGCGCCGAGATGGGTCACATCGTCGGGCAGAACAGCGACCCGGCCGGGTGCCCGGTGTACCTGGCGCTGTGGGGCTGGGTGCTGCTCGACGAGGACGGCGGCATCATGCCGTCGCTGTGGAGGGCCGGGGCATGAGCCAGCAACCGAATGACCGCCGGGCCCGCATGATCTCGGCGTCCGACCTGCCGTGGCGCTCGCGGCTCGTCGCGCTGCTGCTGCTGCACTACGCCGACCCGCAGTACGGCGGGTGGTGCCCTGGGACCGCGCAACTGTCCCGCGACTGCCGCATGAGCGAGCGGTCGGTGAAGCGGTGGCTCAAGCCGCTGCACGACCTCGGCTGGGTCGACCCAACCGAGCACCGGTTGACGATGGGCCGCGGCCGGTGAACGACCTCGCCGGGTCCGACAAGTTCGACTGGGAGAAGGTCATCGGTCGGGCGACGGTGCTGCCGCCGGGGCCGACGTTGGTCGCGTACGCGCTCATGCAGTGGGCATCGCCGAAGGGCGAGAACGTGCGGCCCGGTATCGCGCTGCTGTCGCGCACGACGCGTCTTTCTGAGCGGTCGGTGCGGCGCCACCTCGCGACGCTGCGGGACTACGGGCTGATCGAGAAGGTCGCGAACGGGTCGTCGTTCACGGGCTACGCCGACGTGTACCGGATGACGACCTCCATCGAGGGCCTGGACCGCCTCGCGCTGTGGCCGCTACGCGGTACACAGCCTGTGGATAACCCTGTGGACAACCCGGTGCTCGACGACGTGTCAATGGGCCAAGTCGGAGACCTCAACGGGCCAAAATCGACAGGTGAACGGGCCACCAGTGGCCCACCAACAACCATGAACAACCAACTAACAACCAACCAGAGTGTCGTTGTTACCTCACCTCCCGCGGGCGAGGGCGACGCGAAGATCATTTTCCTGGGGTCTAGGAGGGCTGTGAGATGACCGCAACGCTGGCCGCGCGCTCCGCTTCGGCCGCGGTGCTCGCCGTCGTCTCGGCGTGGGGTGGCCCGGCCGGCAACACCGACGCGTGGTGCGCCGCGTTCGACGCGATGACCCCGCCGCCGTCGGCGGTCGAGGCCCACGACGCCGTCGAGCACTGGTACGGCGCCCGCTCGCAGCGTCACCCCGACCCCCGCGACATCGTCGCTCGTGTCCGCACCGTGCGGTCGCGCTGGGCGACCGATCGCGCCCGCCTGGCGACGGCAGAGCGGGCCAAGGACCGCCAGGCCGCAGAGAGGGCCCGGAGGAGGGCCTG
The DNA here is from genome assembly GCA_014378715.1 of Microbacteriaceae bacterium. Taxonomy (GTDB): domain Bacteria; phylum Actinomycetota; class Actinomycetes; order Actinomycetales; family Microbacteriaceae; genus Marisediminicola. The sequence continues at coordinate 1,474 of JACMNE010000030.1, forward strand.
CGAGACGTGTGGGGCCTCTCAGGGCCTGCCGTGTGTCAACCAGACGACGGGCGCACCGTCCCGCTTCCTGCACCCCAACCGTTTCATCGAGAGGAACACCCCGTGACCGGACCCGAGAACGAGACCCAGGACGTGCCGCAGACACGGTCGACGATCACCCCGTCGGCGAACATGCACATCGCGAACGACCTGATCGCCGCGGCCCACGACCTGATGTCGCGTGCCATCGAGGACGACAGCGAGCCCGACCCGCCCGCCGAACTGCTCATCGCGAC
>JACMNE010000152.1 GCA_014378715.1 Microbacteriaceae bacterium
AGGCGATACCAGCGCTGCTCCGGATCAAGCTCGAGGGCCCCCGGGCGGGTCGACGGATGCCAGGTTCGCAGCAGGTAGTCGGCATCCCCCACCACGAAGGCGCTGTACCTGGAGCGCATCAGTCGCTCCGCGGTCGGCGCGTGATCGGCCCCGGCGTGGAAGGGCGCACAGCACGATCCGTAGGTCTCGCCGCTCAGGCAGGGGCACCGCGCCCCGTCGGCGACGGCACGCCACACGACCGTCACGCCGTCGTCGGCTTCTCGCCGAATCCCGATTCGATGAGCCCCACGAGCGCCGCGATCGCCGCGTTCGCCTCCGGGCCGCTCGCCGCGAGTTCGGCGGCGCGGCCGGGCCCGAGGCCGAGCGCCATGATCCGCAGCAGGCTCTTCGCGTCCACCCCGTTCACCGACACCGTGGCGTCGAAGTCGCTGGCGAGCTTCACGAACTCCGATGCGGGCCGGGCGTGCAGCCCGTCTGCGTTGACCAGGGTCACGGTCGCCGTCACGGTTCCCGCCTGACCTCCCGCAGCGGAGGTCGCGGTCCCCGCGCCCGCGTGTTCCGTTCCGGGGTCCGGCCGCATGCGCCCGTTCGCCGATTCCGCGGCAGCGAACACCTCGTCGAGGCCTCCCCCGGTCCCGGCAGCGACGGCCGCGGCCACCGCCCCCTCCACCAGCGGCGCGTCGGCGATCAGCACCCGTGCACGCACCCCGTCGTCGAGGAATTCGAGGGCGGTCTCCGCCGTCAGGATCGCCGATCCGAGGTCGCAGAGCACCACGACGCCGCTGCCGTCGTCGGCCGCGGCGATGGCCGCGATGACCGCATCGAAGCTGGTGCCGATGCCCCCGTCATCGGTTCCCCCCGCCGCAACGATGCGGGTGCCGCCGGCCATCTGGGCGGCCAGTTCGACGACCCCCTCCGCGATCCTGCTGCTATGCGAGACGATGACGAGTCCGACGGTCATCGGGCCGCCACATCCGCTGCGGAGCGGAGAAGCAGGGCCGTGGACTGGGCGCCGGGGTCGCGGTGTCCGATCGCCCGCTCCCCGAGGTAGCTCGCGCGGCCCTTCCGAGCGACGAGCGGCTCGGTCGCGAGCGCCCCTGCCTCGGCGGCGGTCGCGGCGGCATCGAGAATCTCCGGCTCTGTGCGTCCGTCGGCCAGGGCCCCGGCCGCGGCATCGACGGCCGGGGTCCAGGCGTCGATCATGGTCTTCTCCCCCGATTCCGCCTTCCCGCGCAGAACGATGCCGTCGCGGGCGGCTGTGAGCCAGGCGACGATCGCCGCACCGTCGAGCTCCGGAGCCCCGGTGACAGCGCCAGCAGCCTTCAGGTAGGCGGTGCCGTAGAGCGGCCCCGCGGCACCTCCGACCGTGGAGATGAGGGTCATCGCGACGAGCTTGAACACGTCGGCCGGGGTGGCGTCGGGGGCGAGGCCGTCGAGCTTCGCCAGGACCTGCTGGAAGCCGCGGTCGAGGTTCTCCCCGTGATCGCCGTCGCCGATCGGGCGGTCCAGGGTGATCAGAGCCACCCGGTTCTGCGCGATCACCTCGGCGCTGTCGGTCACCCAGTCGCGCGCCCACTCCCCCGTGAGGCCCACGGTCAGCGTCCCCAGCGCAGGGCGGCGGTCTGCACGGGTGCGTCGTAGAGCTCGGTGAGCTCGTCATCGAGGCGCAGGACGGTGATCGAGCAGCCCTGCATCTCGAGCGAGCTGACGAAGTTGCCGACCAGGGTGCGGCTCACCTCGATCCCGCGCTCGGCGAGCAGCTCGGCAGCCCGGCGGAACACGATGTAGAGCTCGACGAGCGGGGTACCGCCCATCCCGTTGACGAACAGCAGCACCCGGTCGCCGGAGACGAAGGGCACGTCGTCGACGATGTGCGGCAGCAGTCGGTCGACAATGGCGTCGGCCGGCTCGAGCCTGATCCGTTCGCGTCCCGGCTCGCCGTGGATGCCGATCCCGATCTCGATCTCGTCCTCGTCGAGGGTGAAGCTCGGCTCGCCGGCGTGGGGCACGATGCACGGGGTCAACCCGACGCCCATCGTGCGCACCTCGGCGTTCACCCGCTCTGCTATCGCCGCGACCGCGTCCAGATCGTCACCGCGCTCGGCGGCGGCGCCCGCGATCTTCTCCACCAGCACGGTGCCGGCCACCCCGCGGCGTCCCGCGGTGTACAGCGAGTCCTTGACCGCGACGTCGTCGTTCACGATCACCGAACGCACCGTCAGGCCCTCCGCCTCGGCGAGTTCGGCGGCGGTCTCGAAGTTGAGGACATCCCCCGTGTAGTTCTTGACAATATGGAGCACCCCCGCTCCCCCGTCGACGGCGTGGGTGGCGGCGAGGATCGGGTCGGGCGTCGGCGAGGTGAAGACGGGTCCGGGAACCGCGGCGTCCAGCATGCCAAACCCGACGAATCCTCCGTGAAGCGGTTCGTGGCCGCTTCCGCCGCCGCTGACGATCCCGACCTTGCCCCGCACCGGCGCATCCTTGCGCACGATGAAGAGCGGATCCATCGACACGGTCACGATGTCGGAGTGGGCGAGAGCGATGCCCGACGCTGCCTCCAGGACGACGTTCTTCGGGTCGTTGATGAGCTTTTTCACAGGTATTCCCTTCGAAGCGGCGGGAGGTCTGATGCCCCCGCGACCTGACACACTACGCGGGGTCAACCGGTGACAACCTACCCTGTACCCGCCCGCCACGGAATAGAACGACCCGATGCAAGGGGGTCTTACCAGAGGAAGGCTCGCACGTTATGGTGATCTGAACCACCGTCGGTCGCCCGGAATATCCGTCGCTCCGCGGGTCAAAAACTGAAGGGCATCATGGAAAATCTCGGCATTGTTTTCCTTTCGGAACTCCTCGGCACGGCGATGCTGGTGCTGCTCGGGTGTGGCGTTGTGGCCAACGTCGCCCTGGCCAAGAACAAGGGGTTGAACGGCGGCTTCCTGATGGTCAACTTCGGCTGGGGCTTCGCGGTCTTCGCCGGTGTGATCGTCGCCTACAACTCGGGAGCCCACCTCAACCCCGCCGTCACCCTCGGTCTCATCGCGAGCGGCGCGACCGAATTCGGCTCCGGTGTTCCGGTCAACATCGTCTCTGTCCTCGTCTATATCGGCGCACAGATGCTCGGGGCGATCCTCGGCGCCATCGCCGTATGGCTGGCGTACAAGCAGCACTTCGACCAGGAGCCGGAGCCCGCCAACAAGCTCGGCGTCTTCTCCACCGGGCCCGCCATCCGCAACTACGGCTGGAACCTCGTCACCGAGATCATCGGCACCTTCGTGCTGGTCTTCGTGGTGATCGCCTTCGGACGCCAGACTCCCGGTGGCGGCCTCGCGGCCCTCGGCGCGCTGCCGGTGGCGATCCTCGTCATCGCGATCGGCGCGTCCCTCGGTGGACCCACCGGCTACGCCATCAACCCTGCCCGTGACCTCGGACCCCGCATCGCCCACTTCATCCTGCCCATCAAGGGCAAGGGCCCCAGCGACTGGTCCTACTCCTGGGTGCCCGTCGTCGGTCCGATCATCGGCGGTGTACTCGCGGGACTGGTCTCCGGGCCCTTCCTCCCCATCCTGGGCTGACGCGTCCGCCCAATCGCCCGTCCATCGACAAGAACACCCGCACGTATCGCAATGAGGAGATAACGCATGACCGACTACATCCTGTCCATCGACCAGGGCACCACCAGCACCCGGGCCATCATCTTCGACCGGGCAGGGTCGATCGTCTCGTCCGGGCAGCTCGAGCACGAGCAGATCTTCCCGAAGGCCGGCTGGGTCGAGCACGACCCGACCGAGATCTGGAACAACACCCGCGAGGTCATCGGCCAGGCCCTC
>JACMNE010000153.1 GCA_014378715.1 Microbacteriaceae bacterium
AGAGCACCGCGATCGCCGCGGCGCCGCGTCTCACGCCGTCTCGCCTGCCCGGTGTGCTGCAGCGGATGTCGCGGGCAGCGGTGTCACGGACTCCGCGACATCAGCTGCCATGACCTCCGTTGCCAGATAGTCGATGCAGGTGCACACGTCGGGTGACCAGGTCGCGAGCGCGATGGCGCGGTCGCCGATCGGATTGACGCCGGGGCCGGCGGCGAGCGAGTGCCCGGCGAGGGCATGCAGGCACTTGACGCGCACGGGCATCCCCCCGGCGGAGATCCCGGCGATCTCGGCGACCCGCTCGATGCCGTCGCGGTCGGCGAGGTAGGCGTGGTGGGCCGCGGTGTACGCCGCGGCGACGTTCGGGTCGTCGAGGAGCGCGGCGAGCTGCGGCATCACGCTGGTGGCCTCGAGGGTCGATATCGCGGCGGTCGCGCCGGGGTGGCACAGGTAATAGAGAGTGGGGAACGGGGTGCCGTCATCGAGCCGCGGCTTGGTCGCGACGACCGTCGGGGCGTTGCAGACGCACCGCGCGGCGATGCCGATCACGTTGCGGGCGGTGCGGCCGAGCTGCGCGGAGACGATGCGGATGTCGTCGGCACTCGGGGCGTCGAAGGGTGGGGTGGGCACTCAGCCGCCTTCCGTGGGGGCTGGGTCGGCCGGGACATCCGCTGGAGGGGCGTCGGTGAGACCCGCGGTGAAGACGGAGGAGAGGAGCGAGTCGACCCAGTCGACCTCGGTGGTCTGGATGTCGGTGCTGATCGGCAGGCCGTCTGCGGCGGCCGGGGTCTGCCCGTCGTCGATGACGAGGAAGCTGTATTCCCCCGGGAAGACGTAGTCGAGGCGCTCGCGGGCGAGGGACTGGAGGTAGCTGGGGTCGTCCCAGCGGGCGCGTTCCTTGGTGAAGTCGTCGACCGTCTGCTGCTGGTCGGCGACCTGCGCCTTGAGGGCGGCGACCTCCTGACGCTGCTCGATGAGGATGCGCAGTCCTGGGGCGAGCACGACGACCGTGAGCACCACGAGGGTGATCGCCGCGATCGTGAATCCGGAGAAGCGGATGCTGCGCAGCCAGTTCGCCGGGACCGTGTCGAGGGTCGGCAGCGCAACCGGGACCCTCCGGGTGCGCTGCCGTCTCGTCATGGGTAGAGCCTAAACGCGGTTACGCCGTGAAGCGGGGGAACGCGCTGCGCCCGGCGTAGACGGCGGCGTCGCCGAGCTCCTCCTCGATGCGGAGGAGCTGGTTGTACTTGGCGACCCGCTCGCTTCGCGCGGGCGCGCCGGTCTTGATCTGGCCGGCGTCGGTCGCGACGGCCAGGTCGGCGATCGTGGTGTCCTCGGTCTCACCGGAACGGTGCGACAGCACGGCGGTGTAGCCGCTGCGCTGGGCGAGGGAGACGGCGTCGAGCGTCTCGGTGAGGGTGCCGATCTGGTTGACCTTGACGAGGATCGAGTTCGCCGTCTTCAGCTCGATGCCCTTGGCCAGGCGCGCCGGGTTCGTGACGAACAGGTCGTCACCGACGATCTGCACCTTCGAGCCGAGTTCGGCGTTGAGCTGAGCCCAGCCCTCCCAGTCGTCCTCGGCGAGGGGGTCCTCGATCGTGACGAGCGGGTACGCGGCGACGAGTTCCGCGTAATAGGCGGAGAGGTCGCCGGCGGAGAGCCCCCGGCCCTCGAAGTCGTAGGTCGAGCCGTTGAAGAATTCGGTGGAGGCGACGTCGAGGCCGAGGGCGATGTCCTTGCCGGGCGTGAAGCCGGCCTGGGTGATCGCCTCGACGAGGAGGTCGAGCGCCGCGCGGTTGCTGTCGAGGTTGGGGGCGAAGCCGCCCTCGTCGCCGAGGCCGGTGCTGAGTCCCTTGGAGTGGAGCAGTCCCTTGAGGGCGTGGTAGGTCTCGACCCCCCAGCGGAGTCCCTCGGAGAAGCTGGCCGCCCCGAGCGGGAGGATCATGAACTCCTGGATGTCGACGTTGCTGTCGGCGTGGGATCCGCCGTTGATGACGTTGAGCATCGGCACCGGGAGGGTGTGCGCGTTCGGGCCGCCGAGGTAGCGGAACAGGGGGAGGTCGGCGGAGTCGGCTGCGGCGCGGGCGACGGCGAGGGACACGCCGAGGATGGCGTTGGCGCCAAGGCGGCTCTTGTTCTCGGTGCCGTCGAGCTCGATGAGCGAGGCGTCGAGAACACGCTGGTCGGTGGCGTCGAGGCCCTCGACGTGCAGGGAGATCTCCTCGTTGACAGCGTCGACGGCCTTGAGCACGCCCTTGCCGAGGTAACGGGACTTGTCGCCGTCGCGCAGTTCATAGGCCTCGAACGCTCCGGTGGAGGCGCCGGACGGTACGGCCGCTCGGGAGACGGTGCCGTCTTCGAGGAGGACCTCCACCTCGATGGTGGGGTTCCCTCGGGAATCCAGAATCTCGCGGGCTCGTACTACCTCGATCGCTGACACCAGAGATCTCCTTCGTTGTGCTGGGACTGAATGGGCGATGCAATCCTACCCGCGGCGATTTCAGGGGGTCGGCCCCACGGGCCGGAAGATCAGTGATGCGGATGTGGTCGTGGCGGTGACCGTGGCGACGCGGGTGACGCCCGCGGCGGTCAGCTGCTCGAGCATCGGTCGGGGGTTGCGCGGTTTGCGCTCGAGACGCACCCGGGCACCGTCGGCGATCAGGCCGGCCTTCAGGGCGACCAGGGCGGCCGGCGCCACATCCGCGTCGTAGACGAGCGCGACGGAGTCCCCGGCCGCGCCGCCATCCAGCGACACGAGGTCGACGATTCGCTCGAAACCAATCGAGAAGCCGGCCGCCGGCACGTCGGAGCCCAGGAACCGGCCGATCATGCCGTCGTAGCGCCCGCCCCCGCCGAGCGATCCGGCCGAGTCGGGATGCGCGATCTCGAAGATGGTTCCCGTGTAGTAGCCCATCCCGCGCACGAGGAACGGGTCGAAGCGCAGGTCCACCCCGCGGCCGACGGCGTCGCCGAGTGCGGCCAGCTCGGCGATCAGTTCCCTGTCGACGCCGTCGGGAAGCGCGGCGGCGATCGCCGCGGCTGAAAATGCGCTCTCCGATGAGGCCACTCCCCCCAGGAACCCCTCGAGCGCGTCCACAGCCTCCGCCGCGAACCCGCGCTCGCGCAGCTCGGCGACCACGCCGGTCGCCCCGATCTTGTCGAGCTTGTCGATCGTGATGACCACCCCGTCGTGATCGACGACCGCGAAGCCGAGCGTGGACAGCATCGAGGCGAGCAGCCGCCGGTCGTTGATGCGGATGCTGCAGCCGACGAGCCCGAGCGCGTCGAGGGTCGCCGCGGTGGCGGTGATCAGCTCGACCTCGGCGAGCGGGCCGGCCTCGCCGATGATGTCGATGTCGCACTGCACGAACTGGCGGTAGCGCCCCTTCTGCGGTCGCTCCGCCCGCCAGACCGGCGCGATCTGCACGGCCCGGAACACCGCGGGCAGCTCGGCGCGGTGGCTGGCGTAGAAGCGAGCGAGCGGCACCGTCAGGTCGAACCGCAGTCCGAGGTCGGCGAGGTCGAGGGCGTCCGTCGCCGCCGCGAGGTCATCCGCCGTGAGTCCCCGCTTCAGCACCCCGAACGCGAGCTTCTCGTTGTCGCCGCCGAGGCCGGAGTGCAGTCGGGCGGAGTCCTCCATGACCGGGGTCTCGATCTCGTCGAAGCCGTGAGCGGCAAAACTGCGGCGGATCACACCGAGTGCGTGCTCGCGGTTCGCTTTCTCGGCCGGGAGGAAGTCGCGCATGCCACGCGGCGGGGTCACAGGTGTTGCCATGGAACCCATTGTCTCAGTTCGACCGGGCGACCGAGCCCGGCCGGCCCGGCCGGGGCGGGTTAGAGGGCGCCGCCCGCGGGTCCTGGGGGGGG
>JACMNE010000031.1 GCA_014378715.1 Microbacteriaceae bacterium
CCTCAGCCCTTCAGCGCGTCCCGCAGCTTGACACGCCCGCTCGTGCGAAGCAGCGAGTTGGAGTAGATGCGCGCGCCGACGATGATCACCAGGACGGTGCTCACCAGCAGGATGAGCAGCGAGACCAGCGGCTCCCACCACTGCGCGGCGCCGAGGAACAGCCGCATCGGCATCCCGACCGGCGCCGAGAACGGCACGTACGACATGATGCCCAGCACGAGTGGGTTGTCGTTGAAGAAGATGACGGCGAAATAGGGGATCATCACGAGCGTCGTCACGGGCGAGATGACCGCTCCGAGGTCCTCCTGACGGGAGACGAGCGAGGCGGCGGCGGAGAACATCGACGCGAGCAGCACGAACCCGAAGATGAAGAACACCACGAACCAGGCTGCGGCCGGACCGATCTGGCCGAGCAGCACGTTCTGCCCCGTGACGAGCAGCCCAACGGAGGCCAGCAGCGCGATCAGCACCGTCTGGCCCAGCGCGAGGATGCTGTTGCCGACCACCTTCCCGGCGAGCAGCAGCCGGGCCGAGATCGTCGCGAGCAGGATCTCCACGATGCGGGTCTGCTTCTCCTCCACCACGCTCTGCGCGATGGTCGTACCGAACGAGATCGTTGACAGGAAGAACACGAGCCCGAATCCGATCGCCACGAGGTAGGCGAGGAAAGGATCCTGCGCGGGCGGGGTGAGGATGCGCACGTCGGGCGCGACGCTCAGCTGGCTGATGATCGCGGGCGGTGCCTCGCTCAGCGCGATGACGGTGATGCCCAGCGGCGACACCTCGGAGTTCGAGACGACGGCTGCCTCGACGGATCCGTCGCGCACGAGTGTCTCCGCCTCGTCGACCGTGTCGACGAAGGTCTGCTGGTACGCGGACATGTCGGGCAGCGCGTTCGTGACCGACCGCTCGACGGCGATCTTCGGCAGCTCGGCGTTGGCGCTCGCGATGCTCCCGACCACGATCGACGCGAGTACGAAGAGCAGCAGCACCCCGGTCGAGATGAGGAAGCTCTTGCTGCGCAGCCGGGCGGTGACCTCCCGGCCCGCGACGAGGCGCACGATCGCGAACGAACTGAGCGATGGGGCAGCGGATTTCGCGCTCACTGGATGACCTCCCGGAAGATTTGGGCGAGCGAGGGTTGATGGCGGGCGAAAGCGGTCACCGAGTCGCGGGCGACCGCGCGCTGGAGCACGGCCTGGCTGGCGGACTCGGAGTCGACGTCGAACATCGCGTAGCCGCCGCTGAGCTCGACGACGCTGACGCCCTCGATATCGCGCACCCAGCCCGCGTCGCCGGTCACGGTCAGCTCGAACCGCTGCCCGGCGTGCTCCGCGCGAAGACCCTCCCGGGAGCCGCGGGCTCGGATCGCACCATCCGCTATCACCACCAGGTCGTCGCAGAGGCGCTCGACGATGTCGAGCTGGTGCGAGGAGAAGAGCACGGGGGCGCCGGCGGCTGCGCGGGACTTGAGTACGGCGAGCACGGTCTCCACAGCGATCGGATCGAGGCCGGAGAACGGCTCGTCGAGCACGAGTACCTCGGGGTCGTGGACGAGTGCCGCAGCGATCTGCGCGCGCTGCTGATTGCCGAGGGACAGGCTCTCGACGGCGTCACCCGCGCGCTCGCCGAGTCCGAGCTGCTCGAGGAGGTCGGTGGCGTTGCGCTGCGCGGCGGCAGGCGCGAGACCGTGCAGCCTGGCCAGATAGACGAGCTGCTCGGCGACCTTCATCTTCGGGTAGAGCCCGCGCTCCTCCGGCATGTAGCCGAAGCGGCGGCGGTCCTCGGGGCGGAGGGTGACACCGTCGAGCGCGATGCTCCCGGAGTCGGCCGCAAGCACCCCGAGGATGATCCGCATCGTGGTGGTCTTGCCGGCGCCGTTGCTGCCGACGAACCCGGTCATGCGCCCGGGCAGCACCTCGAAGGTCACGGAATCGAGCACCAGCCGGTCGCCGAATGACCGGCTGACCTGTCGCACTTCGAGCATCACTGCCTCTTTCGGTTGTGTGGGGTCCACGCTACGGATGCCGGGGGTGGGCGTCGTCCCCCTTGCGGCGGGTTCACGGCTCCGCCGCACGGGGGAGGTCGCGCGTGTCCCGTCGGGCAGGGGGCAAGCGGATGTTGCGGGCGGCGGTCAGTCGCGGTTGCCAGGCAGCACGACGCCGTGCTCGTAGGCCCAGACGACGGCCTCGATGCGGTCGCGCACGGCGAGCTTCATCAGCACGTTCGAGACGTGGGTCTTGACGGTGGCCTCGCCGACGAAGAGGGTCGTGGCGATCTCCGCGTTCGAGGCGCCCTGGGCGAGGTGTTCGAGGACTTCGCGCTCGCGTCCGCTGAGGCGCTCGAGCAGGGCGGCGGTCTCGGCCGCCGCGCTGCTCGCCGCGGCATCCGCCCCCAGATCCTGCTCTCCGGGGGTGCTGAAGCGTTCGAGCACGCGGCGGGTGACCTCGGGCGAGAGCAGCGCGTCGCCGCGGGCGACGACGCGCACGGCCTCGATGAGCGACTCGGGGGAGGAGTTCTTGAGCAGGAACCCGCTCGCGCCGGCCCGGAGCGCGGCGAACAGGTAGTCGTCGCGGTCGAAGGTCGTGAGCACGAGCACCCGGCTCGTGATGCGGGTGTCGGCGCTGATCAGGCGGGTCGCCTCGAGGCCGTCCATGCCGGGCATCTGCACGTCCATGCAGATCACGTCGGGGGCGCGGTCGAGGGCGAGCTGCACGGCCTCGCGTCCGGTCGTGGCCTCGCCGACGACCTCGATGCCGGGCTCGGAGCCGAGGATGATCCGGAAGCCGGCGCGCACGAGGTGCTGGTCGTCGACGAGGAGCACTCGGATGGCGGCGTCTGCCGTACCGGGTTCTGCTGCACCGGGGGCCTCGGCCGCGACATCCGTTGGACGGGCGGCGTTCAGGGCGGCGTTCAGGGCGGCGGCGGACGGGCCAGGGTCGCTCACGGGGCATGCTCCAGGCTGACGAAGGGAGCGTCGACCGGAGCGAGCGGGAAGATCGCGCGGACGAGGTAGCCGCCGCGGGGGCGGGGTCCGAGCTCCAGCTCGCCACCTGTCGCGGCAACCCGCTCGCGCATGCCGACCTGGCCGAGCCCGGCCGTGCTGGCCTGCTGCGCTGTGCGGGAGGCGACGCCGGTGTCGGTGGCCTCGAGCTCAATCGCGTTCGGCCGGTAGCGCAGGCGCACCTCGGCTGTGACACCGGTGCCGCCGTGCTTGCGGGTATTGGTGAGCGCCTCCTGGGCGATGCGGTAGATGCTGAGGCCGACGGTGAGCGGCACCGGGCGCGGGTCGCCGACGACGACAAGGTCACAGGGCACCCCGCTCGCGACGGAGTCGGCGACGAGGTCGTCGAGCTGCTCGACGCCGCGAGTGCTCGACTCCAGGGCCGGAGCCCCGCCCGCGCTGTCGTCGCGCAGGGTGCCGAGCATCCGGTGCAGGTCGTCGATCGCACTCCGGGCGCTCGTCTCGATCGCCGAGAGCGATGCGGCAGCTCCGGCCGGGTCCCGGTCGACGATGCGGCGGGCGGCTCCGGCCTGAACCCCCATGACGGAGACGTGGTGGGCGACGACATCGTGCAGCTCGCGGGCGATGCGCACCCGCTCGAGTGCGACGGCCTGCGCGGCGGAGAGCTCGCGTTCCTCGGCGAGCTCGAGGGTGCGCTGGCGCAGCGCCGCCCGCTCCCGGGCCGCCGCGAACGCGGAGTTGCCGAAATACCACGCCGCCCCGAAGTAGAGCAGGCTGATGATGATCTGGATCAGACCGAAGGCCGCGTAGGGGGAGATGGTGCCGAGGCGCGACAGCTGGGGGAGGGCGTCCGGGTCCAGGGAGCTCGTGTAGAGGGTGCCGAACAGCCAGGTGAACATGCCGATCACGATGAGCGCGCGGATCCAGGTGGCCCGTCGCCGGTTCGTGCTCCACGCGCCGACCGAGTACATGCCCAGGAAGAGGCAGATGTTGCTGAAGAGCAGCTCGGGCACCTGCAGCGGCATCATGAGAATGAAGGTCACCGAGATGACGATCGCCACGATCTCCGGGGCGCGGCGCCGCGCCGCGAGGCTCAGGGTGATGATGGCCGCCCACCCGACCACGACCCAGGGCTCGGCGACCCCCTCGCCCATGCTGATGCGGGCGTAGAGCCAGGCGCTGAGGAGGGTGCCGAGGAAGAGGGCCACGGCCACGAGCGCGTCACTGCGGTAGCCGCGCGGGGACGGCCGCGGGCGCTGTCGCACGGAGGCCGTACTGTCGAACGCCATTTGTCAAGGGTACTCAGGGGCCGTACCCCGCGACATCCGCCTGAAGGGGGAGAACATCCGAGCGAGCTTAGGCTGGGTCCATGAAAGCCACCGTTCTGCATGGAGCCCGCGACATCCGCCTCGACGACGTGCCCCACCCCGTCCTCAGTACCGGGGGCGACGCGATCGTGCGTGTGGTCGCCGCCTGCGTCTGCGGCTCGGACCTCTGGCCCTACCGCGGCATCACCCCCACCACCGAACCGAAGCGCATCGGGCACGAGTTCGTCGGCATCGTCGAGGAGGTGGGAGCGGATGTCGCGAAGATCCGTGTCGGCGACTTCGTCATCGCTCCGTTCTACGACTGCGACATGACCTGCGCGAACTGCCTCAATGGCGTGAGCACCTCCTGCCTGAACGGCGGATGGTGGGGAGCGGATGATCGCTCCGGCGCCTTCGCGGACGCCGGCCAGGGCGAGTTCGTGCGCGTGCCCCACGCTGACGGTTCGCTGGTCGCGACACCCGGTCAGCCGGATGACGCGCTCGTCCCGAGCCTGCTGGCGCTGTCGGACGTGATGGGCACCGGCCACCACGCCGCCGTCTCGGCCGGTGTCACCGCTGGCAGCTCCGTCGTCGTCGTCGGCGACGGCGCGGTCGGCCTCTGCGCGATCATCGCCGCCAAGCGACTGGGGGCCACCCGTATCGTGGCGATGTCCCGCCACGCGGATCGCCAGGCCCTCGCGGTCGAGTTCGGGGCAACGGATGTCGTCGCCGAGCGCGGCGCCGAAGGCATCGAGCGCATCAAGGCCATGTTCGACGGCATCGGCGCCGACTGCGTGCTCGAGTGCGTCGGCACCCAGGAGTCGATGGACCAGGCGATCCGTTCCGCCCGCCCTGGCGGCATGGTCGGGTACGTTGGGGTTCCCAACGGGGGAGCGGAGCTTCCGATCCGCCTGCTCTTCGGCACGAACGTGGGAGTCAACGGCGGGGTCGCCTCGGTGCGCAACTACATCGAGGAGCTGCTGCCCGAGGTGCTCGCCGGCACGCTCAACCCGGGCCGGGTCTTCGACCTGGAGCTGCCGCTGTCGGAGGTCGCCGAGGCGTACGCGGCGATGGACGAGCGGCGTGCCGTGAAGGTGCTGCTGCGACCGTAGGCAGTCGCTCGGTTGCGCGCGTCAGGCGGGCGGGACGAGCGAGCGGCGGGCGCCGTTGATGGCGCTCGCCGGCTCGCTCCAGAGAGAGGCGACCGCGTCCGCGATCACCGAGGGGGCTGTCGCGCCGTCGCCATCACCGATCGAGGTGACGACGAACGTCACCGCTGCGGCCGTGCCCGCTTTCGCCCAGCCACTCGCCAGGGCGGCGACCCACGTTTCCGCGGCGGCCTTCGTCGTGGCGTAGTTCGCGTTCGACCAGGTCGGGCGGTCGACCGCCGTCGAGCTCACGACCGCGAGCCGGCCGGCGGTCGACGCGGTGAGGTCGGGACGGAAGGCCCGCGACACGTGGCGCAGGGTGTCGACGATGTGCGACTCGAGGAAGACCCAGTCCTCGTCGGACTGGCCACCGCGCCAGCCGCCGACGAGGTGCATCACGCCGTCGACCTGGCCCACCTCGTCGTGCACCGCCTGCGCGAGCTCGATGACCGCGTCGGCATCGGTGAGGTCGCACGCGAACCGGTGCGCGGCCTCGACGCCGGCGAGGCGCTCGATGCGCGAGCCGACGGCGACGACGTGCGCGCCGGCGGCGCCGAGCGCGACGCAGGCCGCGAGACCGGCATCCCCGGTGGCTCCGGTCACGACGACGACACGACCCTCCGCCCCGCTCTTCTCCGCCATGCTCAGCCCCTCGCCGTGATGCCCGCGGTGCTGTCGATGACCGCGGCCATCTTCTTCGACAGTGCCTCGTAGAACATCGACAGCGGGAACTCATCATCGAGCACGGCATCCGTCAGACCCTTGTTGGGGCCGTCGAGCGCGAGGTCGCGGGTTGCCCAGGCCGAGGCCGGGTGCGGCGTGAGGGTCGCAGCCACGAGGTCATAGGCGGCGAGCCAGTGGGCGGCCTTCGGGCGGTCGATCGAGCGCCAGTACAGGTCGTCGATCTCACGGCCCAGCGCGACGACGACATCCGCGACATCCGCCCAGTCGATGGTCAGGCGGGTGTCGGTCCAGTGCAGCACGTGGTGCTGGTGCAGCCAGGCGAACAGGAGCTGCCCGCCGAGACCGTCGTAATTGCGCACCCGGGAGCCGGTGAGGGCGAAGCGGAAGATGCGGTCGAAGAGCACCGCATACTGCACGACCTTCGCGTGGCGGAGGATCTGCCGCTGCCCCGAGGTTTGCTCGCCCTCCTCGATCAGTTCGAGCGCGCGGGTGAGGCGAACGGCCTCCCGGTACGTCGTGAGGTCGCAGCGCAGTTCCTCGAGCGAGTACAGGAAGTACGGCATGCGCTGCTTGATCATGAACGGATCGAAGGGCAGGTCGCCGCGCATGTGCGTGCGGTCGTGGATGAGATCCCACATGACGAAGGTCTGCTCGGCCAGCGACTGGTCATCGAGCAACTCGAGGGCGTCGGCCGGCAGGTCGAGCCGGGTCACGGCCGCGGCCTCGCGCACCACCCGCCGGAACCGTGCGGCCTCGCGGTCGGCGAAGATCGCCCCCCAGGTGAAGGTGGGGATCTCGCGCATCGCGATCGTCTCGGGGAAGAGCGTCGCCGAGTTGGTGGCGTAGCCCGGTGTGAAGTCGATGAACCGCACCGGCACGAAGAGGGCGTTCGAGTAGTCGCCCGCCTCGAGCTCGGCGATGAAGTCCGGCCAGATCACCTCGATGAGCAGCGCCTCGACCAGCCGGCTCGCGCTGCCGTTCTGGGTCACCATGGGGAACACGACGAGGTGGCGGCGTCCGTTCACCCGTCCCCGCTGCGGCTGGAAGGCCGTGAGCGAGTCGAGGAAGTCGGGAACGCCGAAGCCCTCCTCGGCCCAGCGGGCGAAGTCGGTGTCGAGGGCGTCGAGGTAGGCGGCGTCGTGAGGGAAGAGGGGGGCGAGCTCGCGCACCGCGGCGCGCACCCGGTCGACCAGGGGGACGGCGGTCGCGGCGTCGGCAACGCTGCCGTCCTTCGACTGCAGTGCCTGCAACGCGACCGCGGCCGACTTGAGTTCGGGCCACGCCCGTCCCGCGAAGCTGCCGTCCTCGAGAACCTCGGGCTCCCCGACGATTGACTGGCTTGAGACGATGCTCTCCGACATGGGTGGACCTCCGATCCCTCGAGAACGGCGCCGGAACTGGCGCCATATCGAGCCTAATGACGCCTTCGCGCTCTATGGCTGTGTTTGACGCCGACTTCGTGCGCGGCAGCATGCTTGCACGCTCGAATAGTTGCGTGGGAGGGTCGCCGAACGCTTCGTGCCCATCCCAGCGGATGTTGGCGGGGTCACCGCCGGGGAGCGGATCATTCGATTCGCTCCCCGGCGCTCGTCGCGGTTCGCGAGACGCATACTGTAGACATGGGACTCGAGTGATCCTCGGTAGTACGCGGGGGCGTCTATCGCGAGTCGCTCGAGCCCTTCGTCAGTCGCCGTACCGAGGCAGAACCATCGGGCCCGCGCGGTTCTCGGTCGTAGGCGGGGGGCGTCGACCGGGAACCGTCCGCGTCCTCTCGTTCGTCGGTGGCGAGGATCGTCCTCCAGGGGCTAGAGTCCGTGGTGCGCGAGCCAGTCCGCCAGCGTGCGGGAGAAAACATCCGCTTGCTCGACGCTCGGCAGGTGAGCCGAGTCGGCGAAGCGCGCACTGTCGGCGTGCGGGATGCTGGTGATGAGGAACTCGAAAGCGGCGAGGACCTCGGTGAGGTCGTGGTCGCCGACCGTGACGAGGGTCGGCACCGTGATGTCGACGAGGCGGTCGAAGGCCGGGGGGTCGAGCGGTGCCGGCGTCGGGTGCTCATCGGCGTGCTCAAGGTTGGGGCGGTTCAGCTCGTAGGCGAGCTCGACGAATCCCGGATCGAGGGTGGCCGGATCGCGGCCGGTGCCCAACGCCCACAGCCGCACCTCGAGCTCGTTGAGCCTTGCCCAGTCGCCGGCTTCGAAGGCGCGGTCCAGGCGGTCGATCGCGGCGTTCTCGCGGTCGGTCGGGGCGACCTCGGGGAGTCCGCTCGGTCCGGAGCAGATCGTGACCAGGCCGGCGATGCGGTGGGGGCTCTCCAGGGCGAGGTCGATCGCGATGCCGCCGCCGCGCGAGCAGCCGATGACCGTCGCGGTGGCGACCCCCAGGTGGTCGAGGATGTCGCGGGCGTCGGTGCGGTCGGAGAAGTCGACGCTGTCGGCGGTCGTTCCGCCGGAGCCGCGGGTGTCGTAGCGGATGACGTAGTGGTCGTCGGCGAGAGCCGGGGTGAGCGGGTCCCACATGCGCAGCGTCGCGATGCCGGCGTGGATCAGTATGATCGCGGGCTTGCCGGGATGCCCCTCGGTCTCGTAGTAGATCGTGGCTCCGTTGACCTCGAGATGTGGCATCTACGCATTATTCAGGAGTCTCAGCGTTGGAGGGCGATTCGTTCGGTTCATCATTCAGGAGGTCGGCGCGACCGGTGGGGGAATCTTGCGTGGTGACGCTGGTTTCGTGACATCCGGCCACGTCGCTGCAGGGTTCTTGCGCCAGATGGCGAAGGACCGCTCGACCGCTGACCGCGGTCCTGAATGATGACCGGGTTCGGTCGGCCGGACTCCTGAATGATGACCTTGACGGGAACGCTAAACCGGTATAGTTTGACTAAACCGGTTCAGGTGAGCCGGACTCGACGAGGAGTCACCATGGCGAAGGCACGTGCCACCATTGCGGATGTCGCCCGCGCGGCCGGGGTCAGCAAGGGCCTCGTCTCTTTCGCCCTGAACGACCGCCCCGGCGTCTCCGCCCACACCCGCGACCGCATCCTCGCCGTCGCCAAGGACCTGGGCTGGAGTCCGAGCGTGC
>JACMNE010000154.1 GCA_014378715.1 Microbacteriaceae bacterium
ATGCAGCGCGACAAGAAGGCCCGCGGCAGCATGCTGCGCTTCATCGTGCTCGACGACACCGCGAAGCCGACCGTGCTGACCGGGCCCGACCAGAGCCTGCTGTTCGCGGCGTACCAGGAGATCGGCGTCTGAGCGGTCGCGCGCGGCGCCCGCGCTAACGGGCGCGGCACCATGCGCTGACGGGCGCGCGCACGCTGTTCACCCGCGCTGCGGTGATCACGGGCGCGCGGGGGAACTGCCTCGGCGCGAATTGCGGTCACCGCCGTGTGGGTGAACAGTGACCGCGCGGGCTGCCGCCGACATCACCAGGCTGCGCGGAGCCCGGGGCCGAATGGATAGTGCCGAACAGTGGCCGGCGGATCGGCGCCCTTGACGGGTGATCAGAGTGGATGTCGGGGGAGACCTGCGGATCGGACATGGGAACTCCTGGATGGTAGTCGGGGTCGGGACCGGGGGCGTCGGGCGTGGACACGGTCAGTCCCGCCCGCCGGTGCCGGCAGATTGGACGCTGACCGACCCGATCAAGGTCCAGACGCGGATGCGGGTGGTGCCGGTGCTGTCTCCGGGGTTGGCCCGGTGCGCGTCGTGGAAGATGAACCCTCCGCGGCCGCCGGCGGCGTCAGCGAACTCGATGCCGCCGATCAGCGCGTTCGACTCGACGACTATGCTGCGGTCGTCGGGCAGGGTAAGCACACTCTGACCCATCCCCATCCAGACGTCCACCGTTCGGTCGACGGCGGCCGGCGCACGGTCCAGGTCGGTGAGGTCGATGCGCGACTGGCCGAAGGCGGTGGCGTAGGCGGCGGGGGAGTAGGCGGCCTCCCGCGCTGCACGCGGGCGGGCCGGTCTCGGTCTATCTCAAGTCGGGTCGGCAGGGCACGACACTCAGCGTCACCGACCGCGGGGCGGGATTCGACCTCGCGAGGGTGCCTGCCGACCGGCTGGGAGTGCGCGAGTCGATCATCGGGCGGATGTCGCGGGCCGGCGGCACCGCGTCGATCCGGCCGGGTCCGGGGGACACCGGCACCGAGATCCGCCTCGAGCTGCCCGCCGCGAACGCCCCCACCGAACAGGACACCGCCCATGACCGCTGAGAACACCGCCGATGAGAACACGACTGCTGACGACACTGCCGCCGAGCACACTGCCGCTGGCAGCGCGACCGCCGGCCCCGCGACATCCGCTCTCACGGTGGTGATCGTCGACGACCATTCGATCGTCCGCTCCGGGTTGAGGGCCGAGCTCGGCGGCACCATCCGCGTGCTGGGCGAGCCGGCGACGGTCGACGAGGCGGTCGCGGCCGTGCTCGCACTGCGGCCCACCGTGGTATTGCTCGACGTGCACCTGCCGGGCGGCGCGGGCGGCGGGGGAGCCGAGGTCATCACGCGAGCGGCCACCGGCGCGCCGGACACCCGGTTCCTGGCGCTGAGTGTCTCGGACGCCGCCGACGACGTCGTGCGCGTCATCCGCGCCGGTGCTCGAGGTCATGCGGCTGATCGCCCGGGGTTACAGCTACAAGGAGGTCGCGGGGGAGCTGTTCATCTCGTCGCGGACCGTGGAGACTCACGTCTCCGCCGTGCTGCGCAAGCTCCAGCTGTCGTCCCGGCACGAGCTGACCGCATGGGCACTCGCGCGGAAGCTGCTCTAGGGACGACCCGGATTGGCTGGCCGGATAGGCTGGGCAGATGCCCCGCGTGCTCGTCCTCAACGGACCCAACCTCAACCGTCTCGGCACCCGGGAACCCGATGTGTACGGCAGCGGCTCCCTGGAGGATCTGCGGGAGGCGCTCTCGTCGGCACTCTCATCGACACCGGGCAGCAGCATCGACCTGCGGCAGACGAACGACGAGGCCGAGCTCATCGGCTGGCTGCACGAGGCCGTCGACACCGCCACCCCGGTGATCCTCAATCCGGCCGCGTTCACCCACTACTCCTACGCCCTCCGCGACGCCGCAGCACTGGTCACCCAGGCCGGCATCCTGCTCGTCGAGGTGCACCTCTCCAACCCGCACGCGCGGGAGGAGTTCCGTCACACGAGCGTCATCTCGGGCGTCGCGACGGGCGTGATCGCGGGCTTCGGTTTCGACTCCTACCTGCTCGCGCTGGACCTGATCACCCGTCGACTCCGATAGACCGGTAAACTCGACTCTTCACGCGCACTCGCGCCCATTCAATTCTGTGCAATCGGACGGACCTCTACTCGCATGGCTTCAACCGCTGACATCAGGAACGGCGTCGTTCTCAACATGGACGGCCAGCTCTGGACCGTAATCGACTTCCAGCACGTCAAGCCGGGCAAGGGCGGCGCCTTCGTGCGCACCAAGGTCAAGAACGTGATGAGCGGCAAGGTCGTGGACCGCACCTTCAACGCCGGGGCGAAGATCGAGACCGAGACGGTCGACCGCCGCGAGTTCCAGTACCTCTACCGCGACGGCGACGGTTTCGTGTTCATGGACGTCGCCGACTACGACCAGATCACCCTGCAGACGGCCACTGTCGGCGATGCCGCGAACTACCTGCTCGAGAACCAGAACGCGACCGTCGCGCTACACAACGGCAATCCGCTGTACGTGGAGCTCCCGGCCTCCGTCGTCCTGGAGATCACCTACACCGAGCCCGGACTACAGGGCGACCGCTCGACCGGCGGCACCAAGCCGGCCACTGTCGAGACCGGGTTCCAGATCCAGGTGCCGCTGTTCCTCGAGCAGGGCACCAAGGTCAAGGTGGACACCCGCGACGGCAGCTATCTCGGACGTGTGAACGACTAGTGAGCGCACGGACAAAAGCGCGCAAGCGCGCCATCGACATGCTCTATGGGGCGGACCTGCGCGGAACCAGCATCAATGACGCGATCGGCGAGGCGGCCACCCGCGCCCTCACCGACACCGGCCGCCAGGACTCCTGGAACTATGCCCGTGAGATCGTGCTCGGCATCGCCGAGCACGGCGACGAGATCGACGAACTCATCGAGACCTATTCGCAGGGCTGGACGCTCGCGCGGATGCCGGTCGTCGACCGCGCGATCATCCGCATCGGCATCTGGGAGCTGCTGTTCAACGACGAGGTGCCCGACACGGTCGCGATCGCCGAGGCCGTCGGAATGGCCAGCAAGCTCAGCACCGAGGACTCCGGCAAGTTCGTCAACGGGCTCCTCGCCCGTATCGGCCAGACCCGCGCCTGACCCGAGCTTGACTGGCTCCTCATTCGCGCTCGACCGGCGCCTGGGTGCCGGCCCACTGTGCGCTCGGCGCCATTGTGTCCCCCTGTTACGCACCGGTCGAGGCGCCTTCCCCCGCGGGATATGGTCAGCGGATGCCACTGTCCAGCGCCACCGCCCGGGCGACCGCCCCGGCCCTGGCCGTCTCGGTGCGCGGGGTCGGCCGGGCCTTCCCCGGCGCCGCCAGGGGCGACTCGCAGAGGGTCGTCCTGCGCGACATCGACCTCGACATCGCCGCTGGCGAGATCGTGGCAATGATCGGGTCGTCCGGCTGCGGCAAGTCCACCCTCCTGCGCGAGGTCAGCGGCCTCGACCGGCCGTCAACGGGGCAGGTCGCGATCGACGGCTCGATCGTCACCGGCATCGACCTGCGCTGCGCCGTCGCCTTCCAGGAACCGCGCCTGCTGCCGTGGCGCTCCATCGAACGCAACGTGGCGCTGGGCCTGCCGCCGGCCACCGACCGGCGGGCGGGCATCGACCGGGTCGCGGCCCTCCTCGAACTCGTCGGGCTGACATCATCCGCTGCCCTGCGCCCCCGGCAGGTCTCGGGAGGCATGGCACAGCGGGCGTCGCTGGCCAGAGCACTCGCCCGCGGACCGGGAGTGCTCGTGCTGGACGGGCCGTTCGGCGCGCTCGACGCCCTCACCCGGCTGCGGATGCAGGACCTGCTCCTCGACATCCACTCCGCTGAACCCGCGACGATCCTGCTGGTGACTCACGACGTCGACGAGGCGCTCTACCTCGCCGACCGGGTCGTGCTGCTCGGTCCAGACCCCAATGGGCCGGACGGCTCCAGCATCCGCCAGGTCATCGAAGTGCCGGGCACTCGCCCACGTGACCGCGGCGACGCCACCCTCGCGCAGCTGCGCGCCGGGCTGCTCGGCGGCCTCGGCGTCGACAGCCATCACCGATCCTCCCTCCCGACACCGACACCGACACCGACACCCACAGCAGGGGACACCGCATGAAGCTCAGCACCCGATTGATCCCCGCGGCGGCCATCTCTGCCGCCGCAGCGCTCCTCCTCAGCGGCTGCGTCACGGGGGAGGGCCCCGTCACCGCGCAGGAGCCCGTCGCCTCCGACGCCTCCTACTCCACCGACACCCTCAACATCGACTTCGCGACCTACAACCCGCTGAGCCTGATCATCAAGGACCAGCACTGGCTGGAGGACCAGTTCGGCACCGACGTCACCGTCAACTGGGTGCAGTCCGCCGGATCCAACAAGGCGAACGAGGCCCTGCGCGCCGGCGCGATCGACATCGGATCCACCGCCGGCTCGGCCGCCCTGCTCGCGAAGTCAAACGGTTCGCCGATCCAGGCCATCGACATCTTCTCCCAGCCGAACTGGGCCGCGATCCTCGTGCCAGCCGGATCCCCGATCACCGACGTCGCCGAGCTCACGGGCAAGTCGATCGCCGCGACCAAGGGCACCGACCCCTACTTCTTCCTCATCCAGTCGCTCGAGGCCGCCGGTCTCACCCTCGCCGACGTCAACGTGCAGAACCTCCAGCACGCCGACGGCAAGGCCGCGCTCGAGAGCGGCGCCGTGGACGCCTGGGCCGGCCTCGACCCGCTGCTGTCCACGAGCGTCGCGGTCGCCGGGTCGAAGATCATCTACGACAACATCGACTTCAACACCTACGGCTTCCTCAACGCCACCGACGACTTCGTCCAGAACCATGCGGATGTCGCGCAGGTCGTCGTCAACGCGTACGAGAAGGCACGCGCCTGGGCCATCGCCAACCCCGACGAGACCGCGAGCATCCTCGCCGGGGTCGCGGGCATCGACGTGGCCATCTCGACCACCCAGCTCACGGAGCGCACCAACTTCGCCGTGAACCCCGCGCCCGGCCCCGACCAGCTCGCCGTGCTCACGATCGTCGGACCGATCTTCGTCGAGTCCGGCGACGTCGCCGACCAGGGCCTCATCGACACCGCACTCGACTCCCTCCTCAACCCGGAGTTCGCCGACCAGGCAGACCCCGACGCGATCGGCTGACCATGGCGCGCCCCGGCACCCCGCAGCAGGACACCCTCGACACCCGCAACACCGCGGCTGTCGGGGGTGCGTCGCTGCACCAGTACGCCTCCGGGTTCGGCTACTCCGCGGCGGGCTCTGCGGTGCCCGGATCTGTGCCGCGGGGACGCCGCTCGCTGCCCCGCGGCGCGGTCGTGCTCCTCGGTGCGGTACTGCCGATCGTGCTGCTCGCCGCCTGGGCGGGGATCGCGGCCTCCGGTCTCGTGCCCGCCTACCGCCTGCCGTCCCCGGCCGCGGTATGGCAGGCCGGGGTCGAGCTCGCGGGCACAGGCCAACTCGGACAGTACTCGGCGATCTCCACGCAGCGGGTGATCCTCGGCTTCCTCATCGGCTCCGTCGTCGGGCTCGTGCTCGGCTCGGTTGTCGGCCTCTCCCGCTGGGCGTCCCTGCTGCTCTCGCCCACGATCGGCGGATTCCGTGCCGTGCCGTCGCTGGCGTGGGTACCGCTGCTGATCCTCTACATCGGCATCAATGAGGACTCGAAGATCGTGCTCATCGCGATCGGCGCGCTCTTCCCCGTCTACACGACCGTCGCCGGGGCCCTGCGCCATGTCGACCCGCAGCTGGTCGAGTTGGGCCGCGCCTACGGCCTCGACCGGGTCGCACTGTTGATCAGGGTGCAGCTGCCCGCGGTCATCCCCACCATCGTCTCCGGGCTGCGACTCGCCCTGGCCCAGGCCTGGCTGTTCCTCGTCGCCGCGGAGCTCATCGCCAGCTCGATGGGCCTCGGATTCCTGCTCAGCGACTCCCAGAACAACGGCCGACTCGACCGCATCTTCCTCGCGATCATCATCCTCGCCGTGCTCGGCAAGACGACCGACGCCATTATCGGGCTTCTCGAGAGGTACCTGCTGAAGCGCTGGGGATAGGCTTCACCGATGTCCGACCCCGTCCCGAACGTGCTGCC
>JACMNE010000155.1 GCA_014378715.1 Microbacteriaceae bacterium
CCGGGCTGAGCCGATGCGCTACGGCCGCCCGAGCCCGTTGTAGGTCCAGCCCGCCGCGCGCCACGCTGCCGCATCGAGCGTGTTGCGTCCGTCGATGATCGTGCGGGTGCGCACGAGAGCGCCGGCCCACTCCGGGTCGAGCCCGCGGAACTCGGGCCACTCGGTGACAAGCACCACGGCGTCCGCGCCCCGCAGTGCGTCCTCGAGGTCGCTCGTGTAAGTGAGCTGAGGGTGGCGCAGCCGGGCGTTGTCGATCGCCTGCGGGTCGATCGCGGTCACGTTGACCCCGAGCCCGTAGAGCTGCACGGCCACGTCGAGCGCCGGCGAGTCGCGCACGTCGTCGGAGTGCGGCTTGAAGCTGAGCCCGAGCACGGTGACCTTGGCCTTCCACACCTCGCGGCCGATCGCCCGCACGGTCAGGTCGACGACCCGCTGGCGGCGGCGCAGGTTGATCTTGTCGACCTCCTTGAGGAACACCACCGACTCGCCGCGGCCGAGCTCCTCCGCGCGGGCCGTGAATGCCCGGATGTCCTTGGGCAAGCAGCCGCCGCCGAAGCCGACACCGGCGCCGAGGAACCGGCGGCCGATGCGCCCGTCGTAGCCGATCGCGTCGGCGAGTTGGGTGACGTCTGCCCCGGCGACCTCCGCGATCTCGGCCATGGCGTTGATGAAGCTGATCTTGGTGGCCAGGAACGCGTTCGCCGCGACCTTGACGAGCTCGGCGGTCGCGAAGTCGGTGACCACCAGCGGTGTGTCGGCGGCGAGGGCGGTCGCGTAGACATCATTCAGAACGGATGTCGCGTGCTCGCCCTCCTCGCCCGGTGCGACGCCATAGACGAGGCGGTCGGGCGTGATCGTGTCCTCGACGGCGAAGCCCTCGCGCAGGAACTCGGGATTCCAGGCGAGCGTCGCCCCGGTCGGGGCGACGAGCGCCGCCAGCCGGGCCGCGGTACCGACCGGCACCGTGCTCTTGCCGGCAACCAGGTCGCCGGGCGACAGGTGCGGGAGCAGGGACTCGACAGCCGCGTCGACGAAGCGGAGGTCGGCCGCGTAGCTGCCCGGTTTCTGCGGGGTACCCACGGCGATGAAGTGCACGGCGCAGCCGGCAGCATCCGCTATCTCGGTGCTGAAACGCAGCCGACCGGAGGCGGTCGCGGAGGTGAGGATCTCGGGGAGCCCCGGCTCGTAGAACGGCGGGCGACCCGCGCGCAGGAGGTCGATCTTGGCGGCGTCGACATCGATACCGATGACGTCGTGCCCGAGTTCGGCCATCGCTGACGCGTGGACTGCTCCGAGGTATCCGCACCCGATCACTGACATTTTCATGGCGCCAGCCTAGGGGAGTCGGGCTACCCGGCGAGCCGATCGCGCAACCACGTTGAGATTCGCTCGCGCATTTCGGGGTCGAGCATGGCGATCGAGTGGCGGGTTCCCTCCACTGTGACGAACTCGACGGAGACCCCCGCACCACGCAGTTTCTCGACCAGTGCCTCGGACTGCTCCTGCGGGATGATCTCGTCGAGGGAGTGCCCCACGAAGAACGGCGGGTCTGAGCGGTCGACCGAATACAGCGGTGAGGCGGCCCGCGCCTGCGGGCAGTCGGAGTAGCTGGCGCAGCCCAGATAGGCGAGCTGGATCGTGCGGAATGTGGAGATCACCCCGCCGAGCGAGAAGCCCGCTGTGGTCAGGTCGGCCGGTCCGCTCAGGTCGACAACGGCAGCGACCCGCGACCCGGAGTCGAGGGGGCCGGAACCGCCCGCGCCGAGCAGCGAGACGAGATTGCCGCCGGCCGACCCGCCGAGCGCCCCGATCCTGGCCGGGTCGATGTTGAAGCGCTCCACCTGGGCATTTTCCCTCAACCACTTCACGGCGGTGCGCACGTCGTCGATCCCGGCGGGAAACGGATGTTCCGGGGCGAGCGCATAGTTGACCGAGACGGCCACGAACCCCTCGGAGGCCAGCCACTCGCAGACGCTGCGCCAGGCCACGTCGTCCTTGTCGCCCTGGCGCCAGCTGCCGCCGTGCACCGAGAGCACCGCGGCCCGCGTGGGTTCCGTAGTGGTCGCCGGTTCCGTGGTCCCGGCCGCAGAGGCCGGCTCCGCGACATCCGCGGGAAGGCAGACGTCGAGCAGGGTACCGGCGTTCTGCGCGCCGTAGTCGAGGTCGGTGAGCACGGCGACGCCCGGGTAGGCGCGGGTCGCCGGGTAGGGGGCAGTCGCGGTGCTGTCGACCGTCGTTGAGTCGCTGCCGGTCGACCCGCAGCCGGTGAGCACTGTGAGCACCACGAGGGCGAGCGCGAGGGTGCGGGCGGCTGAGGTCATGAGTGCGGTCAAATCTATCGGGCGAATGAGTGGCGCGAAGCCGGGGGCTCCTGTAACGTGGTCCAGTCGGCTCTTGACACCGCATTGTGCGGATGGGTTTGTAAGTCAGGTGGGCCGGTACTTCGCCAGATCGGATATGGACTCCGTGGGCACCCGATTTGGGGTGTGGCGAGAAATTCACAATGTATGTGAAACGGCCCCGATCGGTTCTGTGCGGTATCTGTCCGCTCGATCACGACTGCCCGGGTTCTAGTAGTGCGAGTTCAACCTGAGCTCAGCGTTGCCATGCAATGACAACAACCCAGAATCACTTTTCTCAATGTCAGATTTCAAGAAGCCGAACAACAACAAGTTCGAACCGCGCAAGCAGGCGCCGGGCAGCCGCAGCGAAGGCCACCGTGGATACCACGGCGACGCCGACCCGGCCAAGAAGCGCTGGAACGCCAGCGACCGTGCCGCCCGCACCGGCGACCGCCCCGCATCCAACGGACGCCCCGACTGGAACCCGCGCGAGCGTCCGGCGTCGAACGACCGTCCGCGTGGCAACTCGGACCGCCCCTCCTACGGCGACCGCCCCGCGCGTCCCGCCTACAACAACGACCGCCCGCAGCGGTCGAACACGGATCGCCCGTCGTACGGTGACCGCCCGCAGGGTGGCCAGCGTCCCTCCTACGGTGACCGCCCGCAGCGCTCGAACACGGACCGCCCCTCCTACGGCGACCGCCCCGCGCGTCCCGCCTACAACAACGACCGCCCGCAGCGGTCGAACACAGATCGCCCGTCGTACGGTGACCGCCCGCAGCGCAGCAACACGGACCGCCCGTCGTACGGTGACCGCCCGCAGGGTGGCCAGCGTCCCTCCTACGGCGACCGCCCGCAGCGCTCGAACACGGACCGCCCCTCCTACGGCGACCGCCCCGACCGCACCGAGCGTCCCTCCTACGGAGACCGCCCGTCGCGCCCCTCGTACAACACCGAGCGCCCGTCCTACGGCGACCGCCCGCAGCGCTCGAACACGGACCGCCCCTCCTACGGGGACCGTCCGGACCGCCCGTCGCGTCCGTCCTACAGCGCGGACCGCAACAGCGCACCCGAGCGTCCTGCCCGCCCGGCCTGGAGCGACCGTCCGGCCACGAACGACCGCGCCCCGCGCACGTCGTACAACGACCGTCCGGCCCGTCCGTCCTACGGCGACCGCCCGGAGCGCAGCTCCTTCAACGACCGCCCCGACCGCACCGAGCGCCCGTCCTACAACGACCGCCCCGCGCGCTCGCAGGACGACCGCCCGAAGCGCTGGGAGGACCGCGCCCCGCGCAGCGGCTCGGACGACCGTCCGGCCCGTCGCTCCTCCGACATGTACCCGTCGCACTCCGACGCCTCCGCTGGCCCCCAGGAGGACGTGGTCCTCGAGCGCCTCGAGGCCAAGGTGATCACCGCGGGCGACGTCGACGGCAAGACCTTCGGCGACCTCGGACTCGGCGACAACATCACCCGCCAGCTCGCCTCGATGGGAGCGGCCGCGCCGTTCGCCATCCAGGCGGCGACCATCCCCGACGTGCTCGCCGGCAAGGACGTCCTCGGACGGGGCCGCACCGGTTCCGGCAAGACGATCGCCTTCGGCGCCCCCCTCGTGGAGCGCCTGATGGAGAACAACGGCGGAGCGGGCCGCAAGCCGGGCCGTAAGCCCCGCGCGCTCATCCTCGCCCCGACCCGTGAGCTCGCCATGCAGATCGACCGCACCGTGCAGCCCATCGCCCGCTCGGTCGGCCTCTTCACCACGACCATCGTCGGCGGAGTGCCGCAGTTCAAGCAGGTCTCCACCCTCCAGCGCGGCGTCGACATCGTCATCGCCACGCCGGGCCGGGTCGAGGACCTCATCGAGCAGGGTCGCCTCGACCTCTCCGAGGTCATGATCACTGTCCTCGACGAGGCCGACCACATGTGCGACCTCGGGTTCCTCGAGCCCGTGCAGCGCATCCTCAAGGAGACCAAGGCCAACGGCCAGAAGCTCCTCTTCTCGGCCACGCTCGACAAGGGTGTCGCCACCCTCGTCAAGCAGTTCCTCAAGGACCCGGCCGTGCACGAGGTCGCCGGTGAGGACCAGGCGTCCTCGACAATCGACCACAAGGTGCTCCTCATCGAGCAGCGCGACAAGCGCGCGATCATCGAGCAGCTCGCCGCAGGTGCAGGCAAGACCCTCATCTTCGCGCGCACCCGTGCTTTCGCCGAGGAACTCGCCGACCAGCTCGAGGGCGCCGGCGTTCCGGCCACCTCGCTGCACGGGGACCTGAACCAGTCCCGCCGCACGCGCAACCTGCAGCTGCTCACGAGCGGCCGCGTCAACGTGATGGTGGCAACCGATGTCGCGGCCCGCGGCATCCACGTCGACGACATCAGCCTGGTCATCCAGGCCGACGCCCCCGACGAGTACAAGACGTACCTGCACCGCTCGGGCCGCACCGGTCGTGCCGGCAAGACCGGAACCGTCGTCACCCTCGTCTCCAAGTCGCGCAAGCGTCGGATGGACGAGCTGCTCGACCGAGCCGAGATCACGGCCTCATCGCTCAACGCCCGCCCCGGCGACGCGCTGCTCGACGAGCTCGCCGCGCTCTAAGCCCGAGCAGAGAAGGCGCCCATCCCGATTTCGGGGTGGGCGCCTTCTGCGTTGGCCGGTGCCGATCGCTACGGTGTTCGCCAGTGCCATGAGGCTGGGAGCCGGTCAGGTCACAGGTGGCTGTCCAGTGGTCCGCGATCTCCCTCGCCTGTATGCGGATATGCGGTGCAGAGCCGTCGCGGCCACCCCTCTGCGGGCTGTCGACACATCTCCGTACACCCCGAACTGAGGCCCGTCCAGCTGGGCTGAGGGTGGAGGAGCCTACCCGTCAGGAGTTCTCGTCGCCGACACTCGTCGCTGCACCCGGTCGTCATTCAGGAGAAGCGGATGTTGCGCTACGGCGTCTCGCACGAACATGGTGTCCATCCGTGAAAGAACGGCGCGATCCGCCACATCCGCTGAATCAACGCAAGATATCGTCGGGCGGCCACGAGTGCTCCTGAATGATGATCAGGAGGAAGACGGGCGTGAACCCGTGCTCCTGAATGATGACTCGAGAAGAACCGGCCCGCCGCCTTAATGGCCTACGCCTCGATCCACTCCTGCAGCACCCGGCAGAGGGGGGCGAGTTCGCGGTCGAGGTCGGTGACCAGTCCCGCCGTGCGGCCGGTGGCCGGCAGCCAGCTCCGGAGCCGCGAGAGGAACGCCGCCTGCACGGCGCCGCCGATCGCGGAGGGCATCAGGTCGCCAGGCTCGGCGCCGATGCGGCCGGCCACGAACCCGGCCACCACGTTCGACCACACGATCCAGTGGGCCGACTCCTCGGCGCGCAGCTCCGGCGAGGTGTCGATCAGCTCGAAGCGCCGCAGCCAGAGGCCGTCGGGGTCGGCGTCCTCACCGAGGGTGTCGACGATGGACTCGCGCACCGCCGTCATGGTGGGGGTCGCGACATCCGCTCTCTCGAGCACGCGGGCGAGCCGTACGGTGTGCTCGTCGAACGCCGACCAGACGATCTCGGACTTCGAGGAGTAGTACCGGAAGAAGCTCGTCTTGCTCACGCCGCTCGCCACCGCGATCATGTCGATCGTGGTGCCGGCGAAGCCATGGGCGCGGAACAGCTCGATCGCGCGCTCGCTGATCGCCTCGCGGGACGAGCTGTGCGGCCTCCCGCGCCGAGGCGCCGGGAGCTCGATCGGGAAGGGGTCGTATCCGCTCATGGTGGATCAAGCATACGGAGCGGGGACGGGACGCTATACCGGCTCCCGTACCCGTACCCGGAATCGCGGGCCCGTCGCGCGTGCCCGTGCGGCGATCCGCCGACGGGCGTTCAGGCGCAAGGCCCCGCGCAGCACGAGGGCGGCGGCGACACCGATCACCGCCCCGGTCGAGTTGGCAATGACGTCGGAGATCGTGGCGAACCGTGCCGGCAGCACGGCGAGCTGAGTCAGCTCGATTGTCACCGAGAGGAACGGGCAGGCGAGCAGCACCACCCACCATGCGCGGGTGGGCAGCAAAAGCGTGAGCAGCAGGGCGAGCGGGACGAACATCGCCACATTCGCCGAGGCCTCGAGGGTGGAGTAGTCAAACCAGCCGGGCAGCCCCCAGCCGTGCAGCCGGTCGAGGAACGACCCGATCGACGCGGAGCGCCCGCGATCGATCGGTGTCGGCCACATCGTCGCGGTGAGCACAACGGCGGCGTAGACGACGAGCAGGGCGCCGGTGACCCACTTGCGCCGGTGAAGGGTGTTCGGAGTCGGAGTGACCATGATTCTCCCGGCAGAGCTGAAGAAAGCAAACCTACTCCCTCGGGCACGCGGATGTCTGCGGGTGCGGTGAGGGGTTGCGTTCCGGTCATCGGGTGGCGTCGGCCTGCCGAGAGCAGGGGTGCGGCGCGGGCAGGACGGGGGCGCGACTGCCGCGTCAGACCAGCGCGAGCAGGGCGGCGGCCGCAATGGCCAGCACGAGACCGACTAGCTGCGTCGGGGTGATCCGCTCACGCAGCACGATCGCGGCCAGGATGATCGTGCCGGCCGGGTACATCGCCGTGAGCACAGCCATGACGCTCAGGTCACCGGTGCGCAGCCCGAGCAGCAGGAGTACGTTGGCGGTGGCATCGACGACACCGCCGATCGCGGCGAGGGTGAGGCCCGCCCGCCACGCGACATCCGCTCGCTTGATGACCGCTCTCTTGGGGCCAGTCGTGCCGTCCCGACGACGGGCGCAGCCGACGAGCGCGAGCACGGCTAAGGTGGCGAACAGCAGCGTCGCGTTCGTGGCGCGGTTGAGCACAAGGGGCACGAGGCCGGAGTCGTCGGGGGTGAGGTCGATGATGATGAGGAAGACACCGATGAGAGTGCCGGCGCTGGTGGCCATCGCGAGCGCGCGGCCGGATGGGCGCACGGCGTTCCGGTCGGGCACGAAGCCGACGAGCACAACGGCGACGATGGCGATGCCGAGCGCGCCGTAGCCGAGAGGGGGCAGGCGCTCGCCGCGCGTCACCTCGGCCACGAGCGGGATGAGCGCGGAGACGAGGGCGGTGAGCGGCGAGAGGATGCTCATCGGTCCGATCGCGAGGCAGCCGTAGAGCAGCGTGATCGCGAGTGCGCCCGTGATGCCGGAGAGGATGCCGAGCGAGACGGCCGGCCACGACCAGGTTCCGCCGAGCAGGGGGAGCATCAGGAGCAGGATCGCGAGTCCGCTCGCGCCGCCGATCGCCGTGACACGCAGGGCGCTGATGCGGCGGCTGGCGATGCCGCCGATGAAGTCGGCCGCGCCGAAGATGAGCGCACCGCCGATGCCGAAGAGAACGGTGAGCATCTGGTCCCCTCAGGTGAGGACACCACGCTATCGTGGCGTTGCCCGGCCCGTTGCCCGGCCCGTTGCTAGGCCCGTTGCTAGGGTGGGCGCGACCACAAGGAGCTCGCAATGGTATTCGGACTCAGCGGAGACGAACTCCACGAGCGCATCGGCAGCCTCGCGCAGGTCGTGCGCCTCGACAGCCTCATCGAAGCCGAGGGTCCGGCGCGCGGCACCCGGCGGCTGCGCATGGTGAACGGCGGCGGCCTCGAGATCGAGCTGCACCCCGACCGCGCGCTCGACATCGGACGCGTCAGCATCGACGGCATCCCCGTGAGCTGGCTCTCGCCGGTCGGATTCGCCGCCCCGCAGTTCTCCGAGCCTGCGGATGCCGGGTGGCTGCGCACCTTCGGGGGAGGGTTGCTCGCCACCTGCGGCCTCGACACCTTCGGCCCGGCCGGCGAGGACGACGGTGACCTGCTCGGACTCCACGGGCGGATCGGCACCCGGCCGGCCACGATCACCCGGGCGGAGGCGACCGCGACCGGCGTCGTCGTCGAGGCCGAGATTCGCCAGGCGCGCCTGTTCGGCGAGAACCTGCTGCTGCGCCGACGCATCAGCTCGGCGGCCGGATCGCACGGCTTCACGGTCGACGACACCGTGACGAACGAGGGTTTCGCCGATGCCCCGCACATGATCCTGTACCATGCCAACCTCGGCTGGCCCCTCATCGACGATGTCGCCGTGCTCGACATCCCCTCGCACACGGTGACCCCGAGGGATCGGGCAGCGGATGTCGCGCTCGAGGGCTCATCGCACCTGGACGCCCCCACTTCGGGCTTCCGTGAGCAGGTGTACCGCCACGACTTCGCACCGGACACCCCGGTCGAGGTGCGCGTCACGAACCCCCGCATCGGCGTCGAGTTCACCCTGGGGTTCTCCACAGGCACGCTGCCGTTCCTGCACCAGTGGAAGATGCTCGGTCAGGGAGCCTATGTGCTCGGGCTCGAGCCGGCGAACAGCGGAACGCTGCTCGGACGAGCGGCCGCGCGGGCTGGCGGCGACCTGCCCGTGCTCGCGCCGGGCCAGAGTGTCAGCTACCGCCTCGACTTCGGCCTGCGGCGGGTATAGCGCCGGTCACGGGCGCCCCTCAGCTTGCCGGTCAGGTCCGCGCCTCAGCTCCGCACGATGCGGTAGCCGTCGGCGACGGTCTCGATCGCCAGCTGGTGCAGTCCATCGACGACGAGATCCGCCTCGAGTGCGACATCCGGATGTGTTCCGGCCACGGCGACTGTGGTGCAGCCGGCGGCTCGTGCGGCGGTGAGTCCGGCCGGGGCGTCCTCAAAGACGAGGCACTTCGTCGGGTCGACGCCGAGCAACCTCGCGGCGAGCAGGAAGGGCTCCGGGTCGGGCTTGCCCCGAGTCACATCGTCGAAGGTCACGACGGTGTGCGGCCGCGGGATGCCCGCGGCCTCGATCCGGGCGGCGGCGAGCACGCGGGTGCCGCTGGTGACGATCGCCTTCGCCGAGTGCGGCAGCGCAGTGAGGAAGTCCGCAGATCCGTGGAACGCCGTCACATCGTGAAGGTCATTCGACTCGAGCTCGATGATGCGGGCGAGCGCCGTCGCGACGAGCTCGTCCGGCAGGAAGGACGCGATGAGCTGGGCCGCCGGCTGGCCGTGCCCCGACCCAGCGAGGTCCGCGTCGAAGCCGAACTCGCGCCCGAGGGTATCCCAGGACCGCAGCACCGACGGGGTGGAGTCGATGAGCGTGCCGTCGAGGTCGAAGAGCACCGCGTCGAAGGTGCGGGAGAACACGGGGGAGTCCGCCGGCAACGCCCGGTGGCGTCCGAGATAACCGAGGGTCGCGGC
Organism: Microbacteriaceae bacterium; assembly: GCA_014378715.1. GTDB lineage: Bacteria > Actinomycetota > Actinomycetes > Actinomycetales > Microbacteriaceae > Marisediminicola. Next base: position 9,543 of record JACMNE010000155.1, read on the forward strand.
GATCTGCTCGCCGGTCGCGAGGTCGGCGTCGAGCCGCAGGTGCGGCACGGCGGGGGCGGATCCCACGGGTGGGTCGGCGATGTGCGCGTCGCGGATCTCGCCGCGAACAGTGCGCCGGGCGGTCAGCAGCTCGGTCGGAGCGGCCAGCCAGACCACCTCGGGGCGGGCGGGGTGCACCGCCGCGACGAGGGACGCCCACTCGGAGGCCCCCGCCATCTCGCGTGTGAAGGGCGCGACCAGCACGGCGCCGACCCCTGCCCGCACCTGGTCGCGGGCGGCCGCGGCCAGCGACGCGTACCGTGCTGGCCGCAGGGCAGGCCGGAGGGCGTCGCTGTTCCAGTGATCGCCACCGAAGATGGGGACGATGAGCGCGTCGAGAACCGGGTTGGTGATGCTGTCCAGGTCGAGCATCGGCAGGCCGAGCTCGCGGGCCATCGCAAGGCCCAGGGTGGACTTCCCGGTGCCGGCCGCACCGGCGACGATGACGATCTTCATCGGGGGAAATACCGGGAAAATGCCCCTTGACAACGTTGTCTCATGGGCTCGACTATAGACCCAACCAATAACGACGAGGGCGTCGGATTTTTTCTCACCACCCCCTCGACCGCAGAGACAACGTTGTCATCCGGGAGGTGAACACAGTGCGCGATCGACCCAGCATCACCGATGTCGCCGCCCACGCGGGAGTGAGCATCAAGACCGTCTCCCGGGTCGTCAACGCGGAGGCGTCTGTTCTGCCCGCGACCAGAGCCAGGGTCGACCTGTCGATCAGCGAGCTCGGCTATGTGCCCAACAGCTCGGCGCGCACCCTCAAGTCGGGAGTCGGGGATGCGGTCGGAGTGGTCATCGACACGATCGCCGACCCGTTCTTCGCCGCCCTCGTCAGCGTGATCGAGACCCGTGCCCTCGCCGAGGACATGGGGGTGCTCTTCGCGAGCACCGGTTTCGACGAGGGACGCGAGCGCGATCAGCTGCTGCGCCTCGCCGGCCAGCAGGTGCGCGGCATCATCCTCGCCCCCGTCGCCCAGGACCACGGCTACCTCGAGCGCTATCGCGCGAGCACCCCCATTGTGATGGTCGACCGCCCCCGCGACACCTTCGACTCTGTGGTCGTCGACGACATCCGTGCCACACGGGCGGCCATCGACCAGTTCGTGCGCCTCGGGCACACCCGCATCGCCTTCATCGGATTCGACGCCAGGTTCAGCACCACCACCCACCGCTACGAGGGCTACCGGCAGGCGCTCGCCGAGCACGGGATCCCCCTCGATCACACCCTCGCCCCGCAGGCCGCCGCCGAGGTCACCGACGCCAAGGTCGCGACGTTGGGCCTCTTCGGCCTCGCCTCGCCGCCCACCGCGATCTTCGCCGCCAACCCCCGCGCCGGCATCGGCGTCGTCGATGCCCTCCACACGACCGGGCATACCGGGGTTGCCGTCATCTCCTTCGGCGACTTCGCGTTCGCCAGCGTGATCCGCCCGGCGGTCAGCTACATCGACCAGGACCCGTTCCACATCGGTAACGCCGCTATTGAACGACTCATCACCCTCATCAACGAACCCGGAACGCAGCGCAAACGGATCGTGCTCGACACGAACCTCGTCGCGCGCGGCTCGGGAGAAATCCGGGCCACCGCATGACCGCCACACGTACGACCCCCCTCCCTCTCGAGCTCGGCCCGAATCTCATCGACCACTACTACCGCGGCGGCGACCGCATCGCGAAGCTGCGCGGCATCCGCACCACCTCCGACCACCAGCCGGAGGAGTGGCTAGCCGCCACCGTCAGCCGGCATGGTGAGGAGACCATCGGACTGGCCCGCACCACCGGCGGCGACCTGCTGCGCGACCTCGTCGCCGCCGACCACGCGGCCTGGGTCGGTCCCGACCACGCGGCCGCCCGTGACCGCTCCGACCTCGGCATCCTCGTCAAGTTGCTCGACCCGCGCACCCGCCTCCCCGTGCACGTGCACCCCGACCGTGCCTTCGCCACGAGCCACCTCGACTGCCCCTACGGCAAGACCGAGGCCTGGTTCATCCTCGACGCCGAGCCGGGCTGCGCCGTGTACCTCGGGTGGAAAGCCGATGTCGACCCCGACGAGCTGGCGCGCAGGCGCGAGGCACAGGACTCCGAGTGGATGCTCTCGCGCATGAACCGCCTCGAGGTCTCGCCGGGGATGGCGGTTCTGGTGCCGGCCGGCCAGGTGCACGCGATCGACGCGGGGATCTTCCTGGCCGAGGTGCAGGAGCCCACCGATTTCTCGATCGTGCTCGAGTGGTCGATCACGACCTCGACTCGCGACCAGTCCCACCTGGGCATCGGCTTCGACGCCGTGATGCCGGCGGTCTCGACCTCGCGCCTCGACCCCGCCCGCCTCGACTTCGCAGCGCTGCTTGACACTTCACGCCCCGACGGCCTCGTCCGGCTGAGCGACCTCGCCCTGCGCGGTGAGGCCGAGGTAGACCTGATGCCAGCAGCGGCCGCCGCGTACTTCACCCTGCGCCACGCCGCGCCAGAAGCGGATGCCCGCATCCCCGTCACGGCGGGGTTCGCCGTGGTCCTCGTGCTCTCCGGGTCCGGAAGTATCACCGGGACCGACGGGGCGACCGTCGGCGTCTCGGCAGGCAACGTCTTCGCGGTCCCGCACGCCTTCGGCGACTGGACGGTGAGCGGCGACGTGCACCTGCTCATCGCCGGCCCCGGCGTGGGCTGGCCGGCCACACTCCGGAACGCCGACGGCACCGGTGTGGACGGCACCGATGCAGCCGGGACCGCGACCTGATGGTCGACGTGGTGGCCGGGCTCGACCTCGGCAGCACCAGCATCAAGCTCCTCGTCGCCACCCGCGACGGAGACGAGCTCTTCGTCCTCCTCACCCCGACCCCGTGGACCACGGCCGCCCGCGGCTGCACCGAGCTGGCCCAGTCCGACCTCAGCGACGCCGTCATCGGCCTGCTCGGGCGGGCCGCTGACCGGCTCGCCGACGAGGTCGACGGCGCCCGCGTGGTGGCGCTCGGTGCCTCGGGCATGGCCGAGGCAGGGTTCCTGATCGACCGCACCGGGGTCGCCCTCTCCTCGGCCATCGCCTGGTTCGACCCGCGCGGCGCCGACGAGATCGCCGCGACCCCCGAGGCGCTCCGCCGTGAGTTCCCCGGACGCACGGGTCTGCCCGTCGGACCGATCGCCACGATCGCCAAGCTTCTCCATCTGCGCGACACCGGCATCGCCCTGGCCGGCACCCGATGGCTCAACATCCCCGAGTTCGTGGTGCACCTGCTCGGTGGCCCGATGGTGACGGAGTACTCCCTCGCTTCCCGCACCGGGCTGCTCGACCAGGACACCGGTCAGCCCTGGCCGGCCGCCCTCGACCTGCTCGGGGTCGACGACGACTTCCTGCCGCCGCGGTGCAGCGCAGGCGAGGCGCTCGGCCTGGCGTCACATCCGCTTCTTCCCGCCGTCTTCTCCGGCGCGACCCTCACGATCGCGGGACACGACCATCTCGTCTCTGCCGTCGCGGCCGGCGCCACCGCGAGCCACCAGCTGTACAACTCGATGGGCACAGCCGAGGCGCTCGTGCGCATCCTCGACGGGCCGCTGCCGTTCGACGCCAGGGACCGGCTCGCCTCCGCCGGCATCAACGCCCTGCGCCACGTGATCCCCGGAAAGTACGTGCTGCTCGCCGGTACCCGGGCCGGTCTGGTGATGCGGCGGGTGTTCCAACTGCTCGGCATCGTCGACGCCCCCGCCCGCCTCGCGATCGACGCGGCCGCGATGGCGCTGCCGGTCGACGGCGGGCCGGCCGGCCGAAGCGTCACCGTGACCGGGGCCCGGAACGACGACGGGGTGCTGGCTGTGCGGGTCGACGGAGACGGGGTCACCCCCGCCGAACTCTTCGCGGCAACGCTCATGCACGGCAACGAGATGAGTGCCGCCCTCATCGCCGTGATGGACAGGGAGGTTCCGGCGGCGAGCACCTGTGTGCTCACCGGAGGCTGGGCGCGGATGTCGAGTGTTGTGCGGGCGCGCCGCCTGGTGCTGCCCGAGCTCTCCCACACCTCCCGCGACGAGGACACGGCCTTCGGCGCAGCGCTCTTCGCCGCGTTCGCCGCTCGGACGCAGCCGGAAGCGAACCCCGACGACCGCGCAGACCAGTTCGCGGCGTTCGCCGCCCGATTCTGCGCCCCGGCCGATGGGCGCACCAGGATCCCCCTCCAGAACAGCGCCACCCAAGGAGTCATGTCATGACCGAAACGAAACAGCGGGCCAGCCTCGCGAGCATCTCCCAGACCGACAACACCTTCGCCATCGTCGCGATGGACCAGCGCAACACCCTCAAGCGCATGTACGCGGCGGTCGGCGCCCCTCCGCCCAGCGACCAGGAGCTGATCGAGAGCAAAGCGGATGTCGTCGCCGGCCTCAGGGGATCCGCGAGCGCCTTCCTGCTCGACCCCACCTTCGGGGTGCCCGCCCTCGACCTGATCGGAGGGAAGCGCCCCGGAGTGCTCCTCGCCGCGGAACCCACAGAGCGCGCGAGCTGGGAGGGCGAACCGCGGGCCTCCCGCGACCCCTCCCTCAACGCCGCCTGGGTGATCGAGAACCGCAGCGACGCGCTCAAGTTCTTCATCCAGCTGCGGCCGGGCCGCGCCAGAGCCAAGGGCACCCCCGATCTGGTCGCTGAGGCGCTGACGGTGGTCGCCGCGGTCATCGCCGACGCCCGCGACGCGGGGGTGCCGAGTGTCATCGAGAACCTCATCTACCCGATCCCCGGCGAGGAGATGCTCACCGACCGCCAGCGCGAGGACGAGATCATCGAGGCCGGCCGCCTGCTCGACGCGCTCGGCCCCGATCTGCTCAAGCTCGAATACCCGGGCAGCCCTGCCGCCTGCCGCCGGCTCGCCGACTCGATCTTGTCCCCGTGGGCCGTGCTCTCGGCCGGGGTGGCCTTCGACGAGTTCACCCACGTACTCAAGGTGTCCTGCGACGACGGAGGGGCGTCGGGCTTCATCGCGGGGAGGGCTCTCTGGCGCGAGACCGTCGGCCTCGACCACGACGCCCGCCTCGCCTACCTCGCCGACGAGGGAATCCGTCGACTCGACACCTGCGTCGAGGCGATCTCCGGCCGTGCGCGGCCCTGGACCGAAAGGAAGCAGAAGTGACTGTTCCCGTACTCGAAGCGAAGGGCATCTCGCGGATGTTCGGACACGTCCGGGCCCTCGACAACGCCCACTTCGACATCTATCCCGGCGAGGTGGTCGCCCTCATCGGTGACAACGGCGCCGGCAAGTCCACACTCGTCAAGGCGCTCTCCGGCAACCTGGCGATCGACTCCGGCGAGATCCTGTTCGACGGCGAACCGGTGCAGTTCACCAGCCCCAACCAGGCGAGCGCCCTCGGCATCGAGACCGTGCACCAGGACCTCGCCCTTGCCCCCCACCTCGACCCGGTGCAGAACATGTATCTCGGGCGGGAGATCATGCAGGACGGCATCGGCAAGCTGTTCGGCTTCATGAAGACGGCGGAGATGCGTGAGAAGTCGCGCATCGCCTTCGACGAGCTCGGGGCGACCGTGCGGTCGCTCACCCTGCCCGTCGGGAGTATGTCGGGCGGCCAGCGCCAGGCCATCGCCATCGCCCGGGCCGTCTCCTGGGCGAACCGGGTGGTGTTCCTCGACGAGCCGACCGCGGCCCTCGGGGTTCGCCAGACCAAGAACGTGCTCGAGACGATCCGCCGCGTGCGCGACAAGGGCATCGCGGTGGTGTTCATCAGCCATTCAATGCCGCACGTGATGGAGGTCTCCGACCGGGTGCAGGTGCTGCGCCTCGGAGCGAGCGCTGCCACCCTCACCACCAGTAAGACCTCGATGGAGGAACTCGTCGGCCTCATGACCGGCGCGAGCACGAAGGGAATCTCATGAGTGACACCAAGATCGACGAGTCGGGACCGGAGACCACACTGATCGATCTGCGCAACGCCGAGCGGGGCGGGGCGGTGCGTCGGCTGCTGCGTGCGCAGTCGTTCCAGATCCTGCTGGTGCTGCTGGTGATCGTCGCGATCTTCAGCGCGATCGCCCCCGACTACTTCGCCCAACTGAGCAACTTCCGCCTGATCGTGCAGAACGCGTCGATCCTCGCCGTCATCGGCGTGGGGATGACGTTCATCATCATCACCTCAGGCATCGACCTCTCGGTCGGCTCGGTGCTCGTCTTCTCCGGCGTCGTCGCGGCCATGGTCATGCGCGCCATCGGTGGGGACGGCTGGGGTGTCGCCTTCATCGGCATCGTCGTGGCGATCCTCTCCGGGCTGGCCTGGGGCATCCTCAACGGGGTGCTGATCGCCAAGGCGAAGGTGCCGCCCCTCATCGTCACCCTCGGCTCGATGGGCATGGCGCTCGGGTTTGCGCAGATCCTCACCGGCGGCATCGATATTCGCGAGGCCCCCGCAGTGCTCAGCGACGTCATCGGCTACGGCAACGTGCTGGGCACCGTACCGGTGCTCTCGGTCATCGCCCTGGTGATCGTGGTGATCGGCGCGATCGTGCTGCATTACACGAGGTTCGGCCGTTACACCTACGCGGTCGGATCGAGCGAAGAGGCGTCCCGCCGGGTCGGGGTCAAGGTCGACCGCCACCTGATCAAGGTCTACGCCCTCTCCGGGGCACTCTCCGGGTTCGCCGGCATTCTCTCCCTTGCCCAGTTCAACACCACAGCCATCGCCGGACAGTCCACGACCAACCTCAATGTCATCGCGGCCGTCGTCATCGGAGGCACCTCGCTCTTCGGCGGCCTCGGCACGATCTTCGGCACCGTGGTCGGTCTCTTCATCCCTGCCGTCCTGCAGAACGGCTTCGTCATCACCGGCGTGCAGCCGTTCTGGCAGCAGGTCGCGGTGGGCGCCGTGCTGATCGTCGCCGTCTACGTCGACCAGGCCCGCCGCAGCTCCGCGCTGCGCGGCGGACAGTCCACCTCCAGCCTCTGGCGGCGCCTCGTCACCAGATCCCCCAAATAACACCCGAATCACCACCCAAGAGAAACCAGGAGTACTCACAATGAAGTGGAACAGAACAGCTCTCGGCATACTGGCGCTCGGCGCGTCAGCCGGCCTTCTGCTCACCGGTTGCAGCAATGGATCGACACCGGGAGCCGGAAGTTCGGACAGCGGCGCCTACAAGATCGCCTTCGTGCAGGGCGTCGCCGGCGACGAGTTCTACATCTCGATGCAGTGCGGGATCGAAGCGGCGGCCAAGAAGGCCGGCGCGACCGTCACCACGCAGGGGCCGGCGAAGTTCGACCCCACCCTGCAGAAGCCGCTCGTCGACTCGGTCGTCGCGTCGAAGCCCGACGCCCTGCTGATCGCCGCGACCGACGTCACCGCCATGCGCACACCGATCAAGGCCGCAGCGGACGCCGGCATCAAGGTCGTCCTCGTCGACACCACCGTCGACGACCCCTCGTTCGCGGTGTCGCAGATCTCCAGCGACAACGTGGGAGGGGGTAAGGCGGCATTCGACGCCATCAAGCAGGCCAACCCCGACGGCGGCAAGGTGCTCGTCGTCTCGGTCGACCCCGGCATCTCCACCACCGATGCCAGGGTCAAGGGCTTCGAGGACGCCACGGCGGCCGACTCGAGCTTCGACTACCTCGGAGTGCAGTACAGCCACAACGAGCCGGCGACCGCCGCCGAGATCGTCACGGCCGCCCTGCAGAAGGACCCCGACATCGTGGGCATCTTCGCGACGAACCTGTTCTCCGCCGAGGGAACCGCGACCGGCGTCAAGCAGGCCGACAAGGCCGACAGCGTGACCATCGTCGGCTTCGATGCCGGGCCCGCGCAGGTGAAGCAGCTCCAGGAGGGCACAGTGCAGGCACTCGTCGCGCAGGAGCCGGCCACGATCGGCACCGACGCCGTCGAGCAGGCAATCGCCTCGCTCAAGGGCGAGACCGTGACGGCCGAGATCCAGACCGGCTTCACCATCCTCACGAGGGACAACCTCGCCGGTGAAGGAGCTGACGCCGTCTACAAGTCCAGCTGCTGATCCACCACAGCGGGCTTTCCTGCCCGGGTCGCCCCGGGCAGGAAAGCCCGCCACAGGAATGACTGCATCGCCCTCGCCCGCACCGCCCACAGAAGGACCTGCCGCATGACGAGCTACCGCCTCACCCGATTGTTCAACCCCGACTCCGGACGGCTGCTCGACGTGGCGATCGACCACGGGTTCTTCGGAGAGCCGAGCTTCCTCGCCGGCATCGAGGACATCGAGAAGTCGGTGCGCACCCTCGTCGCGGCGAAGCCCGACGCCATCCAGCTCACCCCCGGCCAGGCCGGCGTACTGCAGCGCCTCCCAATCCGCGACAAGCCCGCCCTCGTGCTGCGCACCGACATCGCCAACGTCTACGGCAACCCGCTCGACGCCCACGTCTTCAGCACCCACTTCCCCGACGCCGTCGAGCAGGCGATCCGCCTCGACGCGGCCTGTGTCGTCGCGAACCTGCTTCACCTGCCCGGACGTCCCGAGGTGCGGGAGCAGTGCATCCGCTCGATCATGGACCTGCGGGCGCAGACCTCGCGCTACAACATCCCGCTGATGATCGAGCCACTCGTGATGCGCGACAACACCGTGGCAGGCGGCTACATGGTCGACGGAGACACCGCCAAGATCGTCGCGCTCGTGCGGCAGGCGAAGGAGCTCGGGGCCGACCTGATCAAGGCCGACCCGACCGACGAGGTCAGCGAGTACCACGAGGTCGTCACGGTGGCAGGCGACGTGCCGGTGCTCGTGCGAGGTGGAGGGCGCACCACCGACCGGATCATCCTCGAGCGCACCGTCGCCCTCCTCGAGCAGGGGGCCAGCGGCATCGTCTACGGCCGCAACATCATTCAGCACTCCGACCCGGCCGGCATCACCGCAGCTCTGCTCGGCATCCTGCACGAGGGGCTCGGCGTCGACGAGGCGCTCGGCCGGATCGCGGTGACCGCGTGACCGCGCCCCGCTTCGTGAACGTCGGCATCGTCGGCGGCGGGCTGATGGGGCGGGAGATCGCCGCTGCGCTGCGCCGCTGGCCCGCCCTCATCGACCACCCGGTGGTACCCAGGCTCACCGCGATCGCCGACATCAACCCGCTCGCCCTCGACTGGTTCCGCTCGATCGACACCGTCGAGACGTTCGCCACCGACTACCGCGACCTGCTCGCCGACCCGAATGTCGATGTCGTCTACATCGCCGTGCGGCACGACCTGCACGAGCAGCTGTACACCGACACGATCCGCGCCGGGAAGCACCTCCTCGCCGAGAAGCCGTTCGGCATCGACCCGTCCGCCGCCGACGCCATCCTCTCCGCGATCGATGCCACTCCCGGCTCGTTCGTCCGAGTCTCCAGCGAGATGCCGTTCTTCCCCGGAGCCCAGGCGGCCTTCGCCCACATCCGCTCGGGAGGGATCGGCAGGGTCATCGAGGCGACGAGCTCGTTCCTGCACTCGAGCGATTTCGACCTGGACAAGCCGGTGAACTGGAAGCGGCAGGTGAGGTTCAACGGGCGGGCCGGGGTCATGAACGACCTGGGGCTGCACGCGTGGCACGTGCCGCTGCGCCTCGGCTGGGTTCCGCAGCGGCTGTACGCCGTGCTGCAGGACCTCGTGCCGTTCCGCCCGGGTCCCGACGGCACCCTCGTGCCGTGTGACACCTGGGAGAACGCGCGCATCCTCGCCACGGTCGCGCAGGACGGCTACGAGTTCCCGCTCACCGTCGACACGAAGCGCATCGACCCCGGGCAGAAGAACACCTGGAGTCTCACCGTGACCGGTCTCGACGGCGCCGTGAGCTTCTCTACCGCGCATCCCACGACCCTGCGCGTCCTCACCCGCGAGACGCAGCCCGCGCTCGGTCCTCTCGCAGCGGAGCAACGCTGGCAGCACGTGCAGGTCGGCAGCCAGTCGGTCTGGCCGACGGTCACCGGCGGCATCTTCGAGACCGGGTTCTCCGACACGATCCTGCAGATGTGGGCCTCCTTCCTCGCCGAACGCGACGGCGCCCTCGGAGGCGGCTTCGGCTGCGTCACTCCGGAAGAGGCCTGGAGCACGCACCGCATCTACGCCGCCGCCCTCGCCTCGCACGCAGGGCAGAGCGTTGTCGCCCCCGACTTCGCCCCCTTGGCGAAAGCGGATGTCGCGACATCCGCCACAACGACGGGAACCGCATGAGATTCGACGACCTGCCCGGACAGACCGCGATCATCACCGGTGGCGCCCGCGGCCTCGGCTACTCGCTCGCGACGGCGTTGGCCGGGCAGGGGGTCAAGGTCGGCCTGCTTGACATCCTGCCACTCGTGGGCGACTCGGCCGCGACCCTGGCAGCCGAGTTCGGTGTCGAGACCGCCGGGGTGGTCACCGACGTGACCGACGCCGCCTCGGTCGAGGCCGGCTTCGCGGCGGTGCGCGATACCCTCGGCACCCCCACGATCCTCATCACGGCGGCGGGCGTGACCACCTGGGGAGACTCGGTCGACGTGACGCCGGAGGAGTGGGCGCGGGTGGTGAACATCAATCTCACCGGCACATTCTTCGCCACCCAGTCCTTCGCCCGCCCCCTGATCGGCGCCGGGGCCACCGCTTCGGCCGTGCTCATCTCCTCGATGTCCGCTCGGGTCGTCAATGTGCCGCAGCGGCAGACCTCCTACAACGCCACGAAGGCCGCCGTCGATCAGCTCGGCGCGTCCCTCGCGGTCGAGTGGGCGAGCGAGGGCATCAGGGTCAACGCGATCGCGCCCGGCTACTTCCTCTCGGACATGACCCGCCAGTTCACCGAGAAGAACCCCGAGCTGGCAGCCGACTGGATCGCCCGCATCCCCCTCGGGCGGATGGGCGAGCCGCGCGACCTGCACGGTCTTGTGCTGCTGCTAGCCTCCGACGCGTCGTCGTACCTGACGGGCCAATCGCTGGTCATCGACGGCGGATACACGGCCATCTGATGCTCTTCGACGGGAAGATCGCGATCGTCACCGGCGCGAGCTCCGGCATCGGGCTCGCCACCACCCTCGCGCTCGTCGCGGAGGGCTGCCGGGTGCTCGCGGTCGGACGTTCGGCTGACGCGCTCTCGACTCTCCGGTCACAGGCTGGCGCGAATGTCGAGGTGTTCCCGGCTGATGTGTCGGACGCGACATCGGGTGCCCTGATCGTTCGGGCGGCGCTCGAGCGGTTCGGGCGGCTTGATTGCGTGCTGCCGAACGCCGGCATCTACGCCGGGGGCGACCTGGTCGACACCCCGGTCGAGCTGATCGCACAGGTCGTCGCGACGAACGTGACCGGCGTGTTCACCCTCGTGCGGGCGGCACTGCCGCACTTGGTCGATCAGGGGTCGGGCGACATCCTCGTGACGAGCTCGGTGGCCGGGCACCAGGACATCCACTGGGAGCCGGTCTACTCGGCGACGAAGCACGCCGTGCAGTCCTTTGTGCACTCCGTGCGCCGGCAGGCCGCGGCGACCGGGGTGCGGGTCGGCGCGATCGCGCCGGGTGTGGTGCTCAACCCCCTCTGGGGGGTCGTGCACGGGTCACCGGAGGAGCAGCGCCAGGTCGACGCGGGCACCGGCATCCGCTCGTCCGACGTCGCCGAGGCCATCGTCTTTATGCTCAGCCGCCCGCGGCACGTGGTGGTGCGCGACCTGGTGCTGCTGCCGTCCGCGCAGGAGCTGTGACATTTTTCCCTGTTCCCCTACCGCCACGCCTCGCCGTCGAGGCGCGGAGAAAGCACGAGTGAACCATGAAAGCCGTTGTCTACGACGCCCCGCGCTCCTTCACCGTCACGGAGGTGCCCACCCCGGTCGCCACCCCGGGCGACCTGCTGATCAAGGTCATCCAGACCGGGGTGTGCGGCACCGACCTGCACATCCACAACGGGGACTTCTACTCGGCGTTCCCGCTGATCCCCGGCCACGAGGTGGTCGGCACCGTCGCCGAGCTCGGTGAGGGCGTCACCGGATTCGCGCGGGGGGAGCGGGTGTCGATCAATCCCAACATCAGCTGCGGCAACTGCCACCAGTGTCACGTCGGCAACCAGCTGATGTGCCTCAACCTGCGCGGACTCGGCTCGAACTGGCCGGGAGGGTTCGCCGAGTATCTCGCGATCCCCGCCGCCTACTGCTTCAGCGTCGAGGGCCTCCCCGACGACACCGCCGTGTTCACCGAGCCCGCGTCCTGCGCGATGCACGGACTGGAGACCCTCGCGGTGCGCCCGGGCAGCACGGCCCTCGTCTTCGGGGCCGGTCCCACCGGCCTGCTACTCTCGCAGCTGCTCGCCCGAGGCGGGGCGTCGAAGGTCACTGTCGCGGCGTCATCCCGGTTCAAGCTCGACCGTGCGCTGGCCCTCGGCATCGACGAGACCTACCTGATGGACCGCACCGACCTGGACCGCAGCGAACGCGAGCTGCTCGAGCTCTCCGGTGGTGACGGCTACGACATCGTCATCGACGCGACCGGCTCCGCGGCCGTGAGCGAGCGCACCGTCGCCCTCACCCGCACCGGGGGAACCGTGATGTTCTACGGGGTCACCGGGCCGGACGACCGGGTGAGCCTGAGCCCCTACGACATCTTCCGCCGCGAGATCACGATCAAGGGCTCCTTCGCCGAGATCTCGTCGTTCCCGCAGACGATCTCGGCGCTGCGCAACGGCCGCGCCGTCACCGACGGTCTGATCACCCACCGGTTCCCGCTCGAGGAGTGGGGCGTCGCCCTCGACGCCCTGCAGAACGACCCGACCGTGCACAAGATCGTGATGGTGCCGTGATGGGCGCAATCATGCGGCGCGTGGTGGTGCGGGTCGGCGAGATTGTGCTCGAGGACGCCCCGAAGCCGGTGCCCCTGCCCGGGGAGGTGCTCGTCGAGACCCGGGTCACCGGGGTCTGCGGCTCCGACACCCATGCCGCCCACGGACGGCATCCCTTCGTGCCCCTGCCCTACTACCCTGGGCATGAGGTGGTCGGCATCGTGCGGGAGGTCGGGCGCGCGGTGACGGGACTCGTCCCAGGCGACAGGGTGACCGCCGAGCCGACCCTGCCCTGCTGGGAGTGCAAGATGTGCATGACCGGACGCAGCAATCTCTGCGAGAACCTGCGCTTCTTCGGCTGCGGCTACGAGCAGGGCGGGATGGCCGACTTCTTCACCCTGCCTGAAAATCGCCTGCACCGCATTCCCGACGACCTCGACGACTTCCAGGCCGCGCTCATCGAGCCGCTCGCGACCCCGGTGCACGCCGTGCGCATCTCGGGCGGGGTGGCCGGGCTCGCCGTGGTGATCATCGGGGCGGGCACGATCGGCCTGCTCGTGCTCGCCGCCGCCAGGCACGCCGGGGCGACGACCATCATCATGACCGACTTGATCGCCAGCAAGCGCGAGCGTGCACTGCGGCTCGGAGCGGATGCCGTCGTCGACGCGTCCCTGCCCGACGCCGTCTCCGCGATCCGCGACCGGCTGGGCGAGAGCGCCGACGTCGTCTTCGACTGCGTCGCCGTGCAGTCGACGGTGGACCAGGCGATCGCCCTCGCCACCAAGGCGGGCACCGTGGTCATCGTGGGGGTGCCGGCGAGCGCGGTGACGGTGCCGCTCCCGCAGATCCAGGACCGGCAGCTGCGCATCCAGGGAAGCGCGACCTACCTGCCGGACGACTATGAGCGGGCCATCGCCATCATCCGCTCCGGAGGGGTCACAGCGGAGGACTTCATCACCAGACGGTTCCCACTGGAGCGGGTCGCGGAGGCCTTCGCGACCTCGGCGGGTGGCGAGGAGGTCAAGGTGGTGCTGACCCGGTGATCGGGGGTCGCGGTGCGCGCGGTTCAGGCGGTTCGGCCGGTGATCAGGGTCACGAGCCTCGCGACCTCGTCGGCGACGGCGTCACGGGCCGGGCCCAGGTAGGCGCGCGGGTCGACGAGGCCGGGTGCGCGGTCGAGCTCCGCGCGCACCGCCCCGGTGAACAGCGTGTTGAGATGCGTCGCGATGTTCACCTTGCGCATACCGGCGTCGATCGCCCGCACGATGTCGGCGTCGCTGACTCCGCTCGACCCGTGCAGCACGAGCGGAACGCGCACAGCGTCGCGCAACCTGGCGATCAGGTCGAAGTCGAGGGTCGCGGTGCGGGTCGTCATCGCGTGCGAACTGCCGACCGCCACCGCGAGACCGTCGACGCCCGTCGCCGTGACGAACGCCGTGGCATCCGCTGGATCGGTCTTCACCCCCGGGGCGTGTGCGCCGTCCTTGCCGCCGACCTCGCCGAGCTCGGCCTCGACCCAGACCCCGCGCGCCCGGCCAGCGATCGCCACCGCAGCGGTGCGACGCAGGTTGTCTGCGTAGTCGAGTTTCGCCGCGTCGAACATCACCGAGGTCATCCCCAGGTCGAGCGCCTCGGTCACGAGCTCCTCGTCCTCCGCGTGGTCGAGGTGCAGGGCGACGCCCACGGTGCTGGACTCGGCGATACGCCGCGCGGCGAGCGCGAGGGGCGCGAGACCGCGGTGGTACTTCGCCGTGTTCTCGGAGATCTGCAGCACAACGGGCAGCCCGGCCAGCTGCGCGCCGGCCACGATCGCCTCGGCGTGCTCGAGTTGGATGACGTTGAACGCGGCGACCGCGCGGTGGGTGGCGAGGATGTCGCCGACGCTGACGAGGGGCATGGGGGCGGTTCCTTCACTCGTGTCGCACGACGGACCAGACGCGACCGACACTACCGAGGTTGGATACGATGACCGCAATGAATCCCCGACGACCCTCCGCCCGCTTCGTCCTCGGTGTCGATGTCGGCCAGACCGCCGTCAAGGCCGTTCTGCATGACGAGCGGATGTCGCCGGTGGCCGTCGGCCGCCGGGCCAGCCCGGTCGACCGCCCGCGTGAGCGGCACGCCGAGCGCTCGCAGGACGCGCTCTGGGCCGCGGCCGCCGACGCGATCGGTGAGGCTGTGCACTCCTCGCGGATCGACCCCGCGCAGATCGCCGCCGTCGCGATCACCGGGCACGGTGACGGACTACACCTGGTCGACGCGCGTGGCGATGCCGTCGGGCCGGCGATCACGGCGGTCGACTCCCGCGCGTGGCGCGAGGCCGCCGAGGTCACCGACGACCCGGAACGCCTCCGCACCGTGCTCGAGCTCTCCGGCCAGCAGCCGACCCCTGGCGGGGCCGGCCCGCTGCTGCTCTGGATGGTGCGCCACGAACCGGCCATGCTCGATCGTGCCCGGACGATGCTGTTCTGCAAGGACGTGGTGCGGCTGCGCCTGACCGGCCTCGTCGCGACGGACCTCTCCGACGCGACCGCGTCGTTCCTCGACACCCGCACCGCCTCCTGGAGCCCCGACGTGCTCGCCGCCTACGGCCTCACCGGTCTCGACCGGATGCTGCCTGAGCTGCGGCTCAGCGCCGACCCGGCCGGCACAGTGACCCGCGGGGCCGCCGGGCGCACGGGGCTCGCCGAGGGCACCCCCGTCATCATCGGACTCCACGATGTGCAGGCCGCCTCGCTCGGGATGGGGGCGCTGATCCCCGACCGCCTCGCGCTCGTCGCCGGCTCGTTCAGCACCAACGGCGTCACCACGACCCGCTCCGACGTCGACCCGCGCTGGCAGTCCCGGCTGTCGATCACTCCCGACCTGCGCATCGCCATGTCGACATCGCCGACCGCGTCACCCTCCCTCGAGTGGCTGCTCGCGCTGCTCGGCGTCTCCGGCGACGCGGCGCGCGACGCGCTTTTCGCCGAGGCCACCGCCCTCCCGCCTGAGGAGGGTGTGCCGCTGGTTCTGCCCTACCTCTATTCCTCGCCCGTCGGGCCGACCGCCTCGGCGACTCTCGCCGGGGTGCGAGGCTGGCACAGTCGCGCGCATGTGCTCCGCGGAATGCTCGAGGGCATCGCGCTGATGCATCACTGGCACACCTCCGCTCTGGGGGAGAAGTTCGACTGGCAGCAGCCGGTCGTGCTCGGCGGCGGGCTGGCGCGCTCGCCGCTGTACGTGCGGCTCGTCGCCGGTGTGCTGCGGTCGCCGGTGCAGGTGGTGCGCAACGAGGAGGTCGGCGCATTCGGGGCGGCGGCGCTCGCCGGGGTCGCAGCGGGACTGTTCGAATCGGTCACCGCCGTGCAGGACCTCGTGGAGAAGGCGCCGCCGGTGGAGCCGACGGCGGCGTCGGCGGACTACTGGGCCGGCATCATCGGCTCGTTCGACTCCCTCGGTGCCGCGTTGGACCCCTGGTGGGGGAGAGCGGATGTCGCGGACGGCACTGTCCGGGCCGGGGGCTAGTCGGTGCCGGGCATCGTCACGGTGACGGCGGCCGCCGCGATCGACCAGACGTACGCGGTGGCCGGGTTCGTTCCGGGCGGGGTGAACCGCGCGACATCGGCTCACCGGGAGATCAGCGGCAAGGGCGTGAACGTGGCGCGGGCGGTCGGGCTGGGCGGACACCCCGTGAGCGCGGTGCTCGTGCTCGGCGAGGCGGAGCTCGCTATGGTCGGCGGCAGCGGGTTCGGCGAGCTGCTGCACGTGGTGCCGGTGCCGGGGAACACGCGGCTGAACACGACGATCCTGGACGGGCTCGGGCGCACGACGAAGGTCAACGAGGGGCCGGTGCCGCTGACGCGGGCGGACTGGACTGCGCTGCGCGACCTCGCGGTGGCGGAGGTGGAGCGGCTGGGCGCCGACTGGCTCGTGCTGAGCGGCACCCTGCCCGCGATCCGCGAGCGCGGCATCATTCAGGAGTCGGGGCTGCTGCCGATCCGTGAGTTGATCGACCTCGCGGTCGCGGCGGGTGCGCGGATCGCCGTCGACACCAGCGGCACCGACCTCGACGCCCTGGTGCGGAATCTCGAGAACATCGCCCTGCTCAAGCCGAACACCCACGAGCTGGCTGGCGTTGTCGGACGCGACCTGCTGACGATCGGCGACGTGATCGGCGCGGCCGAGGAGCTGCGGACCCGCGGTGTCGAGACGGTCTACGTGAGCATGGGGGAGGACGGCGCGCTCGCCGTGGCCGCCACCGGCGTCTGGTGGGCCCGCGCCACTCCCGCGCGGCTCCTGAACACTGCGGGTGCTGGCGACGCGTCGCTCGCCGGATTCCTCGTCAACGCGCTGCGGGACGACGGCTCGCTCGACATCCCCGCTGCGATCCGTGCGGCGGCGTCCTGGGGCGCGCTGTCGGTGTCACAGTCGACGACGCTGCTGAGCGACGTGACGCAGGCTCCGCTCGCCGAGCTCGTGGACTCGCCGGATCCATCGCGAATCCTCGCCGATCCTGGCCGGGGCGGGTAGCTGCCCGACGCCGTAACCACCACTGCGCAGATCACGAGCGCGACCCATTTTCGCCGAGCTTCTGGTCAATGTCGTCAGCCCAAGTTATTGTCAGCACGTGCCCCTCGAACGGGGGCAGAACGTGCTCGAGAAACCCTTGTCGTCGCGTTCGAACGCTGGAGTGCCACACCGCGGCAGGGTCGTCGACAGCGACAGCGACAGCGACAGTGACAGCGACAACGACAAAGGAGTCCCGAGATGAGCGCCACCGACCCCAGCCGCCCCCGCCCCCGCACCTGCCGCCGCTTCGCTCTCGTCGCGGCGACCGGCGCCCTCGCCCTGGGTATCACGGCGGTCGGGCTGCCGTCCGTCGCCTCCGCGGTCGACGCCACGAGCACCATCGCCCGGGTGCAGGGGTCCGGTCCCGTCAGTCCGCTCCTCGACACCACCCAGACGGTTCACGGCATCGTCACCGCCGACTACCGGGGCGCGAGCGGCTATGACGGCATCGTCGTCCAGACAGCGGCGAGCGGCGGAGACGCCGATCCGACTCCCGACTCCTCCGATGCGATCTTCGTGTTCCTCGGCGACACCACGACCGCGGCTGTGATCGGCGACCTCGTGAGCGTCACCGGCACGGTCATCGAGAACTTCGGGCAGACCCAGCTCGGAGCCACCGGCACCATGATCGAGCAGGCGCAGCCCGCGACCGTCGAGGTCCTCACCCCGGCAGCGCATGTCGCGTCCGACCTCGCGCCGAGGGCCTCCGCCCTGTCCGACACGGTCGTCGGCGACGCGCGCGAGAGCCTCGAGAGCATGCTCGTCACCCCGACGGGCACCTACCAGGTGGCGTCGAGTCACGAGCTCGACAGCTTCGGCACCCTCTGGCTCACCGCGGGCACGAACGCCGCGGTAAAGAGCACCGAGACGACCGACGCCCTCGCCCCCGGTGCCGCGACGATCGCCGCCGACAACGCCGCGACGCGCCTTCTGCTCGACGACGGCTACAACGTGCGAATCGGCAGCGCGGGCCACCCGGCCGACCAGCCATATTTCACCTCCGACGTCGTCGTCCGGAACGGCGACACGGTGAACTTCCCGGTGGCTCCCTACGTGCTCTCCTTCGGCTTCGACGAGTGGCGCCTGCAGCCGACCACTCCGATCGACGCGACCAGCCCGGCCGACATCAAGCCGACCTTCACTGTCACGAACCTCCGCCCGGCCGCGCCTCCCACCGTCGGAGGCGACTTCCAGATCGCGTCGTTCAACGTCGACAACTACTTCACGACCCTCTCCAGCGACAACCCCGACGCCCGCGGCGCGGCCACCGGCGAGGAGTTCGCCCTCCAGCGCGGCAAGGTCGTCGCGGCCATCTCCGGCCTCGGCGCCGACATCGTCGCCCTGCAGGAGATCGAGAACAACGTCAAGCTCGGCGAGGGCGTCGACGGAGCTCTCGCCGACCTTGTCTTCTCCCTGAACGCGGCGGCCGGGAGTGACGTCTGGGCCTACGTGCCCACCCCCGCCGACCTGTCGAGCGCGGATGCCGCGGACATCACCGACTTCATCACCAATGCCATCATCTACAAGAAGGCCGCAGCGACCCCCGTCGGCCCCAGCTTCACCGACCTCGATGAGGCCGTGTGGAACATCGCCCGCGAGCCGATCGCGCAGACCTTCGACGTCGCCGACCGGGTCGTCACGGTGGTCGCGAACCACGTCAAGTCCAAGAGCCCGCCGGCCGGCGGCGGCGACGAGCCGTCCGACGGCCAGGGGTTCTTCAACTCCGACCGCATCGCCGAGGCCGACCAGCTGGTCTCCTTCCTCGACACCATCACGGCGGACCCGGCCAAGGGCCCCGATGTGGCGCTGCTCGGTGACATCAACAGCTCTGCCCAGGAGGACCCGATCCAGGCGCTCACCGCGACCGGCCTCGTCGACCTCATCCCGACCACGACCGACGACCAGTACACCTACAGCTTCGACGGCGAACTCGGCTCCCTCGACCACGCGTTCGTCACCCCGTCGCTCGCCGCGTCGATCGCCGGCGCCGGCGTGTGGAGCATCAACTCCGCCGAGTGGGCGCAGCGCGGCTACTTTGGCTCGGCGGCCGAGGCCGACACCCCGTTCCGGTCGAGCGACCACGACCCGATCACGTTCGGGGTCAGCACCGTTCCGTCCCCGGTGAACATCGACATTGTCTCGATCAACGACTTCCACGGCCGGATCGAGGAGTCGTCCCCGGCCGCGGGCGCCGCGGTGCTCGGCGGGATGGTCGACTCCTACCGGGCTGCGAATCCCAGCGGGACCCTCGTCGTCTCGGCCGGCGACTCGCTCGGCGCCTCGACCTTCACCTCCTTCGTCCAGAAGGACCAGCCCACCCTCGATGCCCTCAACTCGATCGGACTCGACGCCTCCGCCCTCGGCAACCACGAGTTCGACCAGGGGGCAGCGGATGTGACGGACCGGATCCTGCCAGCGGCCCAGTTCGCCTATCTCGCCGCCAACATCTACCGGAAGGGCACCCGGGTCCCCGCGTTCGCGGAGTACTCCCTCTCCGAAGTCGAGGGGGTCACGGTCGGATTCATCGGAGCGATCACCCAGGAGCTCCCGTCGCTCGTCAGCCCGGCCGGCATCGCCGGCCTCGACGTCGGGCCGGTCGCCCCGGCCGTCAACCGGGTCGCCGACCAGCTCAGCGACGGCGATACGGCCAACGGGGAGGCCGACATCATCGTGCTGCTCGTGCATGAGGGCGCCGCGACCCCGCGCATCTCCGACGCCACGGACGACTCCGCTTTCGGGCAGGTCGTCAGCGGGGTCGACTCCAATGTCGACGCGATCGTCTCCGGCCACACCCACCAGGTGTACAACCACAACATCCCCGCGGCCGGTAGCTCCGTCGACCGTCCCGTCATCCAGGCCGGCAAGTACGGTGAGGACTACGGGCACCTGTCGCTCGTCGTCGACCCGAGTACCGGCAGCCTGCTGAGCATCTCCTCCGAGGTGCTCCCGCTCTTCGAGGCGTTCCCGTCTGACCTGGCCGTCGCCGAGATCGTCACCCAGGCGGTCGCGACCGCCGCTGTGGCCGGCGCGGTCAAGGTCGGCGAGATCACCGCGGGCTTCAACCGGGCCGGGCAGGCCGACGGCAGCGAGAACCGTGGCGGGGAGTCGACGCTCGGCAACTTCGTCGCCGACGTGCAGCTGTGGTCGACGCAGGACGCCGACGCAGAGATCGCCATGATGAACCCCGGCGGGCTCCGTGCCAACCTCGGATTCTCCGCTCAGTC
Source organism: Microbacteriaceae bacterium (assembly GCA_014378715.1). Lineage (GTDB taxonomy): Bacteria > Actinomycetota > Actinomycetes > Actinomycetales > Microbacteriaceae > Marisediminicola. Next base: position 30,071 of record JACMNE010000155.1, read on the forward strand.
GGGCGCCCCGGGCGATGGGGAGGGGGTCGTGACCTTCGCCGAGGCGGCGGGAGTTCAACCGTTCGCCAACACCCTCGTCGCGCTCGACCTGACCGCCGACCAGCTGAAATCGGTGCTCGAGGAGCAGTGGCAGCCCGCGGGGGCAAGCCGGCCCTTCCTCAAGCTCGGCATCTCGAAGTCGCTCTCTTACACCTACGATCCGGATGCTGCGGCGGGCAGCCACATCACCGCGATCTTCGTCGACGGGGAGCAGATCGATCCGGCGGCGACCCACCGCGTCACCGTCAACTCCTTCCTCGCCAGCGGCGGCGACAACTTCACCACCCTCGCCGAGGGCACCAACCGGTCTGACACCGGCAAGATCGACCTGCAGAGCATGGTGGACTACTTCACGCAGTTCCGCACCGCGGCACCGGACTACGCCCAGCGCGCGGTCGGGGTGGTCATCGACCCGGCTCCGGACGGCGGATACCCGGCCGGCGGTGAGATCGGCCTCGATCTCTCGTCGCTGCTGTTCAGCGCGGGGGAGCCGAACACCGGTACCGCGACCGTGAGCCTCAGCGACGTTGTGCTCGGCACCTCCGCCATCGATCCCGTCATCGTCGACACCACGGACGAGGTCGGCCGGTCGTCGCTCACGGTGACGATCCCCCAGGACGTGAGCGGTGCCCAGACACTCACCGTCTCGGTGCCGGAGACCGGCACCAGCGTGCCGGTGCCGATCACCGTCGCGGCGAAGGAACTCGACGTGATGATCAACCTCGATGAGCCGACGATCTCGGGAACCCCCGCGGTCGGCGAGACGCTCACCGCCCGGGAGGGTGCGTGGAATGCGGGGCCTGTCACCGCCGACTTCCAGTGGCTGCGCGCCGGCGTCCCGATCGACGGGGCGACGAACGACACCTACGTCGTGGTCCCCGCCGATGCCGGATCACTCATCCGCGTGGCAGTGGTGCCCCACGCCGACGGGTTCAGCGACGGCCACGCGGGAGCTGCCGGTGTGTTGATTCCGAAGATCTCCTCGCAGACCTACGGGGCCCCGAACCCGGTGATCGCCTTCGGCGACCAGACGGTGTCCTACACCGCGGTGGTGATCGGCAACGGGGTCACCCCGACCGGCACCGTCTCGGTCTATGACGGAGGTCGCCGGATCGCCACCGGGCAGCTCGCCGCCGACGCGAACGGACGGATCACGATCGACCTGCCGTACCTCGGCCGCGGGTTCCACCTCCTCACCGCGCGGTTCGGCGGTAACGACCAGCTGGGCAGGTCCCGGTCCTGGCCGAGCCTCGTGCTGGTCTTCTAGGAGGGCGGTCATCTGAAGGCGGCACGGGCACCGGTCAGCGGTGCCCGTGCTCCTCGTGCGCCGCGTGCTCAGCTGGCTCCAGCTGGAACGTGGAGTGCGCGACATCGAAGTGGTCGGCGAGACACGCCCCGAGCTCGTCGAGCAGGCGTCCGGTGCTGCCGCCGGCGAAGATCGCGGGCTCCACGACGACGTGAGCGGAGAAGACGTTGACGCCGGGGGTGATCGACCAGACGTGAACGTCGTGCACCCCCACCACACCGGCAGTCGCGGACACGTGGTTGCGGATCAACGCGACATCCGTTCCCCGGGGGGTGGACTCGGCCAGCACCCCGAGGGCCTCTCGGATCAGCGCGATGGCGCGCGGGGCGATGAGCGCGGCGACCAGCAGCGACGCGATGCCGTCGGCGACGAGCAGCCCCGTCGTGAGGATCACCACCCCCGCGAAGATCACGGCGATCGAGCCGACCAGGTCGCCGAGCACCTCGAGGTAGGCGCCGCGCATGTTGATCGAGTGCGTCTTGCCCCCGCGGAGCACCATCAGCGACGCGACGTTGGCGACCGCGCCGATCGTGGCCACGATGAGCATCGGCACCCCGAGCACCTCGCTCGGCTGAGCGAGGCGCTGCACCGCCTCGACCGTGATGTAGACGATGACCCCGAGCAGGATGAGCCCGTTGACCATGGCGGCGAGCACCTCAGAGCGCCTCGCCCCATAGGTCTGCCGGTCGTTGGCGGGTCGCACCGAGATGCGCAGCGCGACGAGGGCGATGACCAGCGCCGTGAGGTCGGAGAGCATGTGTCCGGCGTCGGCGAGCAGGGCGAGCGATCCGGAGATGAGCGCACCGACGACCTCGACGAGGAACACTGTCGCTGTGATCCCGATAGCGATGACGAGCCGACGGCCGTTTGCCTGGTCGGCATGCGAGTGGTCGTGTGCCATGGTCCAACTCTAGGCACCGTCCGGGGCGCGCCGTTCAGCCGATGCTGCTGATCCGCACCGAGATGGTGCGGTCGGGGGATGGCCCCCCGAACTGCTCGGCGATGAGGTCGTGCACGGCGCGGCAGACGGCGCTCGCCGAGGCGGTGTCCGACACCCCGATGCTCACCGAGATCGCCGTCAGGTCGTCCCCCTCGATGACCGAGACGATGTTGTCTGCGGATTTCGCGACATCCGCTGTCGAGCCGAGAGCGAGCCCCCCGATCCCCGCAGCCGCCTCGAGGATGCGGGAGGGGAGGGGACTCGCGTCGTAGAGGGTGACGACGCCGGGCACCCCGCGCACGAGGTCGGCCAGGCGGCGCGAGAGGTCGTTCATCGGGGGGTCCTTCCTGGGGTGCCGGGGGCCTGGACGTCGTGCACGGTCACGTCGACGGCCTCGACGACGAGTTCGGTGTGCCGGCCGAGGTCGCGGTAGATGGCCTGGCGCACCCGCTGCGCCGCGTCGGGAATGCGCTCGCCGTAGAAGACGCTCGCGTCCACGTGCACCGTGATCGGCTCGCCGGGGATCGTCACGTCGCCATCGAGGCGGCAGCGCCCGATGAGCACCCCGCCCACCGAGTCGCCTGCGGCCCGGATGAGCCCTCGCACGGCGCCCTCGGTGAGCGACAGCCGGGCGGAGGGGTCACTATGGGTCACGGGGATGTCGCGGCCGGCCCGCGCGTCGAGGCTAATGCTGCCGATGATCGTCGCCACCCAGCCGTCATCGGCGGTGTCGCGGGCCTCGCCGGCAAGCAGCGACGCGGACACCGTTCGCACCCGTTCCAGGGCGCGCAGCGCGATCTGGCAGCCGGGCGACGCCTCGATCGCCGGGTCGGCGGGAACGCGGCCGCGGTCGAGGTAGTCGCTGAGCTCGTCCAGGGTGTGGCCGTCGAGTCCGGTCTCGTCGAGTTCGGTCATCGCCACGCCTCCATCTCTTGCATGAGCGACTTCCTGGCCCGGGCGAGGAGTCCCCGCACCGTGGAGACCGGGATCTCGAGTTCCGCAGCGATCCCGTCGTAACTGTATCCCGCCACCTCCTTGAGCAGCCAGCACCGGCGCTGCCCCTCCGGCAGCCCGGCGAGCGCGGCGGAGAGCGCGTCGGTGGCGGAGTGGGCCTCGGCCACCCGGGCGGGCGACTGCGCGGCCGGGGCCTCCGGGTCGTACTCGGTGACGTCGAGGTGGTTGCGCCTGGCCCGCACGCGGTCGATGCTCTTGTTACTCACGATGCGCATCAGCCAGCCCTTCACCCCGCCGAGCTCCTCGAGGTCGGGCAGTTGCCGCCAGGCCGCGATGAACGCCTCCTGGACGACGTCGTCGGATTCGGCGTTCGATCCGAGCACCCGGGTCGCATAGGCGCGCATCAGCGGGCCGTGCCGTCGCACCAGCACCTCGAAGGCGCGCACATCGCCGTCGGTCGCTCGCCCGGCGAGGGTGCGGTCATCGGCGTCCCCGATCGGCGGGGCGGGGTCGTGCGGGGCGGGGTCGCGGTGCTCTGTCACTCAGCACTCCTCCGCGATCTCGATGTCCGACGACGAATACCCGGTCGGGCGTGACGAATGCCGTGCAGCACACGATTCAGCAGTGACTATCTCATAGTTGCCCGGAGATCATAAGCCGGTTTACAACCCCGTGTCCCTGATTGGAGACTCGCCTGATGGCCACCTCTCGCACCCCCTCGCCCGCCGCCCCCAACCTCACCGTGCTGCCGCCGGCGAGCCCGGGCAAGACCGTCATCACCGACGGGGTGATCGCCAAGATCACCGGCCTCGCCGTGCGCGATGTGCCGGGGGTCCACGCCCTCGGCGGGGGAGCCGCGCGCGCGATCGGCGCCATCCGCAGCGCCGTGGGCAGCGCCGACCTGTCCCAGGGGGTCTCCGTGGAGGTGGGTGAGACTCAGGTCGCCGTCGACATCACAGTCGTGGCCGATTATCCGGTGTCTGTGCAGAAGGTAGCGGATGATGTTCGGGCCGCCGCCTACGCGGTGATCCAGGAGCTCGTCGGCATGGAGGTCACCGAGGTGAACGTCACGATCAGCGACGTGCACATCCCCGGCGACGACGAGGCCTGACGGCACACCAAGACTGCCGGCTCGGGAACCCACCCCCGCCGGAGAAGGTAAGAGAGAAGGAGCAGAGCATGAGCGCATCAGACAAGGTCGAGAACGCGGCCGAGGACCTCAAGGGCAAGGCCAAGGAGGCCTTCGGCAAGGCGACCAACGACGACTCGAAGGTCGTCGAGGGACAGGCCGACCAGGCCAGCGCCAGCGCGAAGAAGGCCGGGGAGAACGTCAAGGACATCTTCCGCGACTAGTCGCTCGATTCGGAGCCCCCGCCACCCCCCGGTGGTGGGGGCTCCCTACTTTTTTTGAGCTTGTGTCCCGCCGTATGTCGGTGTGGGGGGAATATCCGTCACTCGCCCGACGCTGATGGATAGGGTACCGACACGACATCCGCTTCACTGATTCAGAATGGACACCGCCTCACTATGGCCGGACGCATCTACTCCAACGTCACCGAGCTCGTCGGGAATACCCCCCTGGTGCGCATCAACCGTCTCGCCGAGGGACTCGATGCGACGATTCTGGCGAAGCTGGAGTTCTACAACCCCGCGTCGAGTGTCAAGGACCGCATCGGGGTTGCGATCATCGATGCGGCGGAGAAGTCCGGAGAGCTGAAGCCCGGCGGCACCATCGTCGAGGGCACCAGCGGCAACACCGGGATCGCGCTCGCCATGGCCGGCGCGGCCCGCGGCTACAAGGTCATCATGACCATGCCGGAGACCATGAGCCGCGAGCGCCGGGTGGTGCTGCGCGCCTTCGGTGCCGAGATCGTGCTGACCCCCGGCTCGGAGGGCATGCGCGGCGCGGTCGAGAAGGCCCAGGAGATCGTCGCGAACACCCCGAACTCCATCTGGGCGCGCCAGTTCGACAATGAGGCCAACCCGCGCGTGCACCGCGAGACCACCGCCGAGGAGGTCTGGGCCGACACCGACGGCGGCGTCGACATCTTCGTCGCCGGCATCGGCACCGGAGGAACCATCACCGGCGTCGGCAACCGCCTCAAGGAACTCAAGCCGAGTGTGCACATCGTCGGCGTCGGGCCGATCGACTCGCCGCTGCTCACCGAGGGCAAGGCCGGACCGCACAAGATCCAGGGCATCGGTGCCAACTTCATCCCGTCGATCCTCGATCGCAACTCCTACGACGAGATCATCGACGTGACACTGGAGGACTCCCTCGTCGTCGCCCGCAAGCTCGCCACCGATGAGGGCATCCTCGCCGGAATCTCCTCCGGCTCGATCATCTGGGCCGCGATCCAGCTCGCGAAGCGTCCGGAGAACGCAGGCAAGACCATCGTCGCGATCGTCTGCGACACCGGGGAGCGCTATCTGTCGAGCATCCTCTTCGAGCACCTCCAGGACTAGGCATGGTCGCGGCCGCTCGCGGGGCGGCCGGAGGCGCCGGGTATCTCGCCGGTGCCCCCGGCCGCTTCCGGCGTGCCTTCGACTGGCCGCTCGGTCTGCGGGTGCGCGAGGACATCGCCTCGGCCCGACTTCGCGACCCCGCCGCGCGCAGCAACGCCGAGGTCTTCTGGCTCTATCCCGGTGTGCACGCGGTCTGGTGCCACCGACTCGCCCACCGTCTCTGGCTGCGGCGCCGCTTCTTCCTCGCGCGGGCGCTCTCCCAGCTCGCGCGCGCCGCGACCGGCGTCGAGATCCACCCCGGCGCGACGATCGGTCGGCGGCTCTTCATCGACCACGGCATGGGGGTCGTGATCGGCGAGACGGCCGAGCTCGGCGACGACGTCATGCTCTACCACGGGGTCACCCTCGGCGGCAGGAGCCTCACGCAGGAGAAGCGCCACCCCACCCTCGGCGACGGCGTGCTGGTCGGGGCCGGGGCATCCGTGATCGGCCCGGTCGTGATCGGCGCCGGCTCGGTCGTCGGCTCCGGTGCGGTCGTGGTGCGCGACGCCCCGCCGAAATCGATGCTCACCGGCATCCCGGCGAGGGCCGTGCCGATCACCCCCGATGGCTTCTACATCGACCCGGCGATCTACATCTAGCGCGCTCCGTTCAGCGCGCTCTCCATTCGGCGGATGGCGCCTGCGCCCAGCCACGCGAGCCTAGGCTGGTGCGGTGGACTACGCCTATCACCGCCTCGCCCGTTCGGCCCCGAAGTACTCGTGGTGGAAGGCGCTCGTCACCGGACTCGTGTTCGTGGGGTACTACCTCGCGCTGTCGATCGTTCTGGTGCTGTTCTTCGTCATCGGCTCGTTCGCCCTGCCGGACGTCTTCGGGGACTTCCTCGCCAAACTCACCACGATCTCGCTCGACCTGACCGACCCCACCATCTTCGCCTTCGCAATAGGCACAATCGCCCTGATGCTGCCGGCGCTCATCCTCGCCCGGCTCACGATGGGACCCCGCCCCCTCGGGCTCGTCTCCTCCGTCGCCGGGCGCGTGCGCTGGGGCTGGCTCGGCCGGTGCATCCCACTAGCCCTCGCCGTCTACGGGATCGTCTTCGCACTGTCCTTCCTGGTGCTCGACCCGGCGCTGGGCGCAGCGCCGCTCTCGCCGACCGTCACCTCGACCACCCTTCTGCTCATCGTGCTGGCCCTGTTGCTGACCCCGATCCAGGCCACCGCAGAGGAGTACGTGTTCCGCGGATACCTGATGCAGTCCATCGGCGGCTGGCTGAAACATCCGCTCTGGGCCATCCTGCTGCCCGTGCCGCTCTTCGCCATCGGACACAACTACGACATCTGGGGACTACTCGACGTGTCGATCTTCGCGATTGTCGCCGGCTGGCTGACCTGGCGCACAGGCGGTCTCGAGGCCGCGATCGTCGCCCACGTGGTGAACAACACGACACTCTTCATCCTCGGAGCCTTCGGGCTGACCGACCTCAATGCCACGGAGGGCAGCCCGGTGGGGCTGCTCGTGACGGCCGCGATCATGGCCGGGTATTCGGCACTCGTGCTGCTGCAGGCGAGGCGCACCGGGCTGGTGACCAGACGGACGGTGGTGGAGGAGCCGGGGGAACCTGTGGATCCGGTCGACGACGCAGCCCTGCCGGTCGCGGCTCCCCAGTACGGCGAGTTCCTCCATCGGCACGGGGTGTCAGGCGGCGATTTCGGTGCGGCACAGCCCGGGGCAGGCCCCGTCGAGGGGCCGACCGAGTGGATCGCGCCCGAGCCGCCGCAGCGCTGACTGTGCACAGCACGGAGTTACCTGCCCCGGGCGTCGGACTCGCCTCGTAGAGTTAAGCCATGACCGTTTCTCCCGTACGCACCGGTCTTCCCGCGCGCACCGCAGCTGCCGAGGTGCTCCACCGGGTCTTCGGCTACGACGAGTTCCGCGGCAACCAGTCCGAGATCATCGAGCACGTCTCCTCGGGGGGCGACGCGCTCGTGCTGATGCCGACCGGCGGCGGCAAGTCGCTCTGCTACCAGATCCCCTCGCTTGTGCGCGAGGGCACCGGCATCGTCATCTCCCCGCTCATCGCGCTGATGCAGGACCAGGTCGACGCCCTCTCGGCCGTCGGGGTTCGTGCGGCGTTCCTCAACTCGACCCAGGCGGCCGACGTCAAGGCCGATGTGGAGCGGGCCTACCTCGCCGGGGAGCTCGACCTGCTCTACCTGGCGCCGGAGCGCCTCCGGGTGCCGTCGACCGCCACCCTGCTCGACCGCGGGAAGATTGCCCTGTTCGCGATCGACGAAGCCCACTGCGTGTCGCAGTGGGGCCACGACTTCCGGCCCGACTACCTGCAGCTGTCGATGCTGCACGAGCGGTGGCCCACGGTGCCGCGCATCGCCCTCACCGCCACCGCCACCGAGCAGACCCACGCCGAGATCGCGACCCGCCTGCAGCTCGGCGAGGCGAGGCATTTCGTGGCGAGCTTCGACCGCCCGAACATCCAGTACCGCATCGCAGGCAAGAACTCCCCGCAGCAGCAGCTCCTGCAGCTCGTGCGCAGCGAGCACGACGGCGACGCCGGTATCGTCTACTGCCTGTCCAGGGCGTCCGTGGAGAAGACGGCCGAGTTCCTCGTCTCCAACGGTATCCCCGCCCTGCCGTACCACGCCGGCCTTCCCGCGACGGTGCGGGCGGCGAACCAGTCGCGGTTCCTGCGCGACGACGGCATCATCATGGTCGCGACGATCGCGTTCGGCATGGGCATTGACAAACCGGATGTGCGGTTCGTCGCCCATCTCGACCTGCCGAAGTCCGTCGAGGGCTATTACCAGGAGACCGGTCGCGCGGGCCGTGACGGACTTCCCTCCACGGCGTGGCTCGCCTACGGTCTGCAGGACGTCGTGCAGCAGCGACGGATGATCGCGGACTCCGAGGGCGACGACGCCCACCGCCGCAAGCTCTCCGCCCACCTCGACGCCATGCTCGCCCTCTGCGAGACTGTCGAGTGCCGGCGTATGCAGCTTCTGGCATATTTCGGCGAGACCTCCACCCCGTGCGGCAACTGCGACACCTGTCTGTCACCACCCGAGTCGATCGACGGCACGATCCCCGCCCAGAAGCTGCTCTCCACCGTCGTGCGGTTGCAGCGCGAACGCAACCAGAAGTTCGGGGCCGGCCAGCTCATCGACATCCTGCTCGGCAAGCGCACGCCCCGGGTGGAGCAGAACCGCCACGAGGAGTTGAGCACCTTCGGCATCGGCACCGACCTCACCGAGCCGGAGTGGCGGTCGGTGGTGCGGCAGCTGCTGGCGCAGGGTCTACTCACCGTCAACAGCGACGGCTTCGGAACGCTGGTCATCACCGAGGCCAGCTCGCAGGTTCTCTCCGGTGCCAGGAAGGTGTCGCTGCGCAAGGAGCCGGAGCGCCAAGCGAAGCGGTCGAGCCGCACGATCAAGGCCGGCGCCGACCTCGCCCCCGAGGCCGCGTCGCTGTTCGAGACCCTGCGTACCTGGCGCGGTGCGGAGGCGAAGGAGCTCGGGGTTCCGGCCTACGTCATCTTCCACGACGCGACCCTGCGCGAGATCGCGACCGCCCGCCCGACAACTCTCGCCGGGCTCGGCACGATGTCGGGTGTCGGCGAGTCGAAGCTCGAGAAGTACGGCCAGAAGATCCTCGAGGCGATCGCGGCCGCATAGGCGACTGTCGCGCAGCTTCGCGTCGAGACCCGGGCCGTCCTGCGACTGGGCGGTCGGGGTGATGTCGGGTAGAGCTCCGCCGGGTCAGCCACACCGTGCCGGGCGGCGACGCTGCGCCGGCCGGGCACAGGCGGCTCGACAGGCGGCTCGACAGGCGCGAGTCGAGGGCGGTGCTCTGTGGCGGTTGGGAGACCGTCCATAGCAGGCGCATAGCAATACGCGTCATCCTCAGACAATGACCGGGTCCGACACTTCGGATCCGCGCCGATCGAAAGCGAATGACTCCATGACGAACAAGACCACCCCAGACGATGTCTCCCCCTCCGGTGAAGCGGATGACTCGACGACGAGCACTCCGGTAACCGGCACTCCGTCGACGGAGCAGGTCTCGGCTCCCGACGCCCCAGCTCCGGCCCCCGCCACCGCGGCGACCGAGCAGCTTCCGTATGAGTCGGCTGCCCCGGCTCCGCAGTACGACGCTGCCGCGTATCGGGCCGCGGCAGACCAGACCGCCCAGTACCCGCCCGAGTCGTACCCCGCCGGGTATCCGGCTGCCGGCCAGCAGACCGCGCCATACGCGGCCGCCGGAAGGGCACCGAACGGCGGCGTCGCGACCGCGACTGCCACCAGGCCGAGCCGCTGGCGCCAATGGCGCTGGCCGGCCGTCGGTGTCGCGGTCGGCCTCATCGTCGGACTCGGCGGTGGGGTGCTCATCGGGCACGCGTCAGCCGGAGCGATGCAGCTCTCCGGGTTCGACCAGCGCGGATCGGTCAGCGACGGCCAGGGTCCGGCCTCGGACCGTGGCCCCGCTGGCGACCGCGGTCCCGGCCGTGACGGCGGGCCCACCGGTGATGGCCCGGGCAGCCGGGTCGCGCCCGGCGGCACTGCTCCGGACGGCACGGCGCCAGGTACCGGCACCGACTCGGGAACGGGAACCGGCGAGTAAACACAGCGGCGCGGGTGTCGCGGTGTTCCGACCGTGGGCTCAGCTCTGGACCGGGCGCGGCCTCGGGACCGCCGCCACGGCCCCGCACCGGGGCGGCGAATTGCCTCGGCGCGACCCACCGCTGCGCCTTGCGGGCCCCCGATGATCGGTCTAGCGTGGGCCGGGCCGGGGGATCGTATCAACGTCGACCGGAGCCGCCATGCCGAAATACCGCAGTTCCCTCCCGCAGCTGGAGCGTGGCGCACTCTTCCTCACCGACGGTGGACTCGAGACGAGCCTGATCTTCCACGAGGGCATCGAGTTGCCCTACTTCGCCGCCTGCGACCTGCTGCTGACCGACGAGGGCTCCGGGGTTCTGCGGTCCTGGTACAACCGGCATGCGGCGATCGCGACGACCCTCGGGCTGGGATTCAGCCTCGACACCGCCACCTGGCGGGCGAACCCCGACTGGACCGATCGCCTCGGCTATGGCGCGTCGACCTTCGCCGAGGTGAACCGCAAGAGTGTGCGACTCGCTGAGAAGGTGCGCCGGGTCTGGGAGACCGCGACCACGCCGGTGGTGATCGCCGGGGTCGTGGGCCCGCGCGGCGACGGCTACCGAATCGACGAGCACCAGTCGCCGGCCGAGGCCGCCGACTACCACTCGTGGCAGATCGACATCTTCGCCGACACCGAGATCGACTACGTCAACGCGCTCACCCTCACCTACAGCGACGAGGCGATCGGCATCGCCCGTGCCGCTCGGATCGCCGAGGTGCCCATCGTGGTCTCCTTCACGATCGAGACCGACGGACGCCTCGCCAGTGGCGAGACCATCGACGACGCGATCGCCGCGGTCGATGCCGACACCGACTGGTACCCCGAGTACTTCGCCCTCAACTGCGTGCACCCCGACCACCTGCCGGCGGGGTTCCTCGACAATCCGCAGACCGCCGTCCGCATCCGTGGCTACCGGGCCAACGCCTCCCGCCTCAGCCACGCCGAGCTCGACCACTCCGACACTCTTGACGATGGCGACCCCGACGAACTCGGCCGCCAGTTCCACCACCTTAGAGAGCGGATGCCGCAGCTGGCAGTCGTCGGCGGATGCTGCGGTACCGACGCCCGCCACCTCGAGGCCATCGGCCGGTATTGCGCCGCCGCCCGGGTCTGAGCGGCGTCAGCGCAGCTGGCTGAAGGCCTCGACCCGGTCGGGGGCGCCCGCGACGAGGATGACGTCGCCCGCCTCGAGTACCGTGTCGACGGAGGTGTAGCTCCACCCGACGCCCGCCCGGTCGAACGCCGTGATCGTCACCCCGTAGACGGCACGCACCTTCGTCGCCGCGAGCGCGATGCCCTGCACGGCCCGCGGCGGGGTCGTCTTGACGATCGCGAAGTTCTCGCCGACCTCGATGTAGTCCTGCATCGCGCCGCGCACGAGGTGCGCGACCCGGCGGCCCATGTCCTTCTCCGGGAACACCACGTGTCGCACCCCCAGCTGGGTGAGGATCTCGCCGTGCTGGTCGGTCACCGCCTTCGCCCACACCGTGGGCACCTTGAGCTTGAGTACCAGGGCGGCCGTGAGGATGCTGGCCTGGATGTCGCCGCCGATCGCCACGACGACCCGCTCGAACTCGGGAACGGACAGCTGCCGGAGCGTCTCCTCTTTGGTGGAGTCAGCGCGCACCACGTGGGTGAGCAGCCCGTTGTGGGCCTGCACGATCTCCTCGCGGTCGTCGATGCCCAGCACCTCTGTGCCGTTCGCCATCAACTCGAGCGCCAGGGCGCTGCCGAACCGGCCGAGTCCGATGACCGCGACGGCCCCCGCCTCCGCGATCCGGTTGGGATTGGCGCGGGAGAAGAACGAGAACTTATCCAATGATGGGCCTTTCTTGCGGGAATTCGTAGGTCGTGCGGCGCTCCCGGAGGGCGATCGCCGAGGCGAAGGTGATCGGGCCGAGCCGGCCGATGAACATCAGGAGGATCAGCACGATCTGGCCGGCCGGTGGCAGTCCGGCCGTGATCCCGGTCGACAGGCCGACGGTGCTGAACGCCGACACCACCTCGAACAGCACCCGGTCCATACCGATGTCGGTGATCAGCATCAGCACACTCGTCGCGACGACGACCACGCCGACCGCGAGGAGCACGAGGGTGATGGCCTCGCGGTGCACCGATCGCGACAGCCGTTTGCCGAAGACGTTGACGGCCCGGTCACCGCGGATCTCGGTCAACAGGATGAAGAACAGCACCGCGAAGGTCGTGATCTTGATCCCGCCCGCGGTGCCGGCCGGACCTCCCCCGATGAACATCAGCGCGTCCATCCCCAGCCAGCTGGCCGGGTCCATCGCGCCGATGTCGATCGAGTTGAAGCCGGCCGTGCGGGTCTGCACCGAGGTGAAGAAGCCGGCGAGGATCTTCGCCGGCCACTCGAGTGGGCCGAGGGTTGCCGGGTTGTTCCACTCGATCGCGGTGATGTACACGGAGCCGGAGACCAGCAGCGCGATCGTGCCGGAGACGACGATGCGGGTGTTCATCGTCCAATTGCGGTGCACCCGCAGGTGCTTCCACAGCTGCAGGATCACCGGGAATCCGAGCCCGCCGATGATCACCGCCGCCGCGATCGGCAGGCAGATGAACGGATCGGTCTCGAACCCCACGAGGTTGTCGCTGAACAGTGAGAATCCGGCGTTGTTGAACGAGGAGACGGCATGGAAGATGCCGAGCCACAGCGCCCGCCCGAACGACTCGCCGTAGCCGATCATGAACTGCAGCGTGAGGATCACGGCGACCACCGCCTCCACGATCAGCGAGATGCGCACGACCCCGATCACCAGTCCGGAGACGTCCTGCAGGCCCACACTGTGCGCCTCGGAAGCAGCCGTGATCTTCGATCTCAGCGACATCCGCCGGAGAACAGCGAGTCCGATGACCGACGCGAAGGTCATGATGCCGAACCCGCCGATCTGGATGAGGAACAGGATCACGACCTGCCCGAACGGGGTCCAGAATGTCGCCGTGTCCACCACGATGTGGCCCGTCACGCAGACAGCGGATGTCGCGGTGAACAGCGCTACGAGGAAGGGGGCGCCCCCCGGTCCCTGCATCGCGATCGGGAGCATCAGCAGCGCCGTTCCGCCGAGGGTCGCTCCGGCGAACGCAAAAACGACGACCTGGGCCGGGTGCAGGCGGATGCCGCGGACCGACGGACCGCGCGCGTGCCCCGAGCGAAGTCGCATGTGCCCACCTTAGGCCGATCCGGCGTCCCCCGACCGTCGGATGTGGGACGGCTCCCGGACTGTCGCCCCGGGACCCTAGGCTGGTCGGATGCGCCCCCTGTACCCAGCGATCGAACCGCACGACACCGGCCTCCTCGACGTCGGCGACGGCCAGCAGCTCTACTGGGAGGTCTCGGGCAATCCGCACGGCAAGCCGGTCGTCTTCCTGCACGGTGGTCCGGGTGGTGCCGTCTCTCCTCTGCACCGGCGGGTGTTCGATCCGGCGAAGTACCGCATCGTGCTGTTCGACCAGCGCGGAGCCGGGCGCAGCCTCCCGCACGCAAGCGAGCCGGGCTACGACCTCTCGGTCAACACGACCTGGCACCTCGTTGCCGACATCGAGCGGCTGCGCGACCATGTCGGTGTGGACACCTGGCAGGTGTTCGGCGGATCGTGGGGGAGCACCCTCGCCCTCGCCTACGCCCAGACCCACCCCGACCGGGTGACCGAGCTCGTGCTCCGCGGCATCTTCACCCTCCGCGAGAGCGAGCTGGACTGGTTCTACGAGGGACCCGCCGGGCAGATCTTCCCTGATGTGTGGGAGAAGTACGTAGCCCAGGTGCCCGGTACCGAACGTGGTGGATACATCATGGCCTACCATCGGCTGTTGAACGATCCGGACCCCGCCGTCCACGGACCGGCCGCCGTCGCCTGGGCGACCTGGGAGGCGAGCGCGATCACCCTGCTGCCGCAGCCGGCGACCGTGGCCCGTTTCGCCGACCCCCACTTCGCCCTGGCCTTCGCGCGGATCGAGAACCACTACTTCATGAACCGCGGCTGGATGGACGACGGCCAGCTCATCACGGACGCGCACCTGCTGAGGCACATCCCCGCCGTCATCGTGCAGGGCCGTTACGACATCTGCACCCCGCCCGTCACCGCCTGGGACCTGCACCGCGCGTGGCCGGAGGCGGACTTCCACCTCATCCCCGATGCTGGCCACTCCATGGAGGAGCCGGGCATCCGCTCGGCGCTGATCGAGGCGACCGACCGCTTCGCGGGGTAGCCCGGCCTGCCTCGCCCTCGCGGCGCCCGTTGCGGACAGCGGCGCCCGGCACGCCGCCCGCCGCAGGTCGCTAACGGGGGCCGCAGAGGTGCAAAGCCCGCCGACACGCCGGCCGCAGGCGTCAGCCCCCGCCGCAGTCGGGGGTCGTTCCCGGCGTTTGCCCCGCCGTAGCCGAAAACCGTCGCCGCAGCGGGAGCGGGGTCACCGGCCCCCCGCCGAGCGGCCCCGCCTCGCTAAACGGAACCTGCGCCGCACGCGAATACCCCCTCCGCAGCGAGATTGGGACAGGCCGCGGGGCCGGGACAGGCCGCACGTTCGGGACAGGCCGCGGCGGCGGTATACCCCTTTTTGTCATAGCTTACTGGTACAAGTCTTGTGTCATACTTGTGCAACAAGATAAGGGGGGAATGACAATGACCGTGCTGTTCTACGTGCTCGTTTCGGACGGGACACCGCTGGCGATAGCCCTCGTGATCGCCGGAGCCTGGGCGCTGATCCCGGCCGGGCGGCGGAGGGTCTCGCGCCTGGTCGTGCGACCGGTGACCGGCGGCTCGCCCTCCGTCGCGGCCTCCGGCGTCATCCTGGGCGCGGCTGCCCTGATCATGGCGTTCTCCGCGCCCATCCAGTTCGCTCTCTCACGATCCGGCCTCGTCGCCTCCCCTGCCTTCGAGTACACGTGGTGGGAATACGCACCCGTGCTGCTGCTCGCCTGTGCGGCGCTCGCCGTAACGCTCCTTGTCCTGACACTGGGCCGGCGCAAGCCGGAGGTGCCCGTCCCGCCCCTGGCTCCCCGGTCGTGGCGCACCTACCTCGACTTCCGGCAGCTTCGGATTCCCGGCGTGGCACTGGCCGGCGTCATCCTTTTGGTCGCCTTCGCCGGGTCCATCTCGAGCCAGGATGACGAGGGCCGCTACCGGTGGCTGGTCGTGGAGTCCGGAGGCGAGAACAGGGCGGCGACGACGTTCTTCGGCTGGGCGTACGGGCTGCCCGTGCTGGCGGGGTGCGTGGTGTTGGGGGTCCTCGCCTTCTGCGTGCTGTCCGCGAACGCCGCGCGCCCGTTCCAGCGTCCCGAATCCGTGCCGGCCGACGAGGGGTCACGTCGCGCCATCAGCTTGCGCACCATCTGGGTCGTCTCGGGAGCACTGCTGCTCACGCTCGGCCGGTCGGTGAGCAGGGTCGCCGGATCCGCACTCATGACCACCAGCAACTCCGGCCATTCCTGGGGCACGGATATCGCCGCCCTTGCGCCGTGGCTCTCCTGGGTCGCCGGATTTCTCACCGTGACGGCCTACATCCTGCTCCTGCTCGTCGTCGGAACAACTCGATTCCGGCCCGCGCCGCCGTTGCGGGTCGAGGAGGCCCAGGCGGAATCCGACCCGGCGAGGAGGTGACCCCATGGCGGGATACAGCTCAGAGCAGATAGCCGACCACTACCGGGGACTCATCCTCGCCGGCCGGGTCGGCGCCGGAGATCGCCTGCCCACGGTGCGCCAGATCGCCCGCGACCTCGACGTCGCCCTCGGCACGGCGGCCAAGGCCTACAAGAGTCTCGAGGGGGAGGGGTTCATCGTCAGCCGCGGCGCCGCGGGAACCCGGGTGGCCGAGCGACCATCCGTCCTCCCCGGCCCGCTGATCGTCCAGCTCCGCGAGGCCGTGATCGCCGCGCAGGCATGCGGAACCTCGAGATCCCACGCGATCCACGCGTTCCAGTCGATGTGGGACGAGACGGCGGGATCGACGGCCGCGCAGCAGCAGTCAGCTCCGGGCTGAGACTCCCCGCGCGCCCTGCGGCGGCGTGCGCGGCATCGACAGCACGGCGGCGACGGTCGCGACGGCGGCGATGGCGACCGCCACGAACACGGCGCTGGATGCGGTCTCGATGGTCGCGACATCCGCTTCAGAACGTCCCGACGCGGCGAAGATCGAGTTGGCCACCGCTCCGAAGATGGCGACGCCGACGGCGCTGCCCATCGATCGTGCGAAGAGGTTGGTGCCGGTGACGACACCGCGCTCGTGCCACTCGACGCTCGACTGTGCGGCGATGAGCGACGGGGAGGCGACGAAGCCGAGGCCGAGTCCGATCACGAAGCAGCTGACGGCGACGGTCGCGACACTCGGGGAGCCGGTGAAGGCGGCGAGGACGACCGTGCCAAGCACCACGAACACCACTCCGATCATGGCCGTGTTGCGGAATCCGATCCGCAGGTAGAGGCGACCGGACTGGGCGGCGGCGATCGGCCAGCCGATCGTGAGGGCCGCCAGCGCGAGTCCCGCGACTATCGGGGTGGTGCCGAGCGACCCGGAGAGGTACGTCGGCACGTAGGAGGTGAGGCCGATGAGGATCGCCCCGACGCCGATCGAGACGAGGGTGGTGGTGAGCAGGAGCCGGCGCGAGAACACCCAGAGCGGCAGGATCGGTTCGGCCGCCCGCGTCTCGGCCAGGACGAACAGTCCGAGCAGCACCGCACCGAGGGCGAACGCGCCGATGCTCTGTGGCGAGTTCCACGCCCAGGCCTGCCCGCCCTCGAGCACGGCGAGGATCAGCAGGGTAAGGGAGGCGGTGAGCAACACGGCTCCGAGGTAGTCGACGCGGTGCGGGCGCCGCTCGACGCTCTCGTGGAAGTTGCGCCAGATCATCAGTGCCGCGATGAGGCAGAGCGGGATGTTGACGAAGAAGATCCAGCGCCAGCTGAGAAACTGCGAGAACACCCCGCCGAGGGTCGGCCCGACGACCGAGGAGATGCCCCAGACGCTCGCCAGGTAGCCCTGCACCTTCGCGCGCTCGGCCAGCGTGTAGATGTCGCCGGCGATCGTGATCGACATCGGCTGCACTGCCCCGGCACCGAGTCCCTGCACCACCCGGAACGCGATGAGCGCTGGCATGCTCCAGGCGAGACCGCACAGCACCGAGCCGAGCAGGAACAGGCCGATGCCGATAAGGATTATCGGCTTGCGTCCGATCATGTCGGAGAGCTTCGCGTAGACCGGCACCGACACCGCCTGCGCGAGCAGGTAGATCGAGAACAGCCACGGGAACAGCGAGAAGCCGCCCAGGTCGGCGACGATCGAGGGCACGGCCGTCGCGAGGATGGTGGCATCGATCGCCACGAGTCCCGTCGAGAGCATGAGGGCGATCAACACGGGTCCGCGTTCGGAGCGGAACCCCACATTCAACTCAGACAGCGGATGCCTCCCGGCCGTGAATCTCGGTACTCTCGACGGTGCGGCCGTCGGCCCCGAAGACGAAGGTGGCGCGCACGCTCTCGCCGGTGAGGGCGCGTGGCAGCCAGAATCGCGCGTCGTCCCACATCCGCTCGAAGGGGATCGAGGAGACGGGGAACCACTCGGGCGCGAGCTCGTCGGACTCGACCGGGTCGCCGGACCAGGTGCGGCAGAGGAAGGCCCAGGACTTCTGGCTCCAGAGCGGATGATGCGTGAACGGGTACCTGAGCTCGCCGATGAGAACAAGGTCGGTCGCTGCGATCGTGATGCCGACCTCCTCGAGGGTCTCGCGCACGGCGGCGTCGGTCGGGGACTCGCCCGCCTCGAGCTTGCCGCCGGGGCCGACGAGGTTGCCCAGGCCCAGGCCGGTCTTCTTGCGTCCGAGGAGCACCTCGGTGCCCTGCGGGGTGTCGCGGACGAGGTAGCAGACACTCACCTCGGGCAATTCGGCCATGGGCGGAAGCGTAGTCCAGCGGCCTGTGTCGGTGGCACCTGTCAGGCTGGAGGCATGTCCTCTCCGACCCATGATGATGCCCTCGCCGTGCTGCGCACACTCGTCGGCCGCGATGACGCTGCCTTCCACGACGGCCAGTTCGAAGCGATCCAGACCCTCGTCGACGTCCGCAGCCGCGCGCTCGTGGTGCAGCGCACCGGATGGGGCAAGTCGGCCGTGTACTTCGTGGCGACGCGGCTGCTGCGCAACCTGGGTCGCGGCCCCACGATCCTCGTCTCGCCGCTGCTGGCCCTGATGCGCGACCAGATCGCCGCGGCCGAGCGTGCGGGGGTGCGTGCTGTCGCGATCAACTCGACGAACGCGCACGAGTGGAGTGACGTACTCGGCAAGCTCGCCCGGGACGAGGTGGACGTGCTGCTGGTCTCGCCCGAGCGGCTCAACAACCCCTCCTTCCGCGAGAACCAGCTGCCGGCGCTGATCCCGCGGGTCGGCATGCTCGTGGTCGACGAGGCGCACTGCATCTCCGACTGGGGCCACGACTTCCGGCCCGACTACCGCCGGCTGCGCGACCTCATCGCCCAGATGCCCGCCGGGGTGCCGGTGCTGGCGACGACGGCGACCGCGAACAGCCGGGTCGTGCAGGACGTCGCGGAGCAGCTCGGTTCGGCAGGTTCGGTCGTCACGATCCGCGGACCGCTCGCCAGGGCATCCCTGCGCCTCGGGGTGCTGCGCCTGCCCGACGCGAGCAGCCGCCTCGGCTGGCTGCTCAGCCACCTCGATGAGCTGCCCGGCAGCGGCATCATCTACACCCTCACCGTCGCCGCCGCGGAGGACACCGCACGGCTCCTCCGCGAGGCCGGCCACGTCGTCCGCGCGTACACCGGCCAGACCGACACCCTCGAGCGAGAGGAGTCCGAGCAGCTGCTCAAGAACAACCAGGTGAAGGCGTTGATCGCCACGAGCGCCCTCGGCATGGGCTTCGACAAGCCCGACCTCGGGTTCGTGTTGCACCTCGGGGCGCCGTCCTCGCCCGTCGCCTACTACCAGCAGGTCGGCCGCGCGGGCCGCGCCACCGAGAACGCCGATGTTCTCCTGCTGCCGGGGCCCGAGGACGAGGCGATCTGGCAGTACTTCGCGACCGCATCGATGCCGAGCCAGGACCGCGCGGAGACCGTCATCCACGCGCTTCGCGAGCAGGGTGCCCCGCTGTCAACGCCGGCGCTGGAGGCACGGGTGAACATCCGCCGCACCCCGCTCGAGCTGCTGCTCAAGGTGCTCGATGTCGATGGTGCCGTGCGCCGGGTGCAGGGCGGCTGGGTCGCCACCGGAGAGCTGTGGGTCTACGACCGGGAGCGCTATGAGCGCATCGCCGCTGAACGGGTGGCCGAGCAGCAGCACATGATCGAGTACGAGAAGACGAGCGGATGTCGCATGGAATACCTCCAGCGCTCCCTTGACGACGACACCGCGGTGCCCTGCGGCCGCTGCGACAACTGCGCGGGCGCCTGGTACCCATCCGAGGTCCGCACCGAGGCGACGGCGACCGCGACATCCGCTCTCGACCGGGTCGGCGTGCTGCTCGATCCGCGGGCGCAGTGGCCGACGGGGGCCGACCGCCTCGGGGTGCCGGCGAAGGGCAAGATCGCCGTGGGCGAGCGGATGTCGGAAGGACGCGCCCTCGCGCGCCTCACCGACCTCGGCTGGGGCGGCACGCTGCGTTCGGTGTTCTCGCCGGGCAACGTCGACGCGCCGGCCTCGCCGCAGCTGATCGCCGCGTGCATCCGGGTGCTCGGCGAGTGGACCTGGGACGAGCGGCCCGTCGCCGTGGTGACGATGCCGTCGCGGTCACATCCGCTTCTCATCGAATCGGTCGGGGCAGCGTTCTCGAGTGCTGGGCGTCTGCCGCACCTGGGTTCGCTGGACGCCGTCGCGGGCGGTCCGGTCGGCGAGCCGGGGGGCAACAGCGCGTACCGGCTGTCGAACGTGTGGAGCGCCTTCGCGGTGGGCGACGCGCTCGCCGCGGGGCTCGCCGGGGTGGGGCCGGGCCCGGTGCTGCTCGTCGACGATCTGGTCGACAGCCGGTGGACGCTCACGGTCGCCGCCCGACTGCTGCGCGGGGCGGGGGCGCACGGTGTTCTGCCGTTCGCGCTGGCCCTGCGCGGGTAGGTGCGTCGAGCGGTCCGCCCCTAAACTTGTGCCCCAGATCGGGTACACGAGCCCCGGCGCCCCGGTGACCGGAAGAGACGATGAGCATGGCAATGACGACCGACTCGACCCCCGTGGCGCAGGCCGACAGCCACGACCTCATCCGGGTGCAGGGCGCCCGGGTGAACAACCTCAAAGACGTGAGTGTCGAGATCCCGAAGCGGCGGCTGACGGTGTTCACCGGGGTCTCCGGCTCCGGCAAGAGCTCGCTGGTCTTCGGCACGATCGCTGCCGAGTCGCAGCGGATGATCAACGAGACCTACAGCGCGTTCCTCCAGGGGTTCATGCCCTCGCTCGCGCGGCCCGACGTCGACCTGATGCAGGGGCTGACGACGGCGATCATCGTCGACCAGGAGCGGATGGGGGCGAACTCTCGCTCGACGGTCGGCACCGCGACCGATGCCAACGCCATGCTGCGTATCGTGTTCAGCCGACTCGGGCAGCCGCACATCGGATCTCCCCAGGCGTTCTCGTTCAACGTCGCGTCGATCTCCGGGGCGGGTGCGGTCACGATGGAGAAGGGCGGCGTCACCACCAAGGAGCGG
Organism: Microbacteriaceae bacterium; assembly: GCA_014378715.1. Classification (GTDB taxonomy): domain Bacteria; phylum Actinomycetota; class Actinomycetes; order Actinomycetales; family Microbacteriaceae; genus Marisediminicola. The sequence continues at coordinate 51,100 of JACMNE010000155.1, forward strand.
CGCAGCTTCAGCATCACCGGCGGTATGTGTCCGCGCTGCGAGGGGATGGGCAACGTCACCGACATCGACCTCACCCAGCTCTACGACGACTCGAAGTCGCTGAACGAGGGAGCCCTCACGATCCCCGGCTACACCGCGGACGGCTGGGGAGTGCGGATCTTCACCGGGTCCGGGTTCCTCGACGCCGACAAGCCGATCCGCGACTACACGAAGAAGGAACTGCACGACTTCCTTCGCCGGGAGCCCATCAAGGTCAAGGTGGGCGACATCAACATGACCTATGAGGGACTGATCCCCAAGGTGCAGAAGTCGTTCCTCGCCAAGGATCGCGAGGCGATGCAGCCCCACATCCGCGCCTTCGTCGACCGGGCGGTCACCTTCACCACCTGCCCTGAGTGCGACGGCACCCGGCTGAGCGAGGGAGCGCGTTCATCGCGTATCGCCGGGAAGAACATCGCGGATGCGTGCACGATGCAGATCAGCGACCTGGCCGAGTGGGTGCGCGGGCTCGACGAGCCCTCGGTCGCTCCGCTTCTCGCCACCCTCCGGCAGACCCTCGACTCCTTCGTGGAGATCGGGCTCGGCTACCTGTCCCTCGACCGGCCGGCCGGAACCCTGTCCGGAGGGGAGGCACAGCGCACCAAGATCATCCGCCACCTCGGGTCCTCCCTCACCGACGTCACCTACGTCTTCGACGAGCCGACGATCGGGCTGCACCCGCACGACATCCAGCGGATGAATGAACTGCTGCTGCTGCTGCGCGACAAGGGCAACACCGTGCTCGTGGTCGAGCACAAGCCCGAGATGATCGCGATCGCCGATCACGTCGTCGACCTGGGGCCCGGCGCCGGGTCCGCGGGCGGCACCATCTGCTTCGAGGGCACACTGGAGGGCCTGCGGGCGAGCCACACCCTCACCGGACGCCACCTCGACTACCGCGCCGCGGTCAAGGACTCCGTGCGGACCCCCACCGGGGTGCTCGAGATCCGCGGGGCGACGTCGCACAACCTTCAGGAGGTCGACGTGGACATCCCGCTCGGGGTGCTGGTCGTCGTGACCGGGGTCGCGGGGTCGGGCAAGAGCTCCCTCGTGCACGGGTCCATTCCGAAGGGGACCGGGGTCGTGTCGATCGGGCAGGGGGCGATCCGCGGATCGAAGCGCAGCAACCCGGCCACCTACACCGGCATGCTCGACTCGATCCGCACGGCGTTCGCGAAGGCCAACGGGGTGAAGCCGGCGCTGTTCAGCGCGAACTCCGAGGGCGCGTGCCCGAACTGCAACGGTGCCGGGGTGATCGAGACCGACCTGGGGATGATCGCCGGGGTCGCGACCGAGTGCGAGGTCTGCGAGGGCAAGCGGTTCCAGGCCTCGGTGCTGGAGTACCACCTCGGGGGTCGCGATATCAGCGAGGTGCTCCGCATGCCGGTGACCGAGGCGCGCGAGTTCTTCTCCGCAGGGGCGTCGAAGATCCCGGCGGCGCATGCGATCCTCGAGCGGCTGGATGACGTCGGGCTCGGCTACATCAGCCTGGGGCAGCCCCTCACCACCCTCTCCGGTGGGGAGCGCCAGCGGCTCAAGCTCGCCACGCATCTGTCCGAGACGGGCGGGGTGTACGTGCTCGACGAACCGACCACCGGACTGCACCTGGCCGATGTGGAGAACCTGCTCGGTCTGCTCGACCGGCTGGTGGACTCCGGCAAGTCGGTCATCGTCGTCGAGCACCACCAGGCGGTGATGGCGCACGCCGACTGGATCGTCGACCTCGGGCCGGGTGCCGGCCACGACGGAGGGCGGGTCGTCTTCGAGGGGACCCCGGCCGACCTCGTCGCGGCGCGCTCGACCCTCACCGGGCAGCACCTGGCGGCGTATGTCGCGGCGGCCCCGGCGCCGGTCCGCGCGCGGTAGGTCAGCGTGGCTCCGGCGAGGTGACTGACCCTGTTCGCTGCCGCTCCGCAGCACCGCCAGCACCTCGCGGGCCGATTGCCCACAGATCCTGCCCGATTCCCTCTCTTCCATCCGGCCAAGATAGGCAGCCATCGGCATCCGATACCAGCCCCACCACCATCTGTGCACACCGCCCCGACGGTCGCACCTGGGAGGGGGAGATCCAGCCCGCAGGCATAGGCTCCCCCCATGAGCCTCCGAGACATTCCCCTGATCACGATCGAGCGACAGACCACCACTCTCGCTGACTACGACGGCAAGGTCATCCTGGTCGTGAACGTCGCGTCCAAGTGCGGCCTCACCCCGCAGTACGCCAAGCTCGAGGCGCTCCAGAAGACCTACGCCGACCGCGGTTTCACCGTCCTCGGCTTTCCCTGCAACCAGTTCGCCGGCCAGGAGCCGGGCAGCGCCGAGAAGATCCAGGACTTCTGCTCCATGACCTACGGCGTCACCTTCCCGATGTTCGACAAGATCCGCGTCAACGGGCGCTCACGTCACCCCCTCTACGCCGAGCTGGTGAAGACAACGGATGCTGCCGGCAAAGCCGGAAACGTCAAGTGGAACTTCGAGAAGTTCGTGCTGTCGCCCACTGGAGGCGTTCACCGGTTCCGCCCCACTACACAGCCGGACGCCCCCGAGGTCATCGCGGCCATCGAGTCGGGCCTCGCCGCCTGATCACCAGGTGGCCCGGGCCTGTCGCCCACCCCGAGACGGTCGTGCCCGATGGTCTCGGGGGCTTGCGCCGATAGGCCCGACGTCGTTGGCTTGTCGCATGACTCTTCCCGATCGCTCTGGCTCAGACTCAGACCCCGGCGTCAACGCACTCGACGGATCGCTCGCGCCAGCCTCCACCGCTGATGGTTCTCCCACCGTCGATGTCGGAAGTCGGGAGGACAGTGGCGAGCGGGAGGAGGAGAAGGCGCGCTCGGCCGACGATGAGTCGACGCATGAGGCCAGCCAGACCGGCCACACCGGCCGATACGCCGAGGTCGCCGACCCGACGCAACGCAACCCGGGGGCGCTCGTCGAGGGCAACCGGGTCACGACTGCCCGCGACATGGAGTGAGACCCAGCCGCTCGGGCTAGCCTGTCGCCTCATCGTCCTCACGGCTCATGGCCTCCGCGTGCCGAGTCTTACCCAGGGCGATGGCGTCGTCGTTGTCCGTGATGATGCCGATCGTCTCCACGGCCCGCGCCGCGACCGCCGCGACCGAGTCGGCGGGGGAGGACATCGGCTTCTCGCCCTCGGCCCGTTCGGGGTAGTGATGCAGCTCGTCGTCGTCGCTCGTGGTCGCCGCCTGCCTGGCGTGCTCGACGCAGAGACGCGCGACCTCCTCAGCGTGGGCATGCATCACCGAGTGCGCGGCTCCCGGGATCTCCCAGGTGCGGGACAGCGGCAACAGCTCGCTCACGCGCTCCACCCATTCCCGCGGCGATGCGGCGTCGAACTCGCCGCGGATCACGAGCGTGTGGGCGCGGATTTGCGGCAGGCAATCCTCGATGGGGAACGCCATCATGCGCGGCAGCACCCGCGAGAACCATTTGACCCCGCAGAGCAGGTACGCGCTCACGGCGAGCACCTTCACCCGGAACGGTTCGTGCCAGCTCGCCTGCACGAACCGCAGCGCCTGCAGCGGGATGCGACGCTCGCGGGCGTTGACAACCGGTCCGATGAGCACGATTGTCGAGATCTCCGGCCGCCGGGCGACCAGGTCGCTGACGATCTGGGTGCCCATCGAGTGGCCGACGATGATCGGGTCGACGAGTCTCAGCTCATCGATCACGGCCCCGAGCAGGTCGGCATATCCGCGGATCGACAGCGCCTTGCCCGGGTGCGGAACCCCGCCGAATCCGGGCAGGTCGAGGGCGTGCACGGGGCCGAACTCGTTGAGGTTGGGGGCGAGCCGTTCGAAGTAGTTCGACGACACCCCGATTCCCGGGACGAGAACGAACGGCCGCTCGCCGGTGTGTCCGATGGTACTCACCCGCACGTAGACCGGCCCGCGCTCGACGCGTGTGACGGTGACGTCGGTGGGGGAGGAGGTGCTGCGGCGCAGTCGGGTCGGCACCGGATCACTCTGCCATGAACACCCGGTGAACCGGGGGCGTGTTGCAGCGACAGTGCCGGGGGAACGCGGGGTGATCGGTGCGACATCCGCTTTCTTCGCTTAAAATCGTATGGCGCCGTCTGGCGCACTCGGAAGGGTCGGTATGGCAGTGGTGTCGCGGGGGGGTCGCGGGCGCAGCGGCGCCCAGGAGCGCGCCGCCGAGACCGCCCGCGTCGTCGACGAGGGGCTGATGATCGCCCTGTCCGCCGTGCGGATGGCCGTGAAGAACCGCATCATCATCGGCGCCCTGCGCGAGCACGCCGACTTCGCCGACGCAGACTACGCCGCCGGGGCCAAGAAGGAGCTCGAACTCCTCGCCCGCCAGAATGAAGCGGATGCCCGGCGCGTCGAGCGAGCGCGGAAGAAATTGCGATCTCTGGGCTGGCGGCAGTCGCTCACCGAGTACGAGCACGGTGACCTCAAGCAGCTCGCGCTGCGGCGGGGGCTCTACGGGAGTCTCGCTCTGGCCCTGCACGGCGTCGCAGCAGACGACGGGCTCGTCGATGCAATGGTCGAGACGGCGCGGCAGGATGCCGGCGAGGAGATCGGCGAGGCGCTCACCTCCCGCCTGATTGGGGAGGCCGTCGATCCGCACGACGCCGTCTACGCCAACCTGCGGCTCGGCCGCATCCGCAAGTTCGTTGCGATCGACATCGCGGCGCTGCTCAACCAGCCCACGGGCTTCGAGGCGGCGACGGGCTTCGAGGCCGTGACGAGCGACACCGACTGAGCACGACACCACTCGAATCAGGCAAGGAAGCCATGAAACTCCTCGTTCTCGGCGGTACCGAATTCGTCGGCCGTGCGCTCGTCGACGACGCGCTGGCCAGGGGCTGGGAGGTGACGGTCTTCCACCGCGGAACGGAGCCGATCCCCGGGGTGGCCTCGCTGCAGGGCGACCGTACCGAGTCCGGGGGGCTGGCCGTCCTGGCCGCTGCCGTTCGCGAGGGCGCCGGCTGGGACATCGTCGCCGACACCTGGTCGCACGCGCCGAGCGCCGTCCGAGACACGGCCAGGCTGCTGGCCGGCCACGCGGGCGGATACATCTACATATCGAGCCGGTCGGTCTACGCCTACCCGACCGCAGCGGGGGCCGACGAGAGAGCGCCCGTGGTCGCGGCATCCGCCGACGGTGGCGAGGACGACTACGCCACCATGAAGGCCGGAGGCGAGCTGGCGGCGACCGCGGAGTTCGGCGACCGTGCCCTGCTCGTGCGGGCCGGACTCATCCTCGGCCCGCACGAGAACATCGGACGCCTGCCCTGGTGGCTCGGCCGACTCGCCCGCGGCGGCACGGTGCTTGCCCCGGGCCCCGCCGACCTCCCGATCCAGTACATCGACGCCCGCGACCTCGCGGCCTGGGCCCTGTCCGCGGCGGAGCGCGGCCTCGGCGGGGCGTTCAACGTGGTGAGCCCGGTCGCACACAGCACCATGGGCGAGATCCTCGAAACGATCGCGCGGGTCGTAGGCGCGTCGTCCGAACCCCGCCTGCGCTGGACCGATCCCGACGACATCCTCGCCGCAGGCGTCGCCCCGTGGACTGAGCTGCCGTTCTGGATTCCGCCGGGCGAGGCCCACGACACGATGCATCGAGCGGATGTCGGACCTGCCCTGGCCACCGGACTGGCCGTGCGCCCACTCGCGGAGACCGTCGCGGACACCTGGGCATGGCTGCAGTCGATCGGCGGCGTCGCCCCGCAGCGGGCGGACCGTCCGCGGGTCGGGTTGGCGCTGGAGACCGAGGCGCGCGTGCTGGGGATCACGCGGGAGGTGGCCGGGACAGCGCGAGGCAACTCGGGTAGTGGTGGTACCGGTACCGGTGCCGATGGATCCACCGGGACTGGCACCGCGGACGCCCGCGAACTCGTCCGATCCGCGATCACCGCGCTCTTTGTGCCGGGTGACCGGCCGGACCGGTTCGCCAAGGCCGCGACATCCGCTGCGGATATCGTGATCATCGACCTCGAGGACGCCGTCGCGCGGGGCAGCAAGGCCGACGCGCTCGCCGCGGCGGTCGCGGGGCTGTTGCCAGGCGGCGTGCGCGCGCTCGTGAGGGTCAACACCGTCGGGAGCCCCACCTTCACCGTGGAGGTCGACGAACTACTGACGCTTGCCCGGGTTCCCGGCAACGGACTGCTCGGGCTCATGGTCCCCAAGGCCGACGGTGCGGCGGGGATCGCGGCGCTCGCCGCGCGGCTGGAGCCTCGTCTCGCCCTCGTCCCCCTCATCGAGTCCGCGAAGGGGGTGCAGCACGCGTTCGCGATCGCGAGTGTGCCCGGTGTGACTCGCGTGGCGTTCGGCGCGATCGACTTCGCGTTCGACATCGACGCGAGCGGCAGCGACGCCTCCCTCGACTACGCGCGCGGCCAGGTCGTCGTCGCATCGCGTGCGGCCGAGATCGGCTCACCGCTCGATTCGCCGACCACGGACATCCGCGACCTCGACATCGTCGCGGCGGCCGCGGCCCGCGCACGCACCCTCGGCTTCGGAGGCAAGCTCTGCATCCACCCTGCGCAGGTCGCTGTAGTGGCTGCCCAGTATGAGCCGACTGAGCGCGAGGTGGCCTGGGCGACGCGGGTGCTGAGTGTCGACGACGGTGTCGCCCAGGTCGATGGACGTATGGTCGACCGCCCGGTCATCGAGCAGGCGCGGCGGATCCTCCACCGCGCGAGGTGAGCGCCCGCGCTGACGCGCCGCCTGCGCCCTGCCGCGTCGCCTGCGCGGACCGTCCTACCGCACCCCCTCCACCAGCTCGATGAACGCGCTCAGCTGCGCGAGGGTGGCCGCATTCGTCGGCAGGTGCTCGGTGAGCGCGGGGGAATAGACGAGGTACGCCGCCCACTGGGCGCGCGAGATCGCCACGTTGAGCCGGTTCGCCAGCAGCAGGAACTCCAGTCCTCGCGGGACCTCCTCAGCGGATGATGCGGACAGCGACACGATCGCGACGGCCGCCTCCTGGCCCTGGAACTTGTCGACCGTGCCCACCGGGATCCCGCCGAGCCCGGCCGCCCGCAGCGCCTGGCCGATCAGGTCGACCTGGGCGTTGTAGGGCGCGACGACGATGATGTCCGGCTCGTCGATCGCCCGGGTGATCCCGCGAGCCGTCCAGTCGCGTCCGATCAGAGACCTGGCGATCTCGACGACCCGCTCGGCCTCCTCGGCCGACGACGTGGAGTTGAGCCGGTGAGACACGGGCTGCGGGTGCAGCCCGGGCGTGATTCCGCCGAGCTCGCGCGTCTCGGCGACCGAGAACAGCTTGTCCTCGTAGGACAGTCGCGAGACGGGGGCGCAGACCGCCGGGTGCATCCGGAACGTCTTCTCGAGGAAGAACCCGAACTCGGGGGGAAGCACCTGGTGTCCGCTCGTCAGCCAGCCGAGCGCCGACACGTCCACCGGCTCCGGGTGGCTGCCCTGGCTCACCTGCGGAAGCTGCTGCGGATCGCCGAGCAGGAGCAGGCGGCGGGCGGCGACGGCCGAGGCGATGGTGCTGGCCAGGGAGAACTGTCCTGCCTCGTCCACCACGAGCAGGTCGAGGGAACCGCGCGGCACTCGCCCGGCGTTGCTGAAGTCCCAGGCCGTGCCGCCCAGCACGAAGCCGTCCTGGCGGCAGAAGACCGCGAAGTCCTTCGGCCCGAGGGTGGTCCAGGGGACGGGGGTGCGGTCGGAGGTGTCCTTCGCCTTCTTGCCGACCCGGTCGCGCCCGAGACCGAGTTCCCGGCCGGCCTCGATGACCGCGCCGAGCATGTTCTCGACCGTCGCGTGCGACTGGGCGACGACACCGACCTTCCAGCCGTGGTTGACCACCAGGTCGGCGATGACCCTCGACCCCGTGTAGGTCTTGCCGGTGCCGGGCGGACCCTGCACGGCCAGGTAGGAGTCATTGATAGACAGGAGGCTGTCGCGGATCGCCGCCGTGATCTCCCCGCCGCGGGAGTCGTGCGCGATGGCGCCCACCGAGGCGAGAGTGCCGCGCGGGCTCCGCAGCCGCAGGATGTCGAGTGCGGCATCGGGCAGCATTCCGGGCAGCGCGTCGAGGATCTCCTGGCCCCACTCGGCGATCGCGTCGACCTGCGTGCCCGCGCGGGGGGGAGCGCCGGGGGCCAGGGCCATCGGCAGTTCGTCATAGGCGGAGATCTCCCCGGTGAGCTTCTCGATGACGAAGTACTCGTCCACCCCGTCGTCGGTCAGACCGATCTCGATGATCACGGCCCGGTCGTGGGCGCGTCGTGATCCCGGTGCGCCCGTCTCGGGGAGCGGGGGGAAGGGGGCGTCGTAGAGCAGGTGGGTACCCGTCCCCACCTTGAATGAACTGCCAGGGGCCACCTCTCCCGTGATCGCGAGAATGCGGGAGGCGAGGCGGGCCCGGGGCTCGACCCTCCAGTCGCGGTGCACCCGCACGCTCCCGGCGATCAGCACCCCCCGGGTGTCCGCCCACGCGTCGACCGGGTTGGCGAGGCGGGCGAAGTGCTCCTGCCAGAACTTCTTGCCCTCCCGCCGGTGGTAGTCGATCGCGGCGGAGGCCAACGCGATAGCGGTGTCGTCGGCCGTGCGGTCGGCCGGCGGGATGTTCTCCACCGCAGAGGCCAGAGCGAGGTAGACCGGGCTCGGTTGCCGCACAGGCAGGTCCAGTTCCAGGGAGCGGGCGTCGGCGAGGTCCACCCGGTTCTCGGCCGCCCTGGCCAGCAGCCAGTCGCGCAGTCGCAGGGTCGAGAGGCAGTCGTACTCGTTGTACCTGGCGATGTCGTCGAGCTTCGCGGACGCATCATCCGCTCTCCCCTCGGCCAGCAGCTCGCAAGAGCGGGCGTATTCGGTGATCGAGTCCGCCGCGTTGTCGACCCCGGTGCGCAGCTCCCCGCCCATGTAGAGAGGTTCGAGCTTCTTGATCGAATAGCTGTGCGAGCCCACCCGCAGGCTCTTCTTCACGATCGGATACAGATCGACCAGCACGTTCTCGCGCAGCAGGTCGTCGACTGCCTCCTCGCCGTAGCCGTGCCTGGCAGCCAGCGACAGCAGGTGAGTGTGCTCGTAGGACGCGTAGTGGTAGATATGCAGTGCAGGGAATATGGCCCGGCGGGCGGCGACATAGTCGAGGAAGTCGACGAGCGCCTGACGCTCCTCGGCGAAGGTGTGCGCCCAGAAGGCGCGGAATCCGCCGTCTCCCTCGACGAGGCCGAAGAGATAGTCGAGGCCCCAATCTGGCGAGTTGTTCTCGCTGTGGAGCGGGTCGCCCTCGAAGTCGAAGAAGATGTCGCCGGCGTCGGGTACAGGGATCGAACCGAGCCCGGCCGGGTTGAACACGTCGAAGCTCAGCCCCGGCCGCAGCTGCTGCCGCGCCTGTTCCCGCAGCGTGGTGAGGGTCGTCTCGGCCATCCCCGGAATGGCAGCGGATGTGGCGGCCAGCTGCTCGATCGTCTCGACACCGGCATCCCGCAGCTTCTTCCTCTGGCTGAGGCGCATCCCCGCGACGAGGAGCACGTCGCGGTGGGATTCCACCTCGACGAGGCAGGCGGCGCAGTGCCCGCAGGCGGTGTACCTCGGGTCGCCCCAGGCGACGATCCGCTCGTCGGTCTGCCGCTCGGCGACGAGGCGCTCGAGCCGAGCCCGGCGGTTGAGATAGACGGGCAGGATGTCGCGCAGGCGGTGCACACTGTGCGAGCCGTCGCCGAGCACGAGTCGTACCTCCTCGGCGGTGGTGACCCCGAGCCGGTTCAGCTGGTCGGCATAGGCGGCGAGCTGCAGCAGGGCCGTGATCTTGGCGGAGCGGGCGAGCTTGGTGTCCTGCACCTCGTAGACCCCCTCGCCGGTGTGCACGATGAAGTCGGCGAAACCGAGGAAGGTCCCGTCGAAGAAGGTGGCCTGAAAGACCACGTCGGCGCGATCGAGGAACGCGCGCTCGGTCGCGACCGCCGCCAGGGCGAGGGACGCCCGGTCGAGCGGGTTCGGCCGGTCGATCTCCACCACGCCGGCCCCGTGCTGCGCACGGTAGCCGTCGAGCACCCGTTCCTCGTGGGCGTCGCCGAGCCGGGCGGTGCGGTCGAGCATCGCGTCGGCTGCCTCGGCCACCCGGGGGATACGCCCCAGCTTCGCATCGAGGGTGCGCAGGAACGCGAACTCGCATTTCGATGCGGTGGTGAGATCGCTCGCACTCGTGACGACGGTGGTGTCCAGCAGGAACAACGGGGCCTCTTCCTCTCGGTAGTCCGAGGCTAACCCGTGCCACCGACGTCGGTGTCAGAGGGGCGTGACACAATTAAGCCCATGACGCCGGCCGCCCCTCCGCTCGTGGATGTCGCCGACATCGTGCGACTGGTCGGCGACGGATCCTTCCGCCGGGGGCAGGCGTACGCGCGGGGCGGAGCGGTCGAACGCTTCGACTGGGACCCCGAGACGAATCGTCTGTCGGGCACCGTCGCGGGGGGCGCACCCTCGCCGTACAGCTGTACCGTCGAGATCGTCGCCGGCGCCAACGGTCGCAGTCGCCTCACTGTGAGCTCCTGCTCCTGCCCCATGGACTACGACTGCAAACACGTCGCGGCCACGATCGTCAGTGCGAACGCCGAGCACATCCGCCAGCTCGGTCTCTCCAGCCGGCGCACTGCAGCAGAGTGGGCAGACGAGCGCTCGGCCCAGTCCCGCGAATCCGCCGCCCATGGATTCCCCGGCGAAGCGGAGGTCGCGGACGACCTGCCGGCCTGGAAGGCGGCGCTCGGGGCGATGGCCGCTCCGGCAGCGACTTCCACTCCCCTGATGTATGCCGATTCGGGCATGGGACTGGTCTCGGTGGCACCCCGGCACTCCATGGCGCTGCAGTTCGAGCTGCGCGAGCAGGCGCCGCGGGCGCAGGACCGCTGGCGGGGCAGCCCATCACGGCGCCGGGCGGGGTCGAACGAGACCGCGTCGGCGCGCCTCGGGGTGCGTCCGGTGATGCGCAACGCGCGTGGCACCTGGGTCAAGGGGAGCCTGACCTGGGGGAACATCCTCTATCAGGTCAACCGGCTGAACCTGGAGCCGGAGCAGCACCGCTGGTTCTGCCAGTTCGTTCCGCTGCACCGGGCGAGCAGCGAGGTATACCTCGGTCAGGACGGCGACTGGCTCTTCCTCGACGACTTCAACAGTCCGCTGCTCTGGCACCTGTTCACCGAGGCCACCCGGCTGGGCATCGAGCTGGTGACCACTACCAAGGGGTTGAGCGTGATGGTCGGCGCGCGGGCCGAGCTGACGCTGGATGTGCGAGAGGCGGAGGTCGCGGGCAGGGCGGGCGCCGCGGAGCGCGCGCCGGGCGCCGAGACATTGGCCCTCGACACCACCACACCGGCCCCCGACATCCGCCTCGAACCGCGTCTGGCGATCGATGGCCGCGACTACCCGGTCGCGGCCGCGAGCGCGATCGGGGCGCACGGGGTCTATGTGGCCGGGTCCGAGCGGATCGTGCTCGCCCCCACAGCCGGGCCGCTCGGTGCGGAGCAGCGCTGGTTGCTCTCCGCCACGGAGCCGGTGACCGCCCCCGGCCGCGACGCCGCCGAGTTCCTGACCGACTTCTACCCGCGTCTGCGTCGCACGCTGCGCGTGACGAGCTCCGACGCGACGGTGGCCCTGCCCGAGGTGGTGCCGCCGGTGCTCGTGCTCACCGCGACCTTCGGGGCGAAGGACAGCCTCGCGCTGGCCTGGCACTGGGAGTACCGCGACGGCTCGACCGCGGTGCGGATGCCCATCGACCCCGAGCGGTCCCTCGAGAGCGAGCTGCGCGACCAGACCGCGGAGCGCGAGATCCTCGATCGGCTGCGCGAGACCGCCGTGCCCGTCCCCACCGCACTCCAGGGACTCGACGCGGCGGAGTACACCGAGCGTGTCCTGCCAGTCCTGGAGGACTTCGACGGGGTCCGCGTCGACATCTCGGGCAAGCGCCCCGCCTATCGCGAGCTCACCGACGTGCCGGAGCTCACGATCTCCACCGTCGAGACGGACGAGCGCGACTGGTTCGACCTCGGCGTGATGGTGAAGATCGGCGGGCGCAGCATCCCGTTCGGCCCCATCTTCACCGCCCTCGCGAAGGGCAAGACGAAGCTGCTGCTGGTCGACAAGACCTACCTGTCGCTCGAGCAGCCGGTCTTCGAGCGCCTGCACGAGCTCATCGAGGAGGCCAAGGCCCTGCAGGAGTGGGACACCGGCTTGCGGATCAGCCGCTACCAGGCCAGCCTCTGGTCCGAGTTCGAGGACCTTGCCGAGGAGACCGACCAGGCCGTGTCCTGGCGCTCCGCGGTCGCCGGGCTGCTCGAGCTGGCAGCGGATGCGGGCGCAGCGGGGGTGGGGGCCACCGCTGTTCCAGAGGCGATCAACGCCACCCTGCGCCCGTACCAGGCCGAGGGATTCGCCTGGCTCGCCTTCCTCTGGAGGCACCGCCTCGGTGGGGTGCTCGCCGACGACATGGGACTCGGCAAGACCCTCCAGTCGCTCGCCCTCATCTGCCACGCGCGGGAGCAGCACGCCCTCGAGCAGGAGAAACACGCGCAGCCAGCGGATGTCGCGCTGCCTCCGTTCCTCGTCGTGGCCCCCACCTCCGTGGTCGGCAACTGGGTGCTCGAGGCCGCCCGCTTCGCCCCGGGTCTGAAGGTGGTGTCACTCACGGCGACCGAGTCGAAGTCCCGCGCCACACTCGCCGACCTGGTCGCCGGCGCCGATATCGTCGTCACGTCGTACACGCTCTTCCGCATCGACAACCCCGCCTACACGGCGCAGGTCTGGTCGGGGCTGATCCTCGACGAGGCCCAGTTCGTGAAGAACGCGACCTCGCTCGCGCACCGCTGCGCCAAAGACTTCGACGTGCCGTTCAAGCTCGCGATCACGGGCACGCCGATGGAGAACAACCTGATGGAGCTGTGGTCGCTCTTCTCGATCGTCGCGCCCGGGCTGTTCCCCTCGTCGCGCAAGTTCGCCGAGGTGTACCAGCGTCCGATCGAGCGCGGGGCGCCGGAGCCGCTCGCGACGCTGCGCCGGCGTATCCGCCCGCTGATGATGCGCCGCACCAAGGACCTCGTGGCCAAGGACCTCCCGGCGAAGCAGGAGCAGGTGCTGCGCATCGACCTCGCCCCCAAGCATCGCAAGATCTACGAGACGTTCCTGCAGCGCGAGCGGCAGAAACTGCTCGGCCTCATCGAGGACATCGACAAGAACCGGTTCATCATCTTCCGGTCGCTCACCCTGCTGCGGATGTTGAGCCTCGACGCATCGCTTGTGGACGACAAGTTCACCGGGGTACCCTCCAGCAAACTCGATGCGCTCTTCGAACAGCTGGAGGACGTGATCGCGGAGGGCCACCGGTCGCTGATCTTCAGCCAGTTCACGTCGTTCCTCGGCATGGCCGCCGCACGGCTCGACGCCGCCGGCATCGACTACTGCTACCTCGACGGGTCGAGCACAAACCGTGCCGACATCATCAGGCGGTTCAAGGAGGGTTCGGCTCCGGTCTTCCTCATCAGCCTCAAGGCCGGCGGGTTCGGGCTCAACCTCACTGAGGCCGACTACGTGTTCCTGCTCGACCCGTGGTGGAACCCGGCGACCGAGACGCAGGCGGTCGACCGCACCCACCGCATCGGGCAGACCCGGAACGTGATGGTCTACCGCCTCGTCGCCACCGACACCATCGAGGAGAAGGTGATGGCGCTCAAGGAGCAGAAGGCCAAGCTGTTCACCGCGGTGCTCGACGACGACGCCGTGTTCAGCTCGGCCCTCACCGCCGACGACATCCGCGGCCTGCTCGAGTAGGGGGGCCGCCCTACTCCGTGGTCTTCCCCAACCGCCGCCGGAGCCGCGCGAACCACCGCGGCCGGCGATCGGACGCATCATCGATCGCCGCGGCCACGTACCCTTCGACCTGCTCCCCGAAGTGGTCCTCGAAATTCTCCTCCAGGTGGGTGGTGACCGACTCGCTGATCTTGCGTGCTAGCTCCTCCCGACGCTGGCGGCGCTCCGCCTCGACGAGCAGCTGGTGCTCGGCGTTGAAGGCCTTGTACGTCGCGATGCACATGCCGATCATGACCACGCTCACCGGGATCGCGGTCAGGATCGCCCCGGTCTGCAGCGCGGACAGGCCGCCGGCGAGCAGGAGCGCGATGGAGACGATGCCGACCAGGCTGGCCCAGAGCACCCGGCTCCACTTGGGGGGGTCGGTCCGGCCGCCCGAGGCGAGCATATCCATCACCAGCGAGCCGGAGTCGGCCGAGGTGATGAAGAAGATCGCGACGATGAACACGGCGAGGACCGCGAGCACGACCCCGAACGGCAGCTGGCCGAGGAAATCGAACAGCACGTTCTCCGGCACGATGGCGCCTGCGGCGTCCAGAAAGATCGAGGGATCGTCCCAGGCCTGGCGGATCACGCTGCCGCCCATCACGGCGAACCAGATGAAGGTGACCAGGGTGGGGACGAGCAGCACCCCGGCGACGAACTCGCGTACGGTGCGGCCACGGGAGATGCGCGCGATGAACACGCCGACGAACGGCGCCCAGGAGATCCACCAGCCCCAGTAGAAGATGGTCCAACTGCCCTGCCAGGCGAGGCCGGCGTCCCCGGTGAATGCTCCGGCGTCGAAGGTGAGCCCCACCACGTTCTGCAGGTAGCCGCCGATCGACTCGACGAAGACCCGCAGCAGGAACATGGTCGGTCCGAGAAGCAGAACGGCGACGAGGAAGAGGGCGGCAGCTCCCAGGTTGATGTTCGACAACCACTTGATGCCCTTGCCGACCCCGCTCAGCACCGAGCCGATGGCGATGAGCGTGATGACCACGATAAGGACCACGAGGAGACCGTTCGAAACGGCGTCGACGACCCCGAGGTACTGCAGCCCGGCCGCGATCTGCTGCACGCCCAGTCCGAGCGAGGTCGCGACCCCGAACAGGGTGCCGACAATGGCGATGACGTCGATGGTGTCGCCGAGGCGCCCACGCACCCGATCGCCGAGCAGGGGTTCGAGTGCCCAGCGGATCGACACCGGGTGGCCCTTACGGTGGATCGCATAGGAGAGGGAGAGCCCGACGACCGCGTAGATCGCCCACGCGTGGAAGCCCCAGTGCAGGAAGGTCTGGGCCATGGCGGCGGCGGCGAGTTCGGCCTGGCCGCCCTCGACGCCCGGCTTGGGCTGGAGGAAGTAGGTGAGCGGCTCGGCAGCGCCCCAGAAGACGAGTCCGATTCCCATTCCCGCGGCGAAGAGCATCGCGAACCACGAGAGGATGCCGAACTCGGGCTTGTCATCGTCCTTGCCTAGCTTGATGTCACCGAAGCGGCTGAGCCCCATCCAGATCGCGAACACCACAAAGCTGGCGACGATGATCAGGTAGTACGGGCCGAGTCCGGCGACGACAACACCCTGCAGCTGGGCGAGGGTCGTTCCGGTGACCGTGGGGAAGGCCATCGCGACGACCACGATCACCAGGATGATCGCGAGCGCCGGGTAGAAGATGCGCGGCGCCGGCACTTCGAACCGGCCAGAAAGCCGCCACTTCGAACGCGGGCGGGGAGATGGATCGGGGCTGTCGGTCACGAGGGCCAATCTGGGGCGAGGCGCGGTCCGGCTATCAGGAGAAGATGGCGAGCGGATGTCGCGGAGGGGGGCAAGCGGAGGGGGGCAAGCGGAGGGACGACGGTGTGATTCGGGGCACGCCGTCCGGCAAGAGACGAAGTCGGCGTCCGAACAGATCGGCCGCGACCACAGTCAGCATACGTGGTCACGGCAGAGCGGTGGGGTACATGTTGGGTGGTGACGTCAAACGGGCAGGTGGCCGGAAACGTTGGGTGGTGGTTGGGCGGGCCCCGGGTGAGACTTGCGGTATGACTCGTGGATGGAAAGTCGGCCTGCTCGCGGCCCTTGCCGTGGTCCTTCTGAGCGGATGTGCGCAGGCAGCCGACCCGGGCGGATCCATCGCCGGTGCGGTGCTTCCCGCCCCTTCATCGGACGGTGAGGTCACCGGGCTCGGGGTGGTGCGCCAGGTCGACGGCGAGGAGGCGCAGTTCTGCCTCGGCGCCATCGAGGAGTCCTATCCTCCGCAGTGCACCGGTCCGGTCGTCGTCGGCTGGGACTGGGCGGAGATCGAGATGGAGGAGTCGGCGTCCGGCGTGACCTTCGGTAGCTATGCGCTGCAGGGAACCTGGGACGGCGAGCAGTTGACACCGACGCAGCCCGCGATCCCGCTCGCGCTCTACGACGCAGCCGCCATCGAGCCCGACTCCCGACTCGACCCGGGCGATGCCGGAGCAGGCGAGGAGGACGGGTTGCTCGAGATCCAGGCCGAGCTGGCCGAGGCGAACGGGTCCGTTCTGCAGTACGCGCAGATCGAGAACGGGTACCTGTTCGTCGGCGTGGCCTTCGACGACGGAAGTGTGCAGGACGCGGTCGACGGCTGGTACGGCCGGGACATGGTCGCGGTGGTGTCTCTACTCCGTGAGGTCGGCTGACC
>JACMNE010000156.1 GCA_014378715.1 Microbacteriaceae bacterium
ACGGAGCCGGGGGTGAGCAGGTCGTCGGCGTCGAGCCGGATCACGAATTCACCGGTCGCCGCCGCGAGGCCGTTATTGAAGGTGCCGACCATGCCAAGGTTCGAGGCGTTGGCGATCACCCGCACCCGGGAATCCGCCGCGGCGAGCCCGCGAGCGACCGCCAGCGAGTTATCCGTCGAGGTGTCGTCGACGATGATCACCTCGATCTCGACGCCGACCTGGCTGAGGGCGCTGTGGACGGAAGCCGGCAGGTAGTGGGCGTAGTTATAGCAGAGGACGACCACGCTCACCGTGGGTGCGACCGAAGGGCGCTGGTGCACCTGGGGTCCGGTCACCACCTGGCGGGCCGGCGGTGCTGCGGTTCGACTCGTGGGCACGTCAGCCACCGATCGCCGAGACGAGGGTCTCGACGACCTGCTCCTGCTGGCCCCGCGTGATGCCGGGGAAGATCGGCAGCGACAGAATCTGGGTCGCGAGCTGCTCTGACCGCGGGAAGGAGCCGGCCGGGAGACCGAGGAAGTCGAAGGCCGGAACTCGATGCACCGGCGCCGGGTAGTGAATGCCGGCACCGATGCCGGCGGCACCGAGGGCGGTGACGAGCTCATCGCGACGATCGGTGCGGATCACGTAGAGGTGGAATACGTGCTCGTTGCCCTCGACGGTTCGTGGCACCGTCACCCCGTCGACATCCGCCAGCAGTTGGTCGTAGTAGCCGGCGGCGTCACGGCGCTGCTGGTTCCACATGTCGAGGCGTGCAAGCTTCGCCGAGAGCACGACGCCTTGGAGCCCGTCGAGCCGGGAGTTCGTGCCGACGGCGAGATGCTCGTACCGGCGCACCCCGCCGTGGTTGCGGAGCGCACGGATGTGATCGGCGACCTCGGCAGACGAGGTGAGCACGGCTCCCCCGTCTCCGTAGGCACCGAGGTTCTTGCCCGGATAGAAACTGGTGCCCGCGACATCCGCGAGCCCTCCCGCGCGCACGCCGTTGCGACGCGCTCCCTGCGACTGGGCGGCGTCTTCGACCAGCAGCACATCCGATCCGATCGCCTGGCGAAGCAGTTCCATCGGGGCGGCCTGGCCATAGAGGTGCACGCCGATGACGGCCCGGGTCGAGGAGGAGACCGCTGCAGCGACCGCCTCAACGTCGATGAGGAAGTCGTGGTCGCAGTCGACGAGCCGGAGCACACCGCCCGCACGCAGGACGGCCTCTGCCGTCGCGACGAAGGTGTTGGCGGGGATGATCACCTCATCCCCGGGGCGGATGCCTCCCCCGACGAGGGCGAGCTCGATCGCATCCGTTCCGTTTCCGACGCCGACGACGTGCTCGACCCCCGAGTATTCGGCGAAGGCCTTCTCGAAGGTTTCGACCTCCGGGCCGAGGATGTAGGAGCCCTCTGCGAGCACACGGTCGAAGCCGCTCGCTACCTCCGCCGCGATCTGCGCGTGCTGGAGGTGGAGGTCGACGAAGGGTACGGACTGGATGTCGGTCACGAATGTTCTCCTGGATGGCGTTGGTGCGAGCGTTGACGATTGGGGGAATCGGGGGGATCTTCGGCGAGCCCGTTGTCGGCCGAGGCCGGCGCGAACGGAACCGCGATTATCGGAGCCTCGTCGAGCAGTGTCGGCGGGGTATCGAGATGCACCTCCGCCTCGGACAGTGCCTCGATGACCTCGGCAGAGTTGCCCCCGGAATAGAGCCCGCGGATCTCGCCACTCAACCGGCGAGACCACCGTGCCATGAGGGCCGCGTAAATGAGTGTTCCACAGATGCCCCCGGCAAGGAGGCTGAACCAGGGATTCGAAAGGAAGGACGCCACGGTGTGGGCGACGAAACCCGAGATCGCTGCGGCCACCAGCGGCCAGAGCAGCGCCTTCAGCAGGGGGGCCATCGGCACGGAGATCACCCGGTTCGCGACGAGCATCGTGAGCGGCACGACGAGCATCACACCGACCAGCACCTGCGCGCTCGCCACACCCACGATGCCCGCCCAGTGCGCCCCGAACACCATTGAGGGGATAAGCACGCAGATCCAGACGACCTGAATCCAGAACAGGCTCCTCGTGGCCCCGCAGGCCACGAGGACGTCGCTGAGGAGGGCCATGATCACCCGAACTGACCCGTAGGCCGCTAGCACGGCGAGCACCGGGCCGGTCGCGGCCCATTTTTCACCGTAGACCGAATCGACCAATTGCTGGGCGAGCCCCACACACATCGCTGTGATGTAGAAGAACACGCCCGAAAGCGTGCGGAGCGCGTTAGTGAGATAGCGCGACAGCTCGGCTATGTCGTCCTTGACCTTCGCCATCAGGGGGAGGCCGACGTTCACAAGCACGCTCGTCGACAGCCCGAGGGGCCAGCTCGCGATGTTGTTGGCGAGGGTGTAGAAGCCGAGCTTCACGGGTCCGGCGGCGTGGCCGATCACGATCGAATCCACGCTGCCGATGGCGAATCCGGTGAGGTTCGCGCCCACGAGCGGCAACCCGAATCGGAGGAGGTGCGCCGCCTCTTTCCGACGGAATCCCGGGCGGTACTTCGGAGCGACGATGATCAGGGTGATCACGGACGTGAGCTGACCGGCGACCCGAGACCACGCGAGGGCGAGCGGACCGAGGCCCATCAGGGCGAGGGCGATGAGGAGCCCGTTGGAGACGACGAAGCTTAGCGCGTCCGCGCGGAATCTCAGGTCCTGCCGGAAGCCCCGCGTGAGAAGCGCGCTCGGCACCGCACTCGGGCCGGCGAGGAGGACCACGAAGGCCATCACCCGCACCGGATCGGTGGCCTCGGCGGCGCCGAACGCCCGCGCCACGAGCGGAGCGACGAACCAGAGGATCGCGGCGAGGCTCGTCGCGCTGAGCAGGGAGATGGTGACCGCGGTGGGGGCCAACCGGTCGAGGTCTTCGTTCTGCCTGATGAGCGCAGAGCTCACGCCGAGTTCGCTGACGTTGACGACGATTGCGTAGACCGCGAGGGTGATCGCGAACACCCCGAAGTCGTGGGGCAGCAGGATGCGCGCGGCGACGATTCCGATCAAGAACTGGCCGAGGCGCATCGACAACGCCCCTCCGCTGCTCCACGCGACGGACCTGAGTACCTGTCCTCCAGCGATGCTCATCGGCCGTACCTCCGCCACCGGCGCCAGCGCACCTTGTCTTCGAGGTCGCGCAGGAGCGTGCCCACGTTGCGGCGGGACCGGCCAGTGACCGGAGATCCGATCGATCGACGTCGGATCGACCGCCACCGCCGGGAGGAGGTCACGGTCGGGTCGAGTCGGGAGGCGATGTCGAGGTACTCGGCGATGAGCTTTTCCGGGTCGCGTCGCTTGTCGATGGCGCGCTGCGCGATCTGCATGGCATCGCGGGCCAGCCGGACTCGAGAGCGCGCTTCGAGTTGCGCGCCGCGGCGCAGAGCACGACCCCGGTCGCGGAAGAAGAGGTCGAAAGCCACGACCCGGCCGTTGAGATCACTCAGGTAGCCGGCGTGGACGGTGCGTTGGAGGCTGTCCGGATGCACACGGTACAGCCCCTGTACCGGGCCATCGATCCGAGCCACCGACCCGACGGCAGCGAGGCGCAGCCAGAAGTTGAGATCGCTCGCCTCGGGATTCTCCGGAAGGTGGCCGCCGATCGCGACGACTGCAGACCGGCGCATCACCACCTCCGGCTGCATGATCACGTTGTGCGAGCGCTCGACCACCCGGGCGATCCAGTCTTCGCCATTCCAGATCGTCCAACCGCGCACGCGATCGTCGAATTCTGTGGGTGCGGTCTCCCCGAAGACCTGCGGATGCCCGTAGACGAAGGACACCTCCGGGTGGGCGTTCAACAGGCGGACCGCACGGGCGAGCGCTCCCGGGGGCACCATGTCGTCCGCGTCCATCTTGACGACGTACTCGCCGGTCGCGGCATCAAGCGCGGTGTTGAATGTCTCGACATGACCGTGGTGACGTGGGCTCTCGATCACCGTCACCCTGCGGTCTTCGGCGGCGAGTGCGCGCGCGATGGTGAGGCTGTCATCGGTCGAGGCGTCGTCGACGATGGTGATATCGATGGCGATGCCTTCCTGCGCGAGGAAGGATCCGACGCAGTCCCGCAGGAATCTGCCGTAGTTGAAGCACGGGATGGCCACCGAGACACGAACAACCGGTTCGGTCGTGACGGCGGGCCCCGTCAGACTCCGAATCGTCGCCATCGTCGCCACAGGAGTGCCGCCCTCACATCCGAAAGTCTCTTGTCGTAGCCGCGCCGGAGTGCGCCCGGCGGGCGGTGAAGGCGCCGTCGACTGGTGCGCCAGGCCGAGGTGGTGACGATTCCGGCCCAGGTCTCCCTGGCGAACTCGATGAGATCCTCGACCCCGGCGCCTCCCGCACTGCCGTCGCCGCGCGACGCGGACTCCGCATAGCGCAGGGCTTCGTGGGCGATCGATCGGTGGGCTCGGCCGGTGAGCGACGCGGCATCGGCTAGCGTCGAGTTCTCGGCGAAGAAGCTGTCGAAGGTGTCGCGCCGGGCACGCATGTCGGTGAGGAGTCCCGCGTAGTCCGTGAGGTGCATGTTCGAGGCGTGCACCCGGTAGTAGGCCTGGTCGGGACCGTTGACGCGGCCGACTCCGCCGAGCGCGGCCGCCCGCATCCACAGCTCCATGTCGGCGGAATGGGGCATGTCGGCGCGGTAGCCGACGAGCTGGTCCATGACCGACCGGCGCAGCATCGCCTCGGGATTCACCAGGATGTTGGTGCCACGGCGGCACATCCAGGCGAGCCAGTCGGAGCCCGTCCACCGGGTCCAGGTGGCCCGTGGCGATGAGACCGCCGGCGGGGCCTCGGTGAATTCCGGAGCGTAGCCGTAGACGAGCCCGATCTCCGGGTGATGCTCCATCAACGCGGTCGACCGCTCGAGCGATCCGGGGGCGAGGAGGTCATCGGCGGAGAGCAGCACCACGTAGTCGCCCCGCGCTTCACGGAGGCCGTCGTTGTAGGTCGCGATGTGACGCTTGTTCTTTTCGTGCAGGATGAGGTGGATGCGGGGATCCGCGGCTGCGAGTGCGCGCGCGACATCCTGGCTCCCGTCGGTCGACGCGTCGTCGACGATGATGATGTCGAGGTCGACGCCGGGCTGGTTGGCGACGCTCGCGACCGCCGACGGCAGGAAGTGGCCGTAGTTGTAGCAGGGGATCACCACCGAG
>JACMNE010000157.1 GCA_014378715.1 Microbacteriaceae bacterium
ATCTTCTCGACATCACCCCACGCACGCTCGTACTGAGCGCGCTTCTTGGAGAGGATGAGGCGGCCTTCTTTGTCTTCCTTCTGGAGGACGAGGGCTTCGACCACATCGCCGACCTGGACGACCTCGGTGGGGTCCACGTCGTGCTTGATGGAGAGTTCGCGCGAGGGGATGACGCCCTCGGTCTTGTAACCGACGTCGAGGAGGACCTCGTCCCGGTCGATCTTGACGACGGTGCCCTCGATGAGGTCTCCGTCGTTGAAGAACTTCAGTGTCTTTTCGACCGCGGCAAGAAAGTCTTCAGCAGATCCAATGTCGTTGATGGCGACCTGCTTGGGTGCCCTATCGGTCGTTGCGATTGTCATGTAGTAGAGGCTCCTGGTATGGACGTGTTTCGGGTCACGGCAAACGGATTCTGGGTGAATCCGATGGTGGATCTCGCCGTGACGGCGGATGAGTGAGTCACAGATTGCGACACTCAACCCTAACGGTCAGGCCAGCCCCGCGCCACCTCGGTAGCGCGCGCCCGGGTGATCCGCGGGCAACCGGGGTCCTGATCCGGGGAACAGCCGCTCCCTGAGTGTGCCGTCCGGGTAGGCGGTGCGGTACAGCCCGCGCTTCTGCAGCTCCGGCACCACGTACTGCACGAAGTCCTCGACCGTGCCCGGCGAGACGAACTGGCGCAGATTGAACCCGTCGATGCCGGTCGCGGCGACCCAGCCCTCGATCTCGTCGGCGATCTCCTCCCCCGTGCCGACCGCGAAGAACGGCCCGCGGTCGAACCGGGTGACCTCCGCGAGGGCATCGCCGACGGTGCGTCCAGGGGCGTATCGGGCGCTGGTCGCGGCATCCGTTGTCCCCGCGTTCGACGCGGCGATGTCGGCGAGCACTGCACCGGGAGGGTGCGCGGCAAGGTCGATACCGCTGCCTCCACCCGCGTGCGCGAGGTATCCCTCAGCGCTGGCCAGCGACTGGTACCGCTCGGCCTTGCGCTGCGCGTCGGCGCGGGTGGCGCCCGCGATGAGCACGGCGCTCCCCAGCGTCCTGACCGCGTCGGCCCCGCGCCCGTTCTGTTCTGCTCGCGAGCGGATGTCGGAGATGGTGCCCTCGAAGTCCGCGAGCGATGACCCGCCCACGAAGACGGCCTCCGCGTGACGGGCGGCGAAGGCGCGGCCGGTCTCGGAGCTGCCGGCCTGGTAGAGCAGCGGGGTGCGCTGCGGTGATGGCTCCGACAGGTGCGGCCCGGCGACCCGGAAGTACTCGCCGATGTGGTTGATCGCGCGCACCATGGCCGGGTCGGTGTAGATGCCGCGCTCGCCGTCGCGCACCACGGCTCCGTCGTCCCACGACCCCTCCCACAGCTTGTAGAGCACGTCGAGGTACTCGTGCGCCCTGGCGTAGCGCTGGGCGTGGTCGAGCTGGTCGTCGAGCCCGAAGTTTCGGGCGGCGCCCGGCAGGTAGGAGGTGACGACGTTCCAGCCGAACCTCCCCTTCGTGAGGTGGTCGAGCGTCGACGCCCGGCGGGCGAAGGCGAACGGCGGCTCGTAGGTGGTGGAGAAGGTCGCGACGAAGCCGAGGTGCGCCGTGACGGCCGCCATCGCCGGGATCACCATCAGCGGGTCGTTGTTCGGCACCTGCACGGCCTCGCGCAGCGCCGTCTCCGGCCCGCCCCGGTAGCCGTCGTAGGTGCCGAGCACATCGGCGAGGAACAC
This sequence comes from Microbacteriaceae bacterium, assembly GCA_014378715.1. Lineage (GTDB taxonomy): Bacteria > Actinomycetota > Actinomycetes > Actinomycetales > Microbacteriaceae > Marisediminicola. Next base: position 1,710 of record JACMNE010000157.1, read on the forward strand.
GGCGTCGAAGAGGCCCTCCTCGAGCAGGCTCGCCTGGTCCTGCCAGAACCCGAGGTCGGTGTAGCGCTCTCGGGTGTTCCCCTCGTGCCGCCACAGTCCGTGCGAGATGTGCCCGACGGTGTTCATCTCGAAGAGGTTGAAGCTGAGCTCCCTGGGGCTTCTCTGCCGCGCTCTCACGCGGTGAGCGCCGCCCGCAGCGTGTCGAGCCCGACGCCGCCGATGTCGAGCGCGCGTCGGTGGAATTCGCGGATGTCGAAGTCCTCGCCCTGCGCCGCGGCGTAGTCGTCGCGCAGTGTCTCCCAGATTCGCTGCCCCACCTTGTAGGCGGGCGCCTGACCGGGCCAACCGAAGTAGCGGTTGACCTCGAAGCGGATGAACGGCTCGTTCATGTTGACGTTGGCCTTCATGAATTCGAACGCGTAGTCGTAGTCCCAGATGCCGGTGCCGTCGGGGCGGGGCTTGCCGAGGTGCACTCCGATGTCGAGCACGACGCGGGCCGCCCGCATCCGCTGCCCGTCGAGCATGCCGAGCCGGTCGCCCGGGTCGTCGAGGTAGCCGAGCTGCTGCATCAGCCGCTCGGCGTAGAGGGCCCAGCCCTCAGCGTGGCCGGAGGTGCCGGCGAGCTGGCGGCGCCAGGTGTTGAGCTTCGCGCGGTTGTAGACGGCCTGGCCGAGCTGCAGGTGGTGGCCGGGTACTCCCTCGTGGTACACCGTGGTGGTCTCGCGCCAGGTGGTGAACTCGGTCACGCCGACGGGCACGGACCACCACATCCGCCCCGGGCGGGTGAAGTCGTCGCTCGGGCTCGTGTAGTAGATGCCGCCCTCCTGGGTGGGGGCGATCATGCATTCCAGGCGCCGCACGGGCTCCGGGATGTCGAACTGGGTGTCGGCGAGCTGGGCGACCGCGGTGTCGCTGAGCTTCTGCATCCACTCCTGCAGCGCGGCGGTGCCGTGCAGGGTGCGGGCGGGGTCCGCGTCGAGGATCGCGATGGCCTCGGCGACGGTCGCGCCGGGGCTGATCTCGTTCGCGATCGACTCCTGTTCGCGCGTCATCCGCTCGAGCTCCTGGATTCCCCACTCGTAGGTCTCGTCGAGGTCGATCGTGGCCCCCAGGAACTGCCGGGACTGCAGCGCGTAGAGCTCGCGGCCGATTGCGTCCTTCTCGGTGGCGACCGGGAGCAGCTCGTCGGTGAGGAAGGACGTGAGGGTGGCGTAGGCGGCAGCAGATCTCGCGGCGCCCCGTGCGAGGTCGGCGACCAGTGATTCGGGCAGCGGTGCCCCGTCCTCTGTGGCGGCCGCGGCGGTGAAGCCGAAGAAGAAGCCGTCTGCGGCCGCGTGCTTCGCCGTCTGCGTGGCGACCTCGCGCACCTGACGCTTGGCGGGCGTGGTGTGCCGATCGATGCCGAGGCGCAGCGTGGCGATGTAGCCGTCGACGGCGGCGGGAAGGTTGGCGAGGCGCTGGGAGATGTGGGTCCAGTCCTCCGCGGTGGCGGTTGGCATGAGGTCGAAGACGTCGCGGAGTTCCTGGGCGGGCGAGGCGATCACGTTGAGCTCGCGAAGCCAGAGGCCGGCCTCGCCCGACTCGACGGTGAGCCTGAGGTTGGCGAGGAGGTCGGTCTTGGTGACCCAGTCGACGTCGTCGACGGTGTCGGCGGCTTCGAGTCGCGCGATGACGACCTTCACGGCGGCGATCATGCGGTCGTGCCCGGCCGGCGAGAGGTCGCCGTATTCGCCGAGGCGCCCGGGGATCCCGATCCAGGTGGCGACGGTGGGGTCGAGGTCCGCGAGGGTGGTGACCCACTGCTCGGCAATCGCGTCGATGGGGCTCGGGGTGCGAACTTCTGGGCTCATGGCGTCATCGGTCATCCCCCGAGCCTAGGCCAGCCGACGGCGGCCCCGCAGGCGGTCCGGTGCGGTCAGCTCTTCTCAAGGTCACTGGCGAGCAGCTCCGCGAGGGCGTCGAGCGCGACATCCGCCCCGTCGCCGTCGGCGGAGATCGTGACGGTTTCACCGTGGTTGACCCCGAGCGAGAGCACCCCCAGGATGCTGGCCGCCAGCACGCTGCGCCCAGCCTGATTGGTGAGTGTGACGGCGACGCCGGCGTCGGCTGCGGCACGGGCGAAGAGGGAGGCGGGGCGGGCGTGCAGCCCGATGGCCGACGCGATGACTACGGTGCGCTCAGGCAATGGGGACTCCTCGGAGGCGGTCGGCCGGTCGGGGACCGGGTACTGAGACAACACTAGGCAGTTTCTCCTGTCAGTGGGCAGCGTCGTCCCAGTTCGCGCCGGTGCCGAGCTGCACGTCGAGGGGCACGGTCAGATCGGCCGCGCGCCCCATCCGGTCGCGCACGATCTCGCTCAGTTCGTCCAGTTCGCCGGTGGCGACCTCGAAGATCAGCTCGTCGTGTACCTGCAGGAGCATCCGGGAGCCGAGGCCGCGCGCGGCGAGGTCCCCGGCGATGCCGAGCATGGCGAACTTCATGATGTCGGCGGCCGAGCCCTGGATCGGGGCGTTGAGGGCCGCCCGCTCGGCGTTCTCACGCAGCACGCGGTTGGAGGAGTTGAGGTCGCCGAACGGGCGCCTGCGGCCGTAGATGGTCTCTGTGTAGCCGTCGATCTTGGCCTGGGCGACGACGTTGCGCAGGTAGTCGCGTACGGCGCCGAACCGGGCGAAGTAGTCGGTCATCAGCTGCTTCGCCTCGGCGGTCTCGATCCTCAGCTGCTTCGAGAGGCCGAAGGCGCTGAGGCCGTAGGCGAGGCCGTAGGACATGGCCTTGACCTTGCCGCGCATGGTCGGAGTGACCTCCTCGGGGGTGACCCCGAAGATGCGGGCGCCGACGAACCGGTGCAGGTCCTCCCCCGCGTTAAACGCCGCGATCAGTCCCGCGTCACCGGAGAGGTGCGCCATGATGCGCATCTCGATCTGCGAGTAGTCGGCGGTGAGGAGCGTCTCGAATCCGGCCCCCGGCTCGAAGGCGGAGCGGATCTCCCGGCCCACCTCGGTGCGGATCGGGATGTTCTGCAGGTTCGGGTCGGTCGAGGAGATGCGGCCGGTGCTCGTGCCGGTCTGCTCGTAGCGGGTGTGGACACGCAGATCGGGCTCCACCGCCTTCTCGAGGGTCTCGATGATCTGGCGCAGCTTCGTCGCGTCCCTGTGCTGGAGCAGCAGGCCGAGAAAGGGGTGGGGGCTGCGCTCCTGCAGGTCGGCGAGGGACGCGGCATCGGTCGAGAACCCGGTCTTGTTGGCCCGGGTCTTCGGCATGCCGAGCTCCTCGAAGAGCACCTGCTGCAGCTGCTTGGGCGAGCCGAGGTTCACCTCGCGGCCGATCTCGGCGTAGGCGGAGGCCGCGAGGCTCGCCGCGGTCTCCGCGAGCTGGGCCGACAGGCGCGCGAGGACCTCGGTGTTGATCGTGACGCCGGTGAGCTCCATCGAGGCGAGCACGGGAACCAACGGCAGCTCCATGGTGCTGAGCACGGTCAGCGACTTCTCGTCGAGGGTCTCGCCGAGGTAGCGGGCGACCTCGAGCACGTACCAGGCCTCGGTGGCGACGCTCGTGGCGTCGGTCTCCGGCACCAGCTGGTTCGGGTCGGCCGTCGGCAGGGTGAGGCCGAGGAAGTCGTACACCTGCCCGCCGAGGTCCTGTGCGGTGCCGCCCGGCTTCAGCAGCCACGCGGCGATGCGTGTGTCGAAGGCGATCCCGGCGAGGGTGATCCCCACGCCGCGGAGGGCCTTGACGTCGGCCTTGGAGTCGAAGAGGACCTTCGGGGCGTCGCTCGCGAGCCACTCCTCGAGGGCGGTGTAGTCCGGCCGTCCGGCCGCCCACGGCACGTACACGGAGTCAGTGGCTGAGGCGAGCCCGAAGCCGGTGATGCCCTCAGGTCCCCGTTCGATCCGCACGGCCAGCGGTGTGGTCCTCGTGGCGGATGCCGCGTTGATCCAGTACCCGAGCTCCTCGTCAACCATGGTGCGCACGCCGGGAACAGCGGAGTCCGCGGCATCCGCCGCCTGGTCGATCGCGGCCTCGTCGACGGGCGCACCGGAGAGCTTGAGCACGCGCTCGAGCAGGGTGCGGAACTGCAGCCGGTCGAAGATGTCGCGCACCGCGGCCTCGTCGAGCGGGCGCCGCTCGAGGTCGGCGGGGCCGACGGGCAGCACAACATCGCAGAGCAGGTGGTTGAGCTTGCGGTTGCGGATCGCGCGGTCGCTCTGCTCGCGCAGCTTCTCGCCGACGACGCCCTTGATGTCGCCGGCGTGCTCGAGCACCCCGTCGAGGCTGCCGTACTGGGTGATCCATTTGACGGCGGTCTTCTCGCCGACCTTGTCGATGCCGATCAGGTTGTCGCTGGTCTCGCCGACGAGCGCGGCGATGTCGGGGTACTGGTGCGGTTCGATGCCGTAGCGCTCGAAGACGGCGTCGCGGTCGTACCGCTTGAGCTCGGACACGCCGCGCGCGTTCGGGTAGAGCAGGGTCACGTTGTCGTTCACCATCTGGATGGCGTCGCGGTCGCCGGAGACGACGAGCACCCGGTAGCCCTGCTCGGAGCCCTGGGTCGCGAGGGTCGCGAGGATGTCGTCGGCCTCGTAGTCCTCCTTCGTGACGGTCGTGATGCCCATCGCCTTGAGGGCCTCCTCGAGCAGGGGGATCTGCCCGACGAACTCGCTCGGGGTCTCGCCGCGGGTGCCCTTGTACTCGGGGTACTCGCGGGTGCGGAAGGAGTAGCGGGAGATGTCGAAGGCGACGGCGAGGTGGGTCGGCTTCTCCTTCTGCAGGAGGTTGATCAGCATCGCGATGAACCCGTGGATCGCGTTGGTGTGCTGGCCCTCCCGGTTCTGGAAGCTGTCGACCGGCAGGGCGTAGAAGGCACGAAAAGCCAGCGAATGGCCGTCGATGATGAGCAGAGTAGGCTTTTCGGAATCCGACACGCTGCAAGCCTAACCGCGGCTGCCGACAACACGATCGCCGACGAAAGCAGCAAATGACGATTCTTCCCGACGGCCTCGACCCGGAACTCTACGACCGGCTGATGGGCTCCGGCGGCGGATCGCTCGCCAGGAAGATGGGCATCGAGTTCATTGAGCTCGGTGCGGCGCTGTCGATCGCGCGGATGCCGGTCGAGGGCAACACGCAGGTGCTTGGACTGTTGCACGGCGGGGCGCATGTGGTGCTCGGCGAGACCCTCGGGTCCGTCTCCTCCGCCATCCATGCCGGGCCGGGGCGCTACGCAGTGGGGATCGAGATTAATGCGACCCACAGCCGCTCGGTCACCCAGGGGATCGTCACGGCGACGTGCACCGCTCTCGTGCTGGGTCGCACGCTCGCGACCCATGAGATCGTGATCACGGATGATGGGGGCCGGCGGCTCTCCACCGTTCGGATGACGAACATGCTGCGCGACCAGTAGGGCCGTGCAGCCCCCGCCTACTTCTTGGCGCTCAGCTGGTCGATGATCGACTGGGCGACGTCGTGCATCGTCAGGCGGCGGTCCATCGACGCCTTCTGGATCCAGCGGAACGCCTCCGGCTCGCTGAATCCCATCTTCTCGTTGAGCAGGCCCTTGGCCCGGTCGACGAGCTTGCGGGTCTCGAAGCGTTCGACGAGGTCGGCGACCTCGGCCTCGAGCGTGATGATCTGGGCGTAGCGCGAGAGGGCGATCTCGATCGCGGGCAGCAGGTCGTTCGGGGTGAATGGCTTGACGACGTAGGCGAGGGCTCCCGCCTCGCTCGCGCGCTCGACGAGTTCCTTCTGGCTGAAAGCGGTGAGCAGCACCACGGGGGCGATGTGGTTCTTGCTCAGCCGCTCGGCCGCCGTGATGCCGTCGAGGAGGGGCATCTTCACGTCCATGATGACAAGGTCGGGGCGCAGTTCGGTCGCGAGGGCGACGGCGGTCTCACCGTCTCCGGCCTCACCCACCACCTCGAAGCCGGCTTCGCGCAGGGTTTCGACGATGTCGAGGCGGATGAGGGATTCGTCCTCCGCGACAACGACACGGCGGGGGGCTTGTGGGGCAGAATCCTGGTCGGTCATGGCTAAACCCTACGGTATTCTGAACGCTGTTGATGTGCGCCGGATTGGCGGAATGGCAGACGCGGAGCACTCAAAATGCTTTGCTCGAAAGGGCGTGTGGGTTCGAGTCCCACATCCGGCACATTTTCTCCCCCAGCGGATGTCGCGGGGGCCCGTCAGCGGCGGTGGACGGGGATCCGCATCGTCCCCTCGCCGGCCAGGCGCTGCGCGAAGTAGGCCGCTGGACCGCGCACGACCGACAGCAGCTCGTACCAGCCGACACGGGCGATCGTGCGGCCGAGCTCATCTCGTGGCCCGGACTCCTGCACGACGGACACCTCGGGTCGTCGCCACGCGAGCGAGGTGAGCCTGGCGATGGCCCGGGGGCTGCGGCGCAGGGCGATGCCGAGGGTGCGCGGGTTGAGGGCGATCTTGGTGAGCCAGGCGCCGAGTCCCACCCCGTAGCCGCGCGCCTGCACGCGCAGTGCGGCGAGGTCGTCGCGGTGGCGGTGCCAGACGAGGGCGGACGGCTGCATCACGAAGGTGCGGCCGTCGAGGATCACCCTGGTGAACATGTCCAGGTCCTCTCCCCCGCCGGTGCGGGTGCCGACACCGAACGCGGTGTCGAATCCGCGCAGCTCGAGTGCCGCTGAACGGCGCATGGCGAAGTTCGCCCCAGTGCCGAATTCGCCGACGCAGAAGGGGAACATCGGCAGGTCGGCAGGCGGCGACGCGAGGGAGTAGACGCGGGAGACGAGGTTCTTCGACCAGCTGACCCGGTCGTCGAAGAAGCCCTGCACCCTGGTGCGCAGCTCGCCGCTCGGCACCAGCCCGGCGACGCAGTCGACGCCGGGCGCGCGGGCGAAGCCGGCCGCGAGTTCCGAGAGCCAGTGGCTGTCGACGACCACGTCGTCGTCGGTGTACGCGACGATCTGCCCGGTGGCGGCGGTGAGCCCGGTGTTTCGGGCGCGGGACAGCCCAGGCACGGGTTCGAGCACCACGCGCACGCGCGGGTCGGCGAACTCGTCGCGCACGAGGTCGCGGGTCTCGCTCGTCCGTCCGGCGTTGTCGACGACGACCACATCGAAGTCGGGGTAGTCGAGGCGCAGGATCGCTCCGAGGGCGGTTCGCAGGTGGGCCGCCCGGTCGCGGGTGCACACCACGACAGTGATGGACGGCAGCTCGGCGACATCCGCCCGGGGCTCCGACTGCGGCAGCTCGGAGATGGCGGCCAGAAGTTCGTCCCCGGACACCGTGCCGTCGACGACCGCGACGTCGACGAAGCCGCGCACGCTGGCTCCGTCGCGCACCAGCAGGCGGGCGTGGTGGTATCCGTCCGCGTGGCGGAGTGTGACCTGCATTCCTGCGGCAGCGGATGTCGCGTCGATGCCGCCGACCCAACGCGCGCCGGGCCATTCCGGCTGGGCGGGACTCGTCATGGCCGGGTCGAGTTCGACGGTGATCACGGGGCAACCATTTTCGTGCGGGCCGGGGCGGCGACGGAGGCACGCAGGAGGGTGCCGTAGGCGAGCCCTGCCGCGGCGGCTCCGAGGGAGAGCACGATGGCGGCGGCGCCGAGCGGGCGCCCCTGCCGGAGCTCGCGGATCACGCCGGCCGGGAGGATGCGCCTGGCGTAGGCCGACTCGCTCTCGAGGGCGTCTCCGCGGCCGAGGCTGCGGCTGAGGGCGGCCTTGGAGACCCCCTCGAAGAAGCTGCGCCTGCGCAGGTAACGCCAGGTCATCCGGTCGGGCGTGACGCGGTGGCTGACAGTGCTGAGCGGCTCGAAGACGATGCGGGTGGCCGGGTTCGCCTGGCGGAGGCGGATGCAGACCTCGGTCTCCTCGGCGCCCAGCGGGATCTGGCCGACCCGGCCGGTGTCGAGGTTGAACCCGCCGATGTCGACCAGGGGCGACCGGATGAAGGCCATGGTGCAGCCCATCACGTTGCGCACGTCCTCGCGGGACGTCGGCTGGCCGCGGTAGGTGCAGCCGACGACCCAGAGGAGCTCCGGCGGCAGGGTGACGGATGGCAGCCCGTGCGGCCAGACCGGGTTGGCGCGCCCGCCGACGGCGACGACATCCGCCGCATCGAAGCAGTCGAGCATCGCGCGCAGCCAGCCGGGGCCCGCGGTCGCGTCGTCGTCGAGGAAGGCGACGATCACGCCGGAGGCGAGCTCGACTCCGGTGTTCCTGGCGCCGGAGAGTCCCTGCCGCGAGGCGTTCTCCACGACGGTGATCTGGGGCCAGGCGGCCGCGGCGCGCTCGAACAGCTCGCGCTCGTGGTCGATCACGAGGATCACCTCGGTGGTGTCCGGCTGGGCGATGGCGGACTCCACCGAGGCGGTGAGGTCATCCCACCTGCGCTGGGTGTACGCGCAGACGATGACACTCACCTCGGGGTGGGGAGAGCTCACACCGTGCTCCGGGGCGGGAGCTCTGCGCCGATGATGGACTCGGACAGCAGCGGGCTCGCGTAGGCCTCACGGGAGCGGATGCCCCGCGAACGCTCGGCGAGGATGGTTTTGAGAACACGGAATCCGTCGCTCACGGCCCGCAGGTTGCTCTCACCGTGGATGCGCAGCTTCTCCACGCTCGGCACCTCGACGACATTCATGTTCGCGGTCGCGATGCGGATGTTGAGCACCGTCTCGATCTCGAAGCCGTCGCCCCAGTGCATCTGCCCGTCCTCGCGGCGAGGCAGGTGGATGGACGGCAGCTCCAGCGAGGGCATGATGTGCGCCCAGAAGGCGTTGTAGCCGTAGCAGAGGTCGGTGTAGCGGGTGCCAAGGAGCACGTTGGTGAGGGTGTTGAGGCCGTAGTTGCCGAGGCGGCGGAACGGGGTGATGTCCTCGCTGCCGCCTCCCTCGCAGAATCGGCTGCCCTTGGCGACATCCGCTCCGGCGAGCAGGGCGTCGACGAACACGGGGATCTCCTCCGGGTCGGCCGACCCGTCTGCGTCGAACATGATGACGATGTCGCCCGTGACGGCGGCGAAGCCGCAGGCGAGGGCGTTGCCCTTGCCGGTGCGGGTCTGGCGGATGACCTGGATGTCGGGCATCACACGTTCGGCAGCTCCGATGGTGTCGTCGACGGAGTTCCCATCGACCAGGATGACCTGGTGCACGTCAGGCAGCAGAGGGAGGATCACTTCGAGGTTGCGCGCTTCGTTCCGCGCGGGGATGACGATTGAGATGCGGGGGGCGGAGCGGGGGGTACGGTCGATCGGGTTCATCGCGGGTGTCCTGTCGGATCGGGGGGGACCTAGGGAAATACGGGCCGGCAGCGATGGCGGCGATGGCCGGAAAAAACCCCGGGGTAAGCGGGGCGTCTTCGTCACTGGCATTTAAGTTACGCAATCGGCGGGGCAGTCTCAACCCGCCAACGGGATTCTCCCAGCGGCTGGATCGCTCCCTCGAGGGTCCCGCGTACCCCGAAGTGGGGGTGGGCACTCAGCGCGGGTGGAGCGATCGGTCATAGAATCGAGCTCAGGGATGCACCGCGCACCCGCGATCGGATGGATGACCATGACCTCAGCCACCCCGGCATCCGCCGCTCGGATCTGCGGCTGCGGGCATGCCCACGAGGCTCACGAGCACTACCGCCGCGGATCGGACTGTGCCCTGTGCGAACCGGGTGTCTGCGCGGCATTCCACGACGGCGGCACGCGCGGTGCGGGGCTCCCAGCGCAGGTTCCGCTCGCCGCGGATTGAGCACGGCTCACACAGTCGTACCCCGCAACACCCACCGTTCGAGATGGATATCGCACGAGAATTAATCTCGCGGAAACCTCCCATTTCCCCTGGGGGTGGACAACCCGGTCTGAATGAGCCTACGACATGTGCCCGTCGCCCGGCGGCACGCGAAACGGCCCGGATCTGTCGATCCGGGCCGTTTCGCGTTGTGGTGCTGGGGTCGGGCTACTTCGCGTAGGCGGGCGCGGCCGCGTTGTGCACGTCGCCGACCCGGTGCACCCGCACGTCGTTCGTGGAGCCCGAGATTCCGGGAGGGGACCCGGCGATCACGATGACGCGGTCGCCGACGTCGGCGCGGTGGTTGCCGAGCAGCACGTCGTCGACCTGGCCCATGAGCTCGTCGGTGTGGGTCACCCGAGGCACCAGGAAGGTCTCGACGCCCCAGACCCAGGCGAGGCGCGAGCGGATGCCCGGCTCCGGCGTGAAGGCGTAGATGGGCACACGGTGGCGCAGACGCGACATGCGACGTACGGAGTCCCCCGACTCGGTGAACACACACAGGTAGCGCGCGTCGACGAAGTCGGCGACCTCCGCCGCAGCCAGGGTCAGGGCGCCGCCGAGCGTGCGCGGCTTGGTGCCGAGCTCGGGGATGCGCTCGAGGCCGTGCTCCTCGGTCGAGGTGATGATGCGCGCCATGGTCTGCACGGTGATCACGGGGTACTCCCCCACGCTCGTCTCGCCGCTCAGCATGACCGCGTCGGCGCCGTCGAGCACCGCGTTGGCGACGTCGGAGGTCTCGGCGCGGGTCGGGATGGGGCTGGAGATCATCGACTCGAGCATCTGCGTGGCCACGATGACGGGCTTCGCCATGCGGCGGGAGAGCTCGACGGCGCGCTTCTGCACGATCGGCACCGCCTCGAGCGGGAGCTCGACGCCGAGGTCGCCGCGGGCCACCATGATGCCGTCGAACGCGTCGATGATGGCTTCGAGGTTGTCGACGGCCTGCGGCTTCTCGATCTTGGCGATGACGGGGACCTTGCGGCCCGACTCGGCCATGATCTCCTGCACACGCACGATGTCCTCGGCGCTGCGCACGAAGGAGAGGGCGATCAGGTCGGCGCCGAGGGCGAGGCCCCAGCGCAGGTCGGCCTCGTCCTTCTCGGACAGCGCTGGCACGTTGACCGCGACGCCGGGCAGGTTGATGCCCTTGTTGTTCGACACCATGCCGGCGACGACGACCTCGGTCGTGACGGTCGTCGCAGTGGCCGAGACGACGCGAAGCTTGACCTTGCCGTCGTCGATGAGCAGGAAATCGCCGGGGGCGACGTCTCCGGGCAGTCCCTTGAAGGTCGTGCCGCAGATGTCCTTGGTGCCGAGGATCTCATCGGTCGTGATGGCAAAGATGTCGCCGACCGAGAGCTCGTGGGGACCGTCGGAGAACTTGCCGAGGCGGATCTTGGGGCCCTGGGGGTCCACAAGCACGGCGACGGCGCGGCCGGAGTCGTCGCTTGCGCGGCGGACGTTCTTGTACACCTCCTCGTGCACGTCATAGCTGCCGTGGCTCAGGTTCATCCTGGCGACGTCGACGCCGGCATCGATGATGGCCCGGATGCTGTCGTAGCTCGAGGTTGCCGGGCCGAGGGTGGCGACGATTTTTGCGCGTCTCATGGAATCCTTCTTGAAAGTGACGGTGCTGTGAACGATGGTGCCGGTGGGTCAGATCGAGATCGCCCGGTCGGTCGGCCGCACGGGAGAGGGCAGTTCTGTGTCGCCCTCTAGGTAGCGGTCGACGGCGGCCGCTGCTGCGCGGCCCTCCGCGATGGCCCAGACGATGAGGGACTGGCCGCGGCCGGCGTCGCCGGCCACGAAGACTCCCTCTTCGCTGGTCTGGTAGTCGCCATCGCGCTCAACGTTACCGCGCTCGAAGGGAACCCGGAGTTGGTCCGCGAGGCGGTCCCCCTCCGTGCCGGTGAATCCGAGGGCGAGCAGCACGAGGTCGGCGGGGATCTCCCGCTCGGTGCCGGCGCGGGGGACCCGGCGCCCGTCGAGGTACTCGGTCTCGGCGACGCGGATGGCGCGCACCTCTCCGACATCGTTGGCGAGGAACTCGACGGTAGAGGCGAGGTAGATCCGCTCGCCGCCCTCCTCGTGGGCGCTGGTGACCTCGAACAGCTGCGGGGTCATGGGCCACGGGTGGGCCTCCGTGCGCTCCGAGGGGGGCTGGACGCCGATCGCCAGGTTGGTGACGGACAGTGCCTGCTGGCGGTGCGCCGTGCCGATGCAGTCGGCCCCCGTGTCCCCGCCGCCGAGGACGACCACGTGCTTACCCTCCGCAGTGAGCTGGTCGGTGACGGTGTCGCCGGCCCCGACCCGGTTCTGCTGCACGAGGTAGTCCATGGCGAAGTGCACACCGGGAAGGTCGCGGCCGGGGATGGGCAGGTCGCGGGGCACCAGGGCGCCGGTGGCGACGATGACCGCGTCGTAGCGGGCGCGGAGGTCGGGCCAGGAGATGTCGACGCCGATGTTCACGTTGGCGCGGAACCGGGTGCCCTCCGCCTGCATCTGCCGCAGGCGCGACTCGATGTGCTTCTTCTCCATCTTGAAGTCGGGGATGCCGTAGCGGAGCAGGCCGCCGATACGGTCGTCCCGCTCGAAGACGGCGACGGTGTGGCCCGCGCGGGTGAGCTGCTGAGCGGCGGCGAGGCCGGCCGGCCCGGATCCGACGACAGCGACGGTCTTGCCCGTCAGGCGCTCTGGCGGGTGCGGGTCGACCCAGTCGTTCGCGAACGCCTGGTCGATGATCGCGACTTCGACCTGCTTGATCGTCACGGCCGGCTGGTTGATCGCCAGCACGCAGGAGCTCTCGCACGGGGCCGGGCAGAGGCGTCCGGTGAACTCCGGGAAGTTGTTGGTCGCGTGCAGCCGTTCTATGGCCTGGCGTCCCTCTCCCCGCCACGTGAGGTCGTTCCATTCGGGGATCAGGTTGCCCAGCGGGCAGCCCTGGTGGCAGAACGGGATGCCGCAGTCCATGCACCGCCCCGCCTGCTTGCGGGTCGTCGCAGCATCCCCCTGCTCGTAGACCTCCTTCCAGTCCATCAGCCGCAGTGCCACGGGTCGCCGGGGAGGCGTCTCGCGCTGCGTGGTCTTCAGGAATCCCTTGGGATCAGCCACCGGTTACCTCCATGATTCGGCCCCAGACGACGTCGCCGTCCGGGTCGATGCCCTCTTCGATCGCGCTGGCGCGGGTCGCGAGCACGGCCGCGTAGTCCCTCGGCAGCACCTTGACGAACGCGGCGACCGTGTCGTTGAACTCGGCCAGCATCCGCTGGGCGAGGGCGGATTGGGTCTCCGCGACGTGCTTCTCAAGGAAGTCGCGCAGGATGACCGCGTCGGCGGCGCCGAGCGGGTGCAGTTCGAGCTCGCCGCTGGCGAGGGAGTCGGCGTTCACCCGTTCACGGCGCAGGCCGTGGACATAGGCGGTGCCCCCCGACATTCCGGCGCCGAGGTTGCGCCCGGTGCCGCCGAGGATGACGGCGAGCCCGCCGGTCATGTACTCGAGGGCGTGGTCGCCGACGCCCTCGACGACCGCGGTGGCGCCCGAGTTGCGCACGAGGAAGCGTTCGCCCACGATGCCGCGGATGAACATGCTGCCCTGGGTCGCCCCATAGCCGATGACGTTGCCGGCGATGACGTTGCGCTCCGCGGCGAAGACGCTCCGTTTGTCTGGCGTCACGACGATCTGGCCGCCGGAGAGGCCCTTGCCGACGTAGTCGTTGCTGTCGCCCTCGAGCCGCAGGCTGATGCCCGCGGGGAGGAACGCGCCGAACGACTGGCCGGCCGACCCGGTGAGGGTGATCTCGATGGTGCCGGTCGGCAGACCGTTCTCGCCGTGACGCACGGTCACCTCGTGGCCGAGCATCGTGCCGACGGCCCGCTCCGTGTTGCGGATCGGGAGCGCGATCGACACGTGGGTGCCGTGTTCAAGCGCTTCGGCGCTGCGCCGGATCAGCTCGACGTCGAAGTGTGCGTCGAGTTCGTGGTCCTGGGCGACGGCGTGCGAGCGGGGAACGTCGTCGGCGAAGTCGGGGCCCTCGAGGATCGGCGACAGGTCGAGGCCGTCGGCTTTCCAGTGGGCGATCGCGCCGTTGACGTCGAGCAGCTCCTTGTGGCCGACAGCCTCGGCGAGCGAGCGGAACCCGAGCTCGGCGAGGTACTCCCGCACCTCCTGGGCGAGGAACTCGAAGAAGTTGACGACGAACTCCGGCTTGCCGGAGAAGCGGGCGCGCAGCTCGGGGTTCTGGGTGGCGACGCCCACCGGGCAGGTGTCGAGGTGGCAGACGCGCATGAGGATGCAGCCGGAGACCACGAGGGGCGCGGTGGCGAACCCATACTCCTCGGCTCCCAGCAGGGCGGCGACGATGACGTCGCGCCCGGTCTTCATCTGGCCGTCCGCCTGCACGACGACCCGGTCGCGCATGCCGTTGAGCATCAGCGTCTGCTGGGTCTCCGCGAGCCCCAGTTCCCAGGGCGTGCCGGCGTGCTTGAGGGAGTTGAGCGGGCTCGCGCCGGTGCCCCCGTCGTGCCCGGAGACGAGCACCACGTCGGCGAGGGCCTTGGTTACCCCGGCCGCGACGGCGCCGATTCCGGACTGGCTGACGAGCTTGACGTGCACCCGAGCCTTGGGGTTGGCGCGCTTGAGGTCGAAGATCAGCTGCTTGAGGTCCTCGATTGAGTAGATGTCGTGGTGCGGCGGCGGGCTGATCAGTCCGACCCCCGCCGTGGCGTGCCGGGTGCGCGCGATCCACGGATACACCTTGTTCGGTGGCAGCTGGCCGCCCTCACCGGGCTTCGCCCCCTGCGCCATCTTGATCTGGATGTCGGTGGCGTGGGTCAGGTACATGCTCGTCACGCCGAACCGCCCGGAGGCGACCTGCTTGATCGCGCTGCGGCGCTCCGGGTCGAGGAGGCGCTCGACATCCTCGCCGCCCTCCCCCGTGTTGCTCTTCGCGCCGAGCCGGTTCATCGCGATCGCGAGGGTCTCGTGCGCCTCGGCGCTGATCGACCCGTAGCTCATCGCGCCGGTGGAGAAGCGGGTGACGATCGACGAGACCGGTTCGACCTCGTCGATCGGCACGGGCGGTCGCACTCCGGTGCGGAGGTTCAGCAGGCCACGGAGCGTCATCAGCTGGGTCGACTGGTCGTCGACGAGCTTCGTATAATCGCGGAAGATGTCGTAGCGGCGGGCGCGGGTCGCGTGCTGCAGCTTGAACACCGTGTCCGGGTTGAAGAGGTGGGGCGGTCCCTCCCGGCGCCACTGGTACTCGCCGCCGACGGCGAGGCGCTCGTGGGCGTTGATCGCGCTGTCGTCGGGATACGCGGCGTGGTGGCGCGCCGCGCTCTCCGCCGCGATGACCTCCATGCCGATGCCGCCAAGCAGGCTGGAGGTGCCGGTGAAGTACTGGTCGACGAAGGCCTGGCCGAGGCCGACGGCCTCGAAGGTCTGGGCGCCGGCATAGGAGCCGACGATCGAGATGCCCATCTTCGACATGATCTTGAGCACACCCTTGCCGAGGGCCTTGATCAGGTTCTTGACGGCCTTCTCGGCGGTGACCCCCGTGAGCATCCCGCTGCGCACGAGCTGCTCGGCGCTCTCCATGGCCAGGTAGGGGTTCACTGCGGATGCGCCGTACCCGATGAGGAGTGCGACGTGGTGCACCTCGCGCACATCGCCGGCCTCGACGATGATCCCGACCTTCATGCGGTTCTCGTCGCGGATGAGGTGGTGGTGCACGGCGGCCAGCATCAGCAGCGACGGCACGGGGGCGAGATCGCGGTTCGAGTCGCGGTCGGAGAGCACGATGAAGGTGCTCCCGCTCGCGATGGCCTCGTCGACCTCGTCGCACATAGCGTCGATGCGGTCGTGCATGGCGCGCGGCCCCTGGTCGACCCGATACAGGCCGCGGATGGTCGTCGTCGTGCGGCTGCCCGGACGAGGGTCGATGTGCTGGATCTTCGCGAGCTCGTCGTTGTCGATGACGGGGAAGTCGAGGATGACCTGGCGGGCGTGCTCGGGGGTCGCGTCGAGCAGGTTGCGCTCCGGTCCGAGTCCGACCGTGAGGGAGGTGACGACCTCCTCGCGGATGGAGTCCAACGGTGGGTTGGTGACCTGGGCGAACGACTGTGTGAAGTAGTCGAACAGCAGCCGGGGGCGCTTCGAGAGCACGGCGATCGGGGTGTCGGACCCCATCGCGCCGAGCGGCTCCGCCCCGTTGTTCGCCATAGGCATCAGGAGCATCCGCACCTCCTCCTCCGTGTAGCCGAAGGTGCGCTGGCGGCGCGTGACCGAGGCGGGGGTGTGCACGATGTGCTCCCGCTCCGGCAGGTCCTTGAGGTTGATCCGGCCGGCGTCGAGCCACTCGCCCCAGGGGCGGGAGGCGGCCAGCGAGGACTTGATCTCCTCATCCTCGATCAGCCGTCCCTCGGCCGTGTCGACGACGAACATCTTGCCCGGGCGCAGGCGTCCCTTGCGCACGACCCGGTCGGGGGCGATGTCGAGCACCCCGATCTCGCTTGCGAGCACCACGAGGCCCTCGTCGGTGATGAGGTAGCGGCCGGGACGCAGCCCGTTGCGGTCGAGGGTGGCCCCGACGAGGTCGCCGTCAGTGAACACGAGGGCGGCGGGTCCGTCCCACGGCTCCATGAGCATCGAGTGGTACTCGTAGAAGTCGCGTCGCTGCTGGTCGATGTCGGTCTGGTTCTCGTACGCCTCCGGCACCATCATCATCATGGCGTGGGGCAGCGTGCGCCCAGCGAGATTGAGCAGTTCGACGACCTCGTCGAACGAGGCGGAGTCGCTGGCCCCCTGCGTGTTGATCGGCAGGAGAGGACCGAGATCGCCGAGCACCTCGGACTGTAGCTGCGACTGCCTGGCGCGCATCCAGTTGCGGTTGCCCTGCACGGTGTTGATCTCGCCGTTGTGGGCGACCATCCGGAACGGCTGCGCGAGCGGCCAGGACGGGAAGGTGTTGGTGGAATAGCGGGAGTGGACAAGCGCGAGCTTCGAGGCGAAGCGCTCGTCGGAGAGGTCGGGGTAGAACGGCTCCAGCTGGAGCGTGGTCACCATGCCCTTGTAGACAATGGTGCGGCAGGACAGGGACGGGAAGTAGGCCTCGATGTCGCGTTCCGCGCGCTTGCGCAGCCGGAACGCCTGGCGGTCGAGCTCGATACCGGAGACCGGGGCCCCAGAGTCCGTGGAGCGGGCACTGGAGAGGAAGAGCTGTTCGAAGGCGGGCATGGCCTGGCGGGCGAGCTTGCCGACTTCGGCCTCGCGCACGGGCACCTCGCGCCAGCCGATCACGTCGAGGGACTCCTCGCGGGCGATGGCCTCGATCGCGCTCTTCGCGGCGGCGCGCTCCGCGTCGTCGGTCGGGAGGAACGCGGTGCCGACGACGTAGCGACCCATCGGCGGGAGGTCGAAGCCGCAGACTGCGCGGAAGAAGGCGTCGGGGATCTGGGTGACGATGCCCGCCCCGTCGCCGGTGCCGGCGTCGGAGCCGATCGCACCGCGGTGCTCGAGGTTGCGGAGCGCTCCGAGGGCGACGTCGATGATGTCGTGCCCGGCGCGTCCCCGCAGCGTCGCGACCATCGCGAGCCCGCAGGCGTCGCGTTCGTTCGACGGATCGTAGAGCCCGCTCGCTTCAGGGGTGAGACTGAAGCGTGAAAAGGGTGGAGTGATAGCCATGTGCAACCGTCCTCACGAGGAACCTGTTACGCGGGACACCGTCGGCCCTGGGGAATGCCGGTCTTCGGAGCGAAGAAGCGGGGTGTTCGGGTGAGCCTATGCTTTCGCACCGCTTGTGGCGGGTTTCTTGGCCGGGGATGAATCGTCCTCGTCCGCAGCGCCATTGCCATCATCATCGGAGTCCGAATATCTGTCCTCCGAGTCTACCCCAGTGACCGGTACCCACTCGCGGCCGGGCAGGTAAACACTCGGCTCGAGCGCAGGGTGTCTGCGGGTTTGGATGATGATGATGATGAGACCGACGAGGATCGCGGCGAACGCCGCCCACACGTTGGTACGCACGCCGAGGAAGATCTCGCTGGGATCGATGCGGATCGACTCGAAGACGCTGCGGCCGATTCCGTACCAGATGAAGTACAGGCCGATGAGCTTGCCCCACTGCAGCCGCCAGCCGACCGCCTCGATGGCGGGAACGGACAGCGCACCGATCTGCCTCCTGGTGCGGCGGAAGCGGCGCTCGGCGAGCAGCAGCACGGCGACCCCGGCGAGGTTCCAGATGATCTCGTAGAGGAAGGTGGGGTGGAACAGGGTCCCGGCGGGCAGGCCGATCGGGAAGGCGGCGTTGGTGGCCTCGATCTCGAGCCCCCACGGCAGGTTCGTGGGCAGGCCGTACAGCTCGTGGTTGAAGTAGTTGCCCAGACGGCCGAAGGCCTGCGCGAGCAGTAGGCCAGGGGCGAGCGCGTCGGCGAAGCCCCAGAACCGCACCCCGGCGAGCCGGCAGCCGATGAACGTGCCGACCGCGCCGAGCAGCAGCGCCCCGAAGATCGCGAGCCCGCCCTCCCAGACGTAGAAGACCTTCATCAGGTCGGCTCCGGCGAAGAAGTAGTCGTCAGGGTGCGTCACCACATGGAAGATGCGCCCACCGATGATGCCAAACGGCACGGCCCAGAGCGCGATGTCGAGCACAACGCCCGGGTCGGCTCCCCGATGCTTCAAGCGGATGCTGGTGAGCCAGGTCGCCGCGACGATGCCGATCAAGATGCAGATGGCGTAGGCATGGATCGAGATGTTGAAGCCGAACCAGGTCAGTCCGATGTCACGCAGCCACTGGCCGAGGTTGAAGACCTGCCAGTCGAAGCTGGGGCTGGGGATGCTCAGGGGTGCGATCGACACGATCCTGGTGCCTTTCTCGTAGAGGATGCCGGGAACGGCAGGTTAGAGCCTAGTGCCGGCCGACAGGGCCGCGGCGGTCTCCGCGACGGCGGACACGCCTCCCGTGGTGAGTGCCTTGACCAGGGCGGAGCCCACGATTGCGCCGTCGGCGTAGGCGAGGACCTCGCGCACCTGGTCGGCGCTCGAGATGCCGAGCCCCACGCAGGTGCTCGTCGCCCCGGAGGCGCGCAGTCGCGCGACCAGAGACTTTGCCGCAGAGTCGACGTCAAGCCTGGCCCCCGTGATCCCCATCGTCGAGACGGCGTAGACGAACCCGCGGCTCGTCTCCACTGCCTGCGCGAGGCGCTCCGGGGTGGACGAGGGGGCAGCGAGGAAGATCCGATCCAGGCCCGCCCGGTCTGAGGCGGCGATCCAGCTGGCCGCCTCGTCCGGGATCAGGTCGGGGGTGATGAGCCCGGCGCCGCCGGCGGCGACGATGTCGTCGGCGAACCGTTCGACCCCGTACTGCACGATCGGGTTCCAATAGCTCATGAACACGACGGGGATGCTGACCCGGGCCGTGATGGCCGCCATGACCTCGAAGCCGTTCCTGAGCCGGAACCCGGCGGCGAGGGCGGTCTGGGTCGCCTCCTGGATGACCGGTCCGTCCATCACCGGGTCGGAGTAGGGCAGGCCCAGCTCGATGACGTCGATGCCGTTCTCGGCTAGCGCGACGGCGGCCTCGATGCTCGTGTCGATGTCGGGGTATCCGGCCGGCAGGTAGCCGATGAGGGCGCCGGCCCGGTCGCGGTTCGCGGAGGCGATGGCCTCGGCGACCGTGCTCGAGGGGATGTTCATACCTGCTCCGCCTCACGGTCGATGACGCCGAAGTAGTTGCCGATCGTGACCATGTCCTTGTCGCCCCGGCCGCTCAGGTTGACCAGGATGACGGAGTCGGGCCCGAGCTCCTCGCCGAGGCGCAGGACTCCGGCGAGGGCGTGCGCGGTCTCGATGGCCACGATGATGCCCTCGGTCGTCGCCATCAGCCTCAGCGCGTCCATCGCCTCGGAGTCGGTGACGGGCCGGTAGCTCGCGCGGCCGATGTCGGCGAGCCAGGAGTGCTCAGGGCCCACCCCCGGGTAATCGAGTCCGGCGGAGATCGAGTGTGACTCGACGGTCTGACCGTCCTCGTCCTGCAGGAGGTAGCTGCGGGCACCGTGCAGGACGCCGGGGCGGCCCATGGTGATCGTGGCGGCGTGGCGGGGGGTGTCGACGCCCTCGCCCGCGGCCTCGAAGCCGACCAGGCGCACGTCGGCGTCGTCGAGGAAGGCGTGGAAGATACCCATGGCGTTGGAGCCGCCGCCGACACAGGCGGTGACCGCGTCGGGGAGGCGGCCGGTGAGAGCGAGCACCTGCTCGCGGGCCTCCTCGCCGATGATCTTGTGGAAGTCGCGCACCATGACGGGGAAGGGGTGGGGGCCCGCGACCGTGCCGAGGAGGTAGTGGGTCGTGTCGACGTTCGCCACCCAGTCGCGCAGCGCCTCATTGATGGCGTCCTTGAGAGTGCGCGATCCGGCGGTGACCGGGATGACCTCGGCGCCGAGCAGACGCATGCGGGCCACGTTGAGCGCCTGGCGCTCGGTGTCGACCTCGCCCATGTAGACGACGCACTCCATGCCGAAGAGGGCGGCGGCGGTGGCCGTCGCGACGCCGTGCTGGCCGGCGCCGGTCTCCGCGATCAGGCGGGTCTTGCCGAGCCGGCGCGCGAGCAACGCCTGCCCGAGCACGTTGTTGATCTTGTGCGAGCCGGTGTGGTTGAGATCCTCCCGCTTGAGGAGGATGCGGGCTCCGCCCGCGTGCCGGGCGAATCGCGGCACCTCGGTGATGATCGACGGCCGACCGGTGTAGGTGGCGTGGAGCGCTGTGAGTTCGGCCTGGAACACCGGGTCTGTCTTCGCCGCCGTGTACTCGGCATCGAGTTCGTCGAGGGCCTTGATCAGCGACTCGGGTACGAACCGGCCGCCGTACTCGCCGAAATAGGGTCCGAGTTCATCGCGAAGTGACATTCAAGCCTCCAGGAAATGCTGCAGTGTGGTGATCGGATCACCCGTGACGAGCGCCTCGCCCACGAGCACGATATCGGCCCCGGCTGAGCGGTAGTGCGCGACATCCGCTGCGGAGAGGACGGCCGATTCGGCGACCCGGATGACCCCGGAGGGGATCTGGTCGGCGAGGGAGCCGAAGAGGTCGCGGTCGAGCTCGAAGGTCGAGAGGTCGCGGGCGTTGACGCCGATCAGGCCGGCGCCGACGTCGAGCGCCCTGGCCACCTCGTCGCGGCTGTGGGTCTCGACGAGGGCGGCCATTCCCAGGCTCGTGGTGAGCTCGTAGAGCTCGGAGAGGGTGCGGTCGTCGAGGGCGGCGACGATGAGCAGCACGAGGTCGGCCCCGGCCGCCCTCGCCTCGAACACCTGGTACGGGTCGGCGATGAAATCCTTGCGGAGCAGGGGGAGGCTGACCGCCTCGCGCACGGCGGTGAGGTCGGCGAGAGACCCGCCGAAGCGGCGGCCCTCGGTGAGGACGCTGATCGCGCTGGCTCCTCCGGTCTCGTAGGAGACGGCGAGGACGGCGGGGTCGCGGATCTCGGCGAGGGCGCCGCGGGATGGGCTCGCACGCTTGATCTCAGCGATGATCTTGACCCGGTCGGCAGGCGCGAGGAGGGCGAGGGCGTCGATGGCCGACGGGGCGGCCATGGCGTCCGCCTCCACGGCGGACAGGGGCCGGGCAGAGCGGCGCTCCGAAGCGTCGGCGAGAGCTCCGGCGGTGAGGTCGGACAGCACCGGTTAGTGGTCCTTCGGGACGTAGCGGGAGCCGCCGACGCCGTAGCCCATGCGGGCGAGCACCAGTCCGACGATGAGGCCGATGACGAGGAGTCCGACGGAGGCCCAGACGACGGGCGCCAGCTCGAAGAAGAAGGCGATCGTGCCGATGGTGAAGGCAACCAGCATGATGATCACCGAGGTCCATGCCGCGGGGGAATTGCCGTGGCCCAGATCAGTCGAATCGCTGCTCATATGGCTCCTGAATGTCGGGGAAGTCGGGGTTCAAGTCTAGCGTGAGGTTGGATCACTGCCGTCGCTGAGCGAGTCCCAGTCGGCGACCGCGTCGGGTTCGACCGTCGTCGAGCCGGCGATCGTGGATCCGTCGGCGTTCGTGAAGGCGACCGCTTGGTATTTGCGCGAGGACCCGGGCCAGGACCGGCCGGTGGCGACGATGGTGATGCCGAGTGCCACGGCGGCCACTCCCAGCACGAGCGCGAACCAGGGCCAGAACGTGGTCGAGGTGCCCAGCACGAGACCGGCGACGGACTCGGCGCCGGAGACCCCTGTCACGTTCGTGACGGCCAGGGCGGACGAGGCGACCGGGTCGGTGATGGCGAGCCAGGTCGAGAGCGCCACGGTGCCACCGATGAGCACCTGCAGCACGCCGAGGACGATGCGGAACACGGGTCCGGCGATCGAGAGCGCGCCGACGAGCGCGAGCCCGGCGAGCCCGAGCGCGGAGAGGCCGGCGGCGGCGATGTCGCCTCCCACGCCGATCACGGCTCCCCCGTTCTCGTCGGCGACGAGGGTGACCGTGAGCCAGCCCTGGGTCCAGGCGATCAGCACAAGACCGTTCACGGCGACCCCCGCGAGGAGGGTCATCGACTTGCGACGGCGGGGCGTCATCAGTTCACCCGCCGCATGGAGTTCGCGACGGCGACGGCGCGCAGCGGGGCGGCGGCCTTGTGCTGGGTCTCCTGCCGCTCGAGGGCTGGGTCGGAGTCGGCGACGAGTCCCGCGCCGGCCTGGACGCGGGCAACGCCACCCGAGATCGTGGCAGTGCGGATCGCGATCGCCAGGTCGAGGTCGCCGGCGAACCCGAAGTAGCCGACCACTCCCCCGTAGACGCCGCGCTGGGCGACCTCGAGCTCGTCGATGATCTCGAGGGCGCGCGGCTTCGGCGCCCCGGAGAGGGTGCCGGCGGGGAAGGTGGCCCGGAAGACGTCGACGGAGCTGGCGCCCGAGCGGAGGTTGCCCTCGACCGAGGAGACCAGGTGCATGATGTGGCTGAAGCGCTCGACCTGCATGAACTCGCTCACCTCGACCGAGCCGGGGTCGCAGACCTTGAGCAGGTCGTTGCGAGCGAGGTCGACGAGCATCAGGTGCTCCGCGCGTTCCTTCGGGTCGTTCTCGAGGGCGTCGGCGAGCGCCTGGTCCTCCTCTGGGGACTCGCCGCGGGGCTTCGACCCCGCGATCGGATGCATGTAGACCCGGTCGTGCTCCACCTTCACCAGGGCCTCGGGCGAGGAGCCGACGATCCAGTACGGTTCGCCGTCGACGTCCTCGAGCGACAGGAGGTACATGTACGGGCTCGGGTTGAGGGTGCGAAGCACCCGGTAGACGTCGATCGGGTGCGCGGTGGCCACGTGGTCGAAGCGCTGCGAGATGACGACCTGGAAGACGTCGCCGTCGACGATGAAACGCTTGGAGCGTTCAACGGCCGCCTCGTAGTCCTCGGGCGCGATGCGCGGGGTGGGGGTCGGCACGGTGGAGAGGTCGACCTCGGCGAGCCAGGCCTCGGCCGGAGCCGCGAGTCTCTCCTGCATGGTGTCGAGGCGCGTCTGGGCGAGCGACCACAGGTCGTCGGCGGTGTCGGTGCCGTCGTTGAGGGCCGTGGCGATGAGGAGCACGGAGCCGGTGCGGTGGTCGACGACCACGAGCTCCGACACGAAGCTGAGGGCCTGCCCCGGGGTGTCGAAGTCGGCGGGCGGCACGTTCGGCAGCCGCTCGATCTGGCGGATGGCCTCCCAGCCGATGAAACCGACGAGCCCGCCGGTCAGGGGCGGGTGGCCGGGCACAGGAGGGGTGCCCCAGCGGGCGTAGAGGTGGGCGAGGGTCTCTAAGGGGGCGGTGGGGGCATGGGAGCCGAGCGCGCGTTCGGCGGATAGTCCGTAGTCGAGCCAGACCGAGACATCCGCTTTCTGGGTGAGGACACCGAAGCTGGAGACGCCGATGAAGGAGAACCGCGACCAGATGCCGCCCTGCTCGGCGGATTCGAGCAGAAAGGTGCCCGGCTCGCCCGCCGCGAGCTTGCGGTAGATGCCGACGGGGGTCTCGCCGTCGGCGAAGAGCTCGCGAATGACGGGCACGACCCGGTGGTCGGCGAGGAGCGCCGTGAACTGGGCGATCGTGGTGGTGTCGCTCATGGGGTGGTCCCGTCGGTGGATCCGATGGTGACGACGAGGGGATCGACGTCGAAGCAGGCGTGGGCGCCCGTGTGGCAGGCGTTGCCGACCTGGTCGACCGTGACGAGGAGGGTGTCCGAGTCGCAGTCGAGGGCAGCGCCGCGCACGAACTGGGCGTGGCCGGAGGTGTCGCCCTTGCGCCAGTACTCCTGGCGGGAGCGCGACCAGAAGGTGACCCGGCCAGTCGTGAGGGTGCGGCGCACGGCCTCCGGGTCCATGTAGCCGAGCATCAGCACCTCGCGGGTGTCCCACTGCTGGATGATCGCGGGCAGCAGCCCGTCGGCGGCGAAGCTCGCGCGGGCGAGAACCGCGTCGATGTCGGTGGGCAGTGCGCTCTTCGCCATGTGTGTCCTTACCTGGTCGTGATCCCCGCCGAGGCGAGTTCCTGTTTGATGTCGCCGACGGTGAGGTCCGCATCGTGGAAGACGGATGCCGCGAGCAGCGCGTCGGCGCCGGCGGCGATCGCGGGGGCGAAGTGCGCGAGGGTGCCGGCGCCGCCGGAGGCGATCACGGGAACGCGGCTGATCGCGCGCATGGCGGCGATGAGCTCGAGGTCGAACCCGTCGCGGGTGCCGTCGGCGTCGATCGAGTTGACCAGCAGCTCCCCGGCCCCGCGTTCGATGGCCTCGGCAGCCCACGCGAGCGCGTCGATGTCAGTGAGGGTGCGGCCGCCGTGGGTGGTGACGACGAAGCCGCTCGGGGTGGACAGGGACCGGGTGACGTCGAGGGACAGCACGAGCACCTGGGCCCCGAACCGGTCGGCGATCTCGCCGACGAGGGCGGGGCGGGCGATCGCGGCGCTGTTCACCCCCACCTTGTCCGCGCCGCTGGCGAGCAGCCGGGCTACATCGTCAGTGGTGCGCACCCCGCCGCCGACCGTGAGCGGGATGAACACCTGCTCCGCCGTCGCGCGCACCACCTCGTGCATCGTGTCGCGGTTGTCGATCGTGGCGGTGACGTCGAGGAAGGTGATCTCGTCGGCACCCTGCTCGAAGTAGCGGGCGGCGAGCTCGACGGGGTCCCCCGCGTCGCGGAGGTTCGTGAAGTTGACGCCCTTGACGACGCGACCGGCCGCGACGTCGAGGCACGGGATGACCCGGACGGCGACGGTCATCGTCAGATCCTCGCCGCGTGGATGGAGCTGACGATGATGGCGCGGGCGCCGAGCTGGTACAGCTCGTCCATCACCGAGTTCGTGTCGGTCTTGGCGACCATCGCGCGCACGGCGACCCAGGCGGGATCGCGCAGCGGGGAGACGGTGGGCGACTCCCGGCCCGGGGTGATCTGCGCTGCGGCCTCGACGAGCTCGAGCGGCAGGTCGTAGTCCATCAGCACGTACTGGCGGGCGACGAGCACCCCGCGGAGCCGGCGGTGCAGGGTGTCGATGCCGGGCAGCGCCGCTCCGGAGCTGATCAGCACGGCGGTGGAGTCGAGGATCACGGGGCCGAAGATCTCCAGGCCCTGGGCGCGCAGGGTCGAGCCGGTCGACACGACGTCGGCGACGGCATCCGCCACCCCGAGCTTCACTGCTGATTCGACTGCGCCGTCGAGGCGCACCAGCTCGGCCGAGACCCCCTGCGCGGCGAGGAAGTCGCCGACCAGCCCGGGATAGCTCGTGGCGACCCGGATTCCGGCGAGGTCGGCCAGCCCGGCGAACCGGCCGGCCGGTCCTGCGAAGCGGAAGGTGGAGTCGCCGAAGTCGAGGCTGGCGATCTCGGTGGCCGTCGACCCGGAGTCGAGCAGCAGGTCGCGGCCGGTGATGCCCACGTCGAGGGCACCGGAGCCGACATAGGTGGCGATGTCACGGGGGCGGAGGTAGAAGAACTCCACGTCGTTGCGCGGGTCCACGGCGCTCAGGGCGCGCGGGTCGCGGCGGCCGGTGTATCCGGCCTCGACGAGCATGTCGGCGGCGATTTCGGAGAGGGAGCCCTTGTTGGGCACGGCAACACGCAACATGCGGAAAATCTCTTTACTCGCTGCCGGGGCAGCGTGGTGGATGACGGGAGGGCCTGCTCAGGAAGGGGTGCGCCCTACAGATGTCGGTAGACATCGACGGGGGTCAGCCCCTTGGCGAGCATCATCACCTGCAGGTGGTAGAGCAGCTGCGAGATCTCCTCGGCCGTCTCCGTGTCGGACTGGAACTCGGCGGCCATCCACACCTCGGCGGCCTCCTCGACGATCTTCTTGCCGATCGCGTGCACACCGGCATCGAGCTCCGCGACGGTGCGCGAGCCCTCCGGCCGGGAGGCGGCCTTCTCGCCCAGCTCCAGGAAGAGTTCGTCGAACGTTTTCACGGTGCCGAGTTTACAGTGGCCGGGCTGGGCGGCCGCGCCGGGGTGGGTACTCGGGTGGTGCCGTCCAGTTCGAGCCGGCGGGGGTGCCGGGTCCCAGGAGCCCGGGGACCCGGCATCCGCTTGCCTGGTGCTTAGCGGGTTCCGAGCAGGTCGATCACGAAGATGAGCGTGTGTCCGCTCAGCTGGTGGCCGCCGCCAGCGGGGCCGTAGGCGAGGGCGGGAGGGACGATGAGCTGGCGGCGGCCGCCGACCTTCATGCCGGGGATGCCCTGCTGCCAGCCGGAGATGAGGTTGGCGAGCGGGAAGTTGATCGACTGGCCACGGCTCCAGGAGGAGTCGAACTCCTCGCCGGAGACGAAGTCGACCCCGAGGTAGTGCACGTTGACGGTCGCGCCCGGGGCCGCGGCCTCGCCGGTGCCCTCTTCGACGTCGATGATGACGAGCTCGGTGGGCTCCGCGCCCTCGTAGAACTCGATTTCTGGCTTTGTTTTTTCGGTCATGGTTCCATCAAAGCAGACGGCGGCTGGCGGGGGCGCGGGGGCGCGGGTGCTGGTGGTGCGCGCGGGTGTGATTGCCGGTGCGCGCGCGAACGCTGTGAACGGGGTACGCGAGGCGCTGCGGGGGCCGTGCGGGGCCGTGCAGCGACTCAGTGGGCGTGCGAGTGGGCGGTGGCCACCTCGCGGAGGAGCCCGATGCGCTCGGCGGCGTCGTCGAAGGCGAAGACCGAGGAGCCGGCGACGAAGGTGTCGGCCCCGGAATCAGCGGCGACCGCGATCGTGTGCTCGTTGATCCCGCCATCGACCTGGAGCCACACGTCGAAGCCGGATGCGGTCGCCGCCGCGCGGAGCAGGCCGAGCTTGGGCATAGTCGACGCGAGGAACGACTGCCCGCCGAAGCCGGGTTCAACGGTCATCACGAGAACCTGGTCGAACTCGGCGAGCTGCCCGAGGTAGGGCTCGACCGCGGTGCCCGGCTTGAGCGCGATGCCGGCCCGCGCGCCGATCGACCGCAGGCGCCGCGCTAGGGCCACGGCGTCGGACGCCGCCTCGGCGTGGAAGGTCACCGATCCCGCGCCGGCCTCTGCGAAGCCGGGGGCCCAGCGGTCGGGGTCGTCCATCATCAGGTGCACGTCGAGCGGGATCGGCGAGACGGCCTGGAGCCGCTCCACCATCGCGAGCCCGAAGGTGAGGTTCGGAACGAAGTGGTTGTCCATCACATCCACGTGCACGAAGTCCGCGGAGCGGATGCGGGCGACCTCCGCCTCGAGGTTCACGAAGTCGGCCGACAGGATGCTGGGGTTGATGCGGACTGCCATGGGGGCAGCCTATCCGGCCTTCTGCAGCAGGCAGATGAACATGGCGTCCGTTCCGTGCCGGTGCGGCCAGAGCTGCACGTGGCCGGTGCTCTCCCCGAGATCGAGGGGGGTGACCGTGACGGCAGAGAGCACCGCGGCGGTGTCCAGTCGCGTGACGGTGTCCCCGTGGCCCTTCAGGACCTCGTCGACGATGCCCCGGGTCTCGGCGAGGTGGGGCGAGCAGGTGACGTAGGCGAGGATGCCGCCAGGCTTGAGCGCGGAAAGCCCCGACTCGAGCAGGCGCAGCTGCAGAGTCGCGAGTTCGGCGACGTCGCGCGGCTGCTTGCGCCAGCGCGCTTCGGGGCGACGGCGGAGCGCCCCGAGGCCGGTGCACGGGGCGTCGACGAGGATGCGGTCGAACTGCTCCGGCAGCATGGCGCCGATCTCGGTGCCGTCCTGGACGATCACCTGCGGGGGGTCGGGGATGGCGGCGAGAGCCTTGCGCACCAGCTCGGCGCGCACGGGCAGGATCTCGTTAGCGACAAGGGTCGCGCCGACCGTGGCTGCCTCGGTGGCGAGCAGTGCGGCCTTGCCTCCCGGACCTGCGCAGAGGTCGAGCCACCGCTCCCCCGGCACCGCGGGCCGGGCGCGGCTGAGCGCGAGCGCGGCGAGCTGCGAACCCTCGTCCTGCACTCTGGCGTGCCCGGTCTGCACGACGGGCCAGCGGGCGGGGTCGCCGCCCTCGCTCACGACGCCGATCGGCGAGTAGAGCGCGGGGCGGGACCTGGGCAGGTCGTCGGTGCTCGCCAGGCCGGGCAGGGCGACGAGGCTCACCCGCGGTGCGGCGTTGTCGGCGTCGAGGAGGTCCTCGAGTTCGAGCTCGCGGCCCTCCGCGGCCAGCGCGCGACGAAAGGCGCGCACGATCCACACCGGGTGGGAGTACTCGATGCCGAGGCGTTCGTCGTCGGTGCGGGGCGTCGCCATCACCTGGTCGTGCCAGTCGGCAGGGGCGGTGCGGGTGATAGTGCGCAGCACCCCGTTCACAAAGCCCGTGGCGGACTGCGACCCCACCTCGCGGGCGAGCGACACGGACTCGTCGACCGCGGCGTGGTGCGCGACCCGCATCGACAGCAGCTGGTGCGCGCCGAGGCGCAGCACGTCGAGGATCGGCGGGTCGATGCGGTCGGTCTCGCGGCCGGCCGCGATCGCAATCACGGCGTCGTAGTAGCCGCGCATGCGCAGCGTGCCATAGGTGAGTTCGGTGGCCAGCGCCGCATCCGCCGCGTCGAGGGCGGCCCGCTCGATGCGGGTCGGCAGCAGCAGGTTCGCGTAGGCGTCGGACTCCTCGACCGCGCGAATGACGTCGAACGCGATCCGCCGCGCCGGCTGGATGCGGGCCGGCCGCGCCTTCGTCGGGGTCGGCCGGGTCGCCCCGGTGCCCCTGGTCGATTCGCTGCCTCTGGTCACTGTGCTACCGTCCCTGCGTCGCTGGGCCGTCCGCGCCACCAGTCGGCTGCCGGCATCGGCTTCTTGCCAGCCGGCTGCACCATGAGGAGTTCGAGCGGATGACTCGCGGTGCCGGCGAGGAGTCGCCGGCCGTCGATCGCGAGCTGGCCGGGTTCCATTCTCGCCGAGTCGCGGGCGATCCGCGTGGCGAGCACTTTCACCCGCGCTCCGTCCACCGTGGTGAACGCGCCAGGCTCGGGGGTGACCCCGCGGACCAGGTTGTGCACGGAGTGCGCGGGCCGCGCCCAGACGATGCGGCCGTCCTCGAGCTCGAGCTTGGGGGCGAGGCTCACATCGCCCTGCTGCTTTTCGGCGCGTGCGGAGCCGTCGGCGATCGCGTCGACGACCCGCATCAGCAGCTCCGCTCCCCCGCCGGCTAGGGACTCGAGCAGCTGGCCCGCGGTCTCCTCGGCCGCGATCGGTTGGGTGAATGAACCGAAGAGGTCGCCCGCGTCGAGCTCGGGGACGAGTTGGAACACGGATGCCCCGGCCAGGTCGTCCCCGCCGATCAGGGCGCGCTGCACGGGTGCCGCGCCTCGCCAGTGCGGCAGCAGGGAGAAGTGCAGGTTGATCCAGCCCAGCCGGGGCGTGGACAGCAGCGGCTCGCGCACGAGTCCCCCGTAGGCGACGATGACGCCGAGGTCGGGGGCGATCGCGGAGACCTGCTCGGTCGCTTCCCCGCGCAGCCGGTTCGCGGCGATCACCGGCAGGCCGAGCTCGGCGGCCGCGGCCCCGACCGCGGTGGGGGTGATTGTTCGCCTGCGGCCCTGCGGGGACGGCTCCCGGGTGATCACGGCGGCGATCGAGTGCCTGCTCGCGTGGAGGGCGAGGAGGCTGGGGACGGCGGCGGCCGGGGATCCGGCGAAGACGATGCTGAGTTCTGTCACGGTGCTTTCGGGGTCTGGGTGGTCGGTCTGTCGGTCATTCGAGGAAAGGCTCGGTGTCGTCGCACCGCACTTTGAGTGTAGGCAGCGACGTGCGAACGGGGGCGCCGGGCACCCGCGCGCGCCGGGTGGTCGCGGCGCGGATGACCTCGGAGCGCAGTGCCGCGGCGACGGCGGCGCCGATCGCATAGTCGAAGCGCACGATGGCTCGCACCGAGCCGCCGTCGACGCCGACCGGACCGAGCACGTCGGCGCCAGCAAGCCCGGTCACGCTCGCGACAGCCTTCTCGACCGACTCCGCCGTGCCGGTCAGGGTCGCGACCCGGATCGCGGGGGGGAAGCGCAGGCGGCGTCGGTCGACGAGCTCGGCCGCCGCATAGGCCTCCGGCCGCCAGGTCGCCATCGCCGAGGCGAGGTTCCCGCCGACGCCGACGAGCACGACACTGGCACCCGGCCGGGCGAGGGCGGCCGCGTTGGACCACCAGCGCAGGCAGTCCTCCCCGACACGCAGGCTCTCGCGGGCCAGCATCCGCTCTCCGTCGAGGAGGAGGACGGCGTGATAGCCGCCCGCGGCGATCGGCTCGGCACCGCGCGTGGCGATGATCAGGGCGGGGCGGTCGTCGACGTGCTGGACCTGGCGCTCCCCGTCGGCGATGATGATGCGGATCCCGGGGAAAGCGCGCCCGAGGTCGTCCGCCGTGCGCACCGAGCCCTGGCCGACGAGCCGGAAGGTCGTGCCGGCGCAGTTGCCGCAGGTCCAGTCGGCGGCCGGCTTGCCGCACCACGTGCAGGAGGGGACGGCTCCGGCGGCCCGGGTGCCGAGCGGGCCGTCGCAGTGCCCGCAGCGCGCCGACTCCCCGCAGGAGTCGCACGCGAGGCGTGGGGCGTAGCCGGGACGGGCCACCTGCACGAGCACGGGCCCCGAGTCCAGCGCGGTCCTCGCCTCGCGCCAGGCGGTCGACGGGATGCGGGCGAGTGCGGCGAACCTGTCCTGCGGTGCCTGCGCCGCGGTCGGGACGACCTTCGGCGAGTAGGTGCGCTCGGGCGCGAGCACTCCGAGGAAGCCGATCTCGACCAGGCGCTCGACCTCAGTGCTCCTGGCGTGGCCGAGGAACCACAGTGCGCTCCCCTGCTGCCGCTGACGCACAAGGGCCGCGTCGCGGGTGTGCACGTAGGGGGCGAGCGGTTCCGTGTGCAGCGGGTCGCCGTCGTCCCAGAGGGCGATCAGGCCCAGGTTCGCGGCCGGCGCATAGACGACCGAGCGGTTGCCGACGATGGCGAGCGGCACCTCCGCGCGGCAGGCGAGCACGGCCCGGTACCGGTCGGGGTTCGACTGCCGGGCGTCGAGCCGCACGATCAGCTCGGGAGGGAGCACGGCGGCCAGGGCAGCGAGTAGCTGGTCCTGATCGCGGTAGTCCGGCACGGCGAGGATGGCGCTGCCGCCCGCTGCAAGGGCGGCGACTGCCCCCGCGGCCATCATCGTCGCCCAGTGCCCGACCCACTCCCCGGACGGCAGCTCGACCACGCGCGGCACAGCGTCGACCGCGAGCCGTTCCTGCCCGGTGAGCGAGGCCATGATGCGGCCGGCCGGATAGCCGAGGGGCTCGGTCGGTGGGGCGGGGATGGTCGGTGCATGAGGCCCGGCGTCTGGCACCGCATCCTGCTGGGCGTACCGTGCGGCGAGCCACGCCTTCTCGACCCGCACCTGGCGCTTCGGCACGGCGAACCGGACAACGTCGCTCGCGGTGCCGGCCGCTCGATCGGCGACCTGGCGGGCGAGCGCCCATACCTCGGGAGCGAGCACGGGCACGGTCGACACGACGGATTCGAGCTCGCTCAGGGTGCCCGTGTAGGCGATCTCGGTGACGATGTCGACGACGAAGCCCTCGGCGATGCGTCCGGCCGACCGCAGGGGAACCGTCACCCGGATGCCCGGGGTGACCTGGTCGACGAGGGACGCCGGGACGGCGTAGTCGAACAGCCGGTCGAGCTGCGGGAGCGGCGAGTCGACCATCACCCGCGCTATCGGAGCGGGGGCGGTCATGGCTACAGCCCGGAGGCGCCGCGCAGGGCGTCGACCCTGTCCAGCTTCTCCCAGGTGAATTCGGGGAGCTCACGGCCGAAGTGGCCGTAGGTGGCGGTGGCGGCGTAGATCGGGCGCAGGAGGTCGAGGTCGCGGATGATCGCGGCTGGGCGCAGGTCGAAGACGCTGTGGATGGCGTCGATGATCGTCGACTCGTCGGCGTGCGCGGTGCCGAAGGTCTCGACATAGAGCCCGACGGGTGCCGCGACCCCGATCGCGTAGGCGACCTGTACCTCGAGGCGGTCGGCGAGGCCGGCCGCGACCGCGTTCTTCGCGACCCAGCGCATGGCGTACGCGGCCGAGCGGTCGACCTTGGACGGGTCCTTTCCGCTGAACGCCCCTCCGCCGTGGCGCGAAGCCCCGCCGTAGGTGTCGACGATGATCTTGCGGCCGGTGAGGCCGGCGTCGCCCTTCGGCCCGCCGATCTCGAACCGGCCGGTGGGGTTGATGAGGAACTTCGTACCGCCGGAGTCGAGCCCGGCGAGGGCGAGCACAGGGCGGATGACGAGCTCCTCGATCTCGGCCTGGAGGGTGGCGAGGCTCACATCGGGCGAGTGCTGGGTCGACAGCACCACGGTCTCCACCGTGCGCGGCACGAACCCGTCGTAGCCGATCGTCACCTGGGTCTTGCCGTCGGGGCGGAGGTAGTCGACGAGCCCCTCCTTGCGCACCAGGGCGAGGCGCTCGGCGAGCCGGTGGGCAAGCCAGATCGGCAGCGGCATGTACTCGGGCGTCTCGGTCGTGGCGAAGCCGAACATGACCCCCTGGTCGCCGGCGCCCTGAGCGTTGAGTGCGTCCTCGTCGCCGGCGCGTGCCTCGAAGGCCCGGTCGACGCCTTGGGCGATGTCGGGTGACTGCGCGCCGATGGACACGGTGACGCCGCAGTTGCGCCCGTCGAAGCTGACGGCTGAGGAGTTGTAGCCGATCTCGGTGATCCGGTCGCGCACGATCGTGGGGATGTCGACGTAGCCCGACGTCGTCACCTCGCCGGCGACGTGGACGAGCCCGGTGGTCACGAGCGTCTCGACGGCCACGCGGCTGGTCGGGTCCTCGGCCAGGAGGGCGTCGAGGATGCTGTCCGAGATCTGGTCACAGATCTTGTCCGGGTGGCCTTCGGTCACCGATTCGGAGGTGAACAGGCGCAGGCTGGCGGCGGACATCGAACTCATGGGTGCCTTACGGAAGAGGGGCGGGCGGCCGGACGGGCCGGTTCAGGCGAGCGTGTCGAGTATGCGGTGTGCCACTGACAATTTGCTCCCCGAGGCCTCCATCACTATATCGCCGGCCTTGTCGAGCATCAGGACGGTGTTGTGCGCCTGGGTGAATCCCTCGGTCCACCCCACCCTGTTGAGGACGAGGTAGTCGGCGCCCTTGCGGGTGATCTTCTGCCGACCCAGGGCCAGGAGCGCCGCGTCGTCGGTCTCGGTCTCGGCGGCGAACCCGACCACGATCTCGTCTCCGTGCCTGCCATGGCCGAGCCCGGCGAGGATGTCGGGGTTCTTCACGAGCTCGAGTGTGAGCCCGTCGCCCTGGTTCTCCTTCTTGATCTTGCCGTCTGCGACGTCGCGCGGGCGGTAGTCGGCGACCGCGGCGGCCATGATGATGACGTCGGCCAGCTTCGCGTGGCTGGCGACGGCCTCAGCCAGCTCGGCCGTGGATCCGACGGTCACCAGGGTCGCTCCAGCCGGTGCGGCGACCTCGATGTTCGCGGCGATGAGGGTCACGGTCGCGCCGCGCGAGAGCGCGGCGGCGGCGAGAGATGCCCCCTGGAGCCCGCTCGACCGGTTGCCGATGAAGCGCACCGGGTCGATGGCCTCCCGGGTGCCGCCGGCGGTCACGAGGATGCGCCGGCCGGCGAGGTCCTGCGGAACGGCGACCGCGAGGGCCTCCCGCACGATCTGCTCGGGTTCGGCCAGTCGTCCCACGCCGGAGTCGGAGCCGGTGAGTTGTCCGGATGCGGGTCCGACGATCGTCACTCCGCGCGCGCGCAATGTGGCGATGTTGGCCGCCGTCGCGGCGTTGTGCCACATCTCGGTGTGCATCGCCGGGGCGATCACAAGCGGCGCCGTGGTGGCGAGCACCGTGTTCCCGAGCAGGTCGTCGGCAAGTCCGGCGGCCAGCTTCGCGATGGTGTTGGCTGTCGCCGGGGCGACCACCACGAGGTCGGCCGCCTGGCCGATCGCCACGTGCCGCACCGCGGCGACCCCCTCGTAGAGGTCGGTGTGCACGATGTTGCGGCTGATTGCCTCAAGGGTCGGCTTGCCGACGAATCGAAGCGCCGCGTCCGTGGCGACGACGTGCACGTCGTGGCCCGCGAGCACGAAGCCGCGGATGACCCCGACCGCCTTGTAGGCGGCGATTCCACCCGTGACCCCGACCACGATGTTCATCCTGCGGACTTGGCTGTGGGGATCGGAC
The DNA here is from genome assembly GCA_014378715.1 of Microbacteriaceae bacterium. Taxonomy (GTDB): domain Bacteria; phylum Actinomycetota; class Actinomycetes; order Actinomycetales; family Microbacteriaceae; genus Marisediminicola. The sequence continues at coordinate 36,060 of JACMNE010000157.1, forward strand.
TATTCGGGGAGCGGCTTGGCGACGAGCTTGTCCTCGTTGATCTCGTGCATGGCGACGGAGAGCGGCTTGTCCTCGATCGTCGAGTCGACGAGCGGGCCGACGTTGTCGAACAGGCTTCCCTCGTGGAGGTCGGCGTAGTAGTCGTTGATCTGGCGTGCGCGCTTCGACGCGAAGATCACGAGGGCGTACTTGGAGTCGACCTTCGACAGCAGTTCGTCGATCGGCGGGTCAATGATGCCCTTTGCCTTGTCAACCATGATGGTGCTCCTCTGATCACATCGGTGGGCCCGCCGGCCGAGGTGCGGCTACGGCTCGATCGGGCGCAATTCCATCAAGTCTACGACCTCCTGCGCCGCATGGCTGACGTCGCCGTTCACGACCCGGAAGTCGAACTCGTCCTGGGCGGCGAGTTCGACCCGCGCCGTCTCGAGCCGACGTTGCTGTTCGGCCGGTCCCTCGGTGCCGCGGCCGATGAGCCGGCGGACCAGCTCGTCCCACGTGGGGGGCAGCAGGAAGACGAGGATCGCGTTCGGCTCCGCCGTCCTGACCTGCCTCGCGCCCTGGATGTCGATCTCGAGGAGCACGCTCTGGCCGCCGGCCAGCGCGTCGTCGACCGGCCCGCGCGGGGTGCCGTAGCGGAACGCATTGTGCACCTTCGCCCACTCGAGCATGTCGCCGTGCTCGACCAAGCGGTCGAACTCGGCGTCGCTGACGAAGAAGTAGTTGACCCCGTGCACCTCGCCGGGGCGCGGGGCACGCGTCGTCGCCGAGACCGACAGGTGCACCTCGGGGTAGTTCTCGCGGATGAAGGTCGACACCGTTCCCTTGCCCACGGCCGTAGGTCCGGCGAGCACCACGAGGCGCGAGGCGGGGCCGCGCCGGCCTCGGGACTCTCGGGCGAGGATCCAGGCGCGCAGTCGCACCCGCTGCCGCACCCCGAGGCCAGCGAGGCGCTTGGAGTCGGCGATGTCGAGCTCGGCCATGACCCTCGCGACCCGGGTCGGTCCCATCGTCGGCACACTCAGGAGCAGGTCGCGCACGCGCAGCCCGCCCTCGGGGGTCGGCTCGGTCTGCGTCCAGGCGGTCTCGAGCACGTCGACGGCGCTGCGGGCGTGGGTTGCGACGGCGCGCTTGACACTCGCGCGGGCGCGCCGGGCTGCGACGGCGGCGCGGCTGGCCGCCGCTCGGTCGACGGGGGGCGGGACAGGCTTGTTCATCCGCGGGCCTCCGCGTTGTGAGCGTCGATGGCGGCGGCGAGACCGGATGGCCCAGCCGACAGGATGCTGCGGGAGGCGCTGAGGATGGTCGTCTCGGCGGCCGGGCCGTACAGCGTGGCGGCGTCGCCGAACCGGGCACCCTGGTGCCCGAAGCCGGGGGCGAGGATGGGCACTCTCTCCTGCGCGAGCAGGGGCAGGTCGATGCCGTAGAGTGCGAAATCCACCGTCGCTCCGAGTACCACACCGGCTGCGGCGCCGCTCGACGAGTTCCATTCGGTCACATCGGAGACGATACCGGCAGCCACGGACCGGCCGCTATGCGCGCCGGACGCGATGACCGCGGTCTGCACGGCTGCTCCTTCCGGGTTGGAAGTCGCGGCCAGCACGAACACCCCCTTGCCGTGCTTCAGGGCGAGTGCGAGGGGCGCGGTGACGGAGCCGACACCCTGGTAGGCGCTCAGCGTCATGGCGTCGGCCTCGAGTGGGGAGCCGGGGGTGAGCCACGCCTCGCCGTAGGCCTCGACGCTGGTGCCGAGGTCACCGCGCTTGACATCGGCGATGACCAGAAGGCAGGCGGAGCGCGCGGCCGCGAGCACCTCCTCGAGGGCCGCATAGCCGGCGGAGCCGTGGCGCTCGAAGAAGGCGACCTGCGGCTTGACGATGCCGGCACGCCCGGCCGCGGCCTCGACAACGCGCAGTCCGAAGTCGCGGAGGCCGGCCGGGTCGTCGGCCAGCCCCCAGTCGGCCAGCAGCCACCGGTGCGGGTCGATGCCCACGCAGAGGTGCCCCCGGTCGGCGAAGACCGCGTCGAGCCGGTCGGCGAACCCGGTCGCACTCACGCGCGCCCCGCCCGCTCGAGCGCGTACTCCTGCAGGGACTTCACGTCGAAGCCGTCGGGGATGGCCTCGAACGAGGCGACGGCGGCAGCGAGCTGCGCGATGGTGGTGAACAGCGGCTTGTCGGCGGCGACCGCGGCCGCGCGGATCTCGTACCCGTCGGCGCGGGCGCTGCGCCCGCTGGGGGTGTTGATCACCACGTCGACGCGGTTCTGGTTGATGAGGTCGACGATCGACGGGTCGGCGTCGACCGCCTCGCCCTCCGAGTACTTGCGCACGACCGTCGCGGCGATGCCGTTGCGGCCGAGGATCTCGGCGGTGCCGATCGTGGCGAGGATCTCGAAGCCGAGCTGGCTGAGGCGAAGCACCGGGAGGATGATCGCGCGCTTGTCCCGGTCGGCGACCGAGACGAACACTGCCCCGCTCGCGGGCAGCCCCCCGTACGCGGCCTCCTGGCTCTTCGCGAAGGCCTTCGGGAAGTTGGAGTCGATGCCCATGACCTCGCCGGTGGAGCGCATCTCCGGCCCCAGCACGGAGTCGACGATGAGTCCCTCCGTGGTGCGGAAACGCTTGAACGGCAGCACGGCCTCCTTCACTGAGACGGGCGAGTCGATCGGCACGACCCGGCCGTCCTGTGTCGGCAGCAGTCCACTCTCGACGAGCGAGCGGATGCTCTCCCCGACCATGATGCGAGCTGCCGCCTTCGCGAGCGGGATCCCGAGCGCCTTGGAGACGAACGGCACGGTGCGGGAGGCGCGCGGGTTGGCCTCGAGCACGTAGAGCACCCCGGCGCCGATCGCGAACTGCACGTTGATCAGGCCTCGCACCCCGATGCCCTGGGCGATCGCCAGGGTCGCCTCGACGACGCGGGCGATCTGGCCCCGGCCGAGGGTGACAGGCGGCAGGGTGCAGCTCGAGTCGCCGGAGTGGATGCCGGCCTCCTCGATGTGCTCCATCACGCCGCCGACGTAGAGCTCGGTGCCGTCGAAGATCGCGTCGATGTCGATCTCGACGGCGTCGTCGAGGAAGCGGTCGACGAGAAGCGGATGCTGCGGCCCGATGATGCCCTGGTCGGCCATCCGGTCGAAGTAGTCGGCGATCGAGGCGCTGTCGTAGATGATCTCCATCCCCCGCCCGCCCAGCACGAACGATGGGCGCACGAGCACCGGATAGCCGATCTCCTCGGCGATCGTGACCGCACCGGCAACCTCGGTCGCGACACCGTTGCGGGGTGAGACGAGTCCGGCGGCATCGAGGATGCCGGAGAACAGCCCGCGCTCCTCGGCCAGGTCGATGGCATCGGGCGTGGTGCCGAGGATCGGCACACCGGCCTGCTCGAGACCGTGCGCGAGCCCCAGGGCGGTTTGCCCTCCGAGCTGCACGATGACGCCGACGATCTCGCCGCTCAGGCTCTCGGCGTGGATGACCTCGAGCACGTCCTCGAGGGTGAGCGGCTCGAAATAGAGCCGGTCGGAGGTGTCGTAGTCGGTGGAGACCGTCTCGGGGTTGCAGTTGATCATGATCGTCTCGTACCCGGCGTCGGCGAGGGTGAACGAGGCGTGCACGCAGGAGTAGTCGAACTCGATGCCCTGCCCGATGCGGTTCGGCCCGGAGCCGAGGATCACGACCTTGCGGCGCTCGCTCGGGCGCACCTCGGTCTCCTGCTCGTAGCTGGAGTAGTGGTACGGGGTGAGGGCGGGGAACTCGCCGGCGCAGGTGTCGACCGTCTTGAACACCGGGCGGATGCCCAGGGACCAGCGGATGTCGCGCACCGACTGCTCCTCGAGACCGCGCAGCTGGGCGATCTGCGCGTCACTGAAGCCGTGGTCCTTGGCGAGACGGATGACGTTTGCGTCGAGCAGCACGGCCGCCGCGACATCCGCTGCCACCTCGTTGATGAGGGCGATCTGGTCGATGAACCAGGGGTCGATCTTGGTGGCCTCGAATACCTGTTCGATGGTGGCCCCCGCACGCATCGCCTGCTGGACGGTGACGATGCGGCCGTCGGTGGGGATCCTCGAGATCTCGAGGAGCTCGTCCCTCGTGCGGGGCTGGTCGCCCCAGTGGAAGCTCGAGCCGCGCTTCTCGAGCGAGCGGAGCGCCTTCTGCAGGGCGGTGGTGTAGTTGCGGCCGATGGCCATCGCCTCGCCGACCGACTTCATGGTGGTGGTGAGGGTGGCGTCGGCGGCCGGGAACTTCTCGAATGCGAAGCGCGGCACCTTGACGACGACGTAGTCGAGGGTGGGCTCGAACGAGGCGGGGGTGACCTTGGTGATGTCGTTCTGGATCTCGTCGAGGCGGTAGCCGATCGCGAGCTTCGCGGCGATCTTCGCGATCGGGAAGCCGGTGGCCTTGGAGGCCAGGGCGCTGGAGCGCGACACGCGCGGATTCATCTCGATGACGATGATGCGGCCGTCTGCCGGGTCCACCGCGAACTGGATGTTGCAGCCTCCCGTGTCGACGCCCACGGCGCGGATGATGTCGATGGAGATGTCGCGGAGCTTCTGATACTCGCGGTCGGTGAGGGTCAGCGCCGGGGCGACGGTGATCGAGTCGCCGGTGTGCACACCGACCGGGTCGACGTTCTCGATCGAGCAGACGACGACCGTGTTGTCGGCCGTGTCGCGCATGAGCTCGAGCTCGTACTCCTTCCAACCGAGGATCGACTCCTCGAGGAGCACCTCGGTGGTGGGGCTCTGGTGCAGGCCGTCGGTGACCATCCGCACGAGCTCCGCGCGGGTGTAGGCGAAGCCGGAGCCGAGCCCGCCCATCGTGAAGGAGGGGCGGATGACGAGCGGGTAGCCGAGGTCCTCGGCGTGGCCGATGGCCTCCTCGACGGTGGTGGCGATGAAGGAGCGGGCGACACCGGCACCGCAGGCGATGACCAGGTCCTTGAAGATCTGGCGGTCCTCGCCCTTCTGGATCGCCTCGAAGTTCGCGCCGATGAGCTCGACGTCGTACTTCTCGAGGATGCCGTGCTGGTGGAGCTCGATCGCGGCGTTGAGCGCCGTCTGCCCGCCGAGGGTCGGCAGCACCGCGTCGGGGCGCTCCTTGGCGATGATCGTCTCGATGACCTCCCAGGTGATCGGCTCGATGTAGGTCGCGTCGGCGAAGTCCGGGTCGGTCATGATCGTGGCCGGGTTGGAGTTGATGAGGATGACGCGCACGCCCTCCTCGCGCAGCACCCGGCAGGCCTGGGTGCCGGAGTAGTCGAACTCAGCGGCCTGCCCGATGACGATGGGGCCGGAGCCGATCACCAGGACCGACTTGATGTCGTCGCGTTTCGGCATTACTGGGCGTCCTTCTGGGTGGAGCCGGCCAGGTGCTCGAGCACCAGGTCGCGGAAGCGGTCGAAGAGGTGGTTGGCGTCGTGCGGGCCGGAGGCCGCCTCGGGGTGGTACTGCACGGAGAAGGCGGGGATGTCGAGGGCGCGCAGGCCCTCGACGACGTTGTCGTTGAGGCTGAAGTGGCTGACCACGACCCGCCCGAATCCGGCCGGCGAGTCGAACACCCCGTCGATGGGCGCGTCGACGG
>JACMNE010000158.1 GCA_014378715.1 Microbacteriaceae bacterium
ATACCGAGGCCGCGGTCGAGATCCTGCGCTCGGTGGGTTCCGCTGCCCCGGAGGTCTCGGCCGATCGCCGCTCGATCTCGGTCACTGTAGCGCATGGGCCGGCGGCGCTCAGTGCGGTGCTCGAGCAGGTGGAGCTGCGCGACATCCGCTTGCATGATGCGGGCATGCAGCGGCCGACCCTCGACGACGTGTTCCTGCAGCTGACCGGGCATGCCGCCGCGCCCGGCACAAGCGATGACGAGGACGGCCCGGCTTCGGCGAAGAAGGGCAGACGCCGACGCGGTGCCCGGGAGACGGACGACCTCGAGAAGGACAACCTGGAGAACGCCAGATGACCCCCGAAGCCACGCGTTACACGACCACGGTGCTGCCCGCATCCGGGCTCGCGACCTGGTTCTCCGACGGCTGGATCACCACCAGGCGCAACCTCATCAAGATCAAGCGGGTGCCCGACATCCTGGTGTTCACCACGCTGCAACCGATCATGTTCGTGCTGCTGTTCAGCTATGTCTACGGCGGGAGCATCGAGATACCGGGCAGCAGCTACAAGGAGTTCATCATGGCAGGCATCTTCGCCCAAACCGTGGTGTTCGGGTCGACGTACTCCGGGTCGGCGATGGCACAGGACCTCAAGGAGGGCATCATCGACAGGTTCCGCACCCTGCCGATGAGCCCGTCCGCTGTGCTCGTCGGCCGGACCAACGGCGACCTGCTGATCAACCTGATCTCGATGATCGTGATGATCATCACCGGGTTGATCGTGGGCTGGCGGGTGCGGTCGAGTCCGCTCGAGGCACTGTTCGCTGTCGTGCTCCTGCTGGCGTTTGCCTACGCCTTCTCCTGGGTCATGGCCTACATCGGCATGAGCGTGCGCAGTCCGGAGGTGATCAACAACGTGTCCTTCCTGGTGCTGTTCCCCCTCACCTTCATCTCGAACGCGTTCGTGCAGAGCGACACCCTACCGACCCCGCTGCGCGTCTTCGCCGAGTACAACCCGGTGTCGTCGCTTGTGCAGGCGGCTCGGGAGCTGTTCGGCAACGCCCCACCCGCCGGGGCGGACGCCTCGTGGATGCAGCAGAACCCGATCGTCACGATCCTGATCGGCATCGTGGTGCTGCTGGTGATCTTCGTGCCGCTCTCGGTGCGCAAGTTCTCCCAGATCAGTTCCCGGTAGGAGTCCTACGCTGGGCTCGTGCCCTCCGACCGCTTCCTCCGCGCCATGAACGGCGTCCATCGTCTCATTCTGCGGATGTCGCGGGGCCGACTGGGCTGGCACGCTGCCGGCATGCCGGTGCTCGAGCTCACGACGACGGGCCGGCGCAGCGGGCAGAAGCGCACCGCGATGCTCACCTCACCCGTGCAGGTCGGCGGCAGCTACGTGGTCGTCGCCTCACGCGGCGGCGATGACACCCACCCGGCGTGGTTCCTCAACCTGCGCGACGACCCGCACGTGGAGGTGGTGCTGCGCGGGGCTCCGTCCGTGCCCATGCTCGCCCGCGTGGCGACCGCCGAGGAGCGCGCCGAGCTGTGGCCGCGGGTGACCCGCAGCTTCCGCAACTACGCGGGATACCAGAAGCGCACCGATCGCGAGATCCCGCTGGTGTTCCTGGACCCCGTCTGACCCGACGCTGACGCACGCCCTATTTGCCGGGGGGACCCAGCGTCAGCAGCGCCGTCATGATGGTGGCCAGGGCGATGACGAAGGTGATCCCGAGGGCGAGCGGATGTCGCAACATCCGCTCGAGCAGGCGTGCCGCCCGAGATCCCGGCGCCACACGTGTGGAACCCGTGTGCCACGGCCCGTCGAGGCGACCGCGACGGTCGAGCCAGCGGTCGACGGGGATCGTGGCGTAGGGGATCACGGCCGTCCCCACTGCGAGCAGCATCAGTCGCGGCCGCCAGCGCTGGTTGACGCCGACGAGCACCGCGGTCATGCCATAGGCGAGGAACACCAGGCCGTGCAGGAAGCCACCGATGCTCACCCCGAGATCGCCGAGCTGCAACACGTACTTGCCGATCATTCCCGCGATGAGGAGCGACCAGGTGACGGTCTCGGCGATCGCGACCACCCGGTAGAACGCGCGCGGGGTCAGGCGCCCGGTGAGAGGCGCCGTGGGGCTACTTCCCGGGATGACGGATCCCCCAGATGCCCAGCTCCACCTCGGTGAAGCTCGTCGACAGCGGCGACATGCCGATGCGGATGCCATCGGGCGAGCGGAAGTCGGGCAGGATCCCCTGCGCCCACAGCTTCGGCACGATGCGGTCGAAGCCATCGCCGTCGAGGGTGATGTGCGACCCGCGTTCTGCGGCGTTCCGCGGGGAGGCGAGCCGCGCGTTCGGCAGCATGTCGGCGGCGAGCTCGATCGCGAACTCGGTCAGCGCGACGGACTTCTCGCGGATCGCGGTGATGCCGACCTTCTCGATCAACGCGATCATGTCCTGCATCGCGAGCATGCCCACGATCGGCGGCGTTCCACTGGTGAATGAGCGGATGCCGGTGGCCGGCGTGTATCCCTGCCCCATCGCGAACGGCGCGGCCGTTCCCAGCCAGCCCTGGATCGGCTGGCGCAGCTGTCCCTGCAGCTCCGCGCGCACGTAGGCGAACGCGGGTGCACCCGGACCGCCGTTGAGGTACTTGTAGCTGCAGCCGGTGGCGAGGTCCACGCCCCAGGCGTCGAGCTCGATCGGCACCGCACCGACGGAGTGGCTGAGGTCCCACACCACGAGGGCGCCGACCTCGTGGGCCGCGGAGGTGAGCTCCGCGACATCCGCCAGATAGCCGGAGCGGTAGGCGACCTGGCTGAGGACCACGACCGCGGTGCGGGCGCTGAGCTTCTTCATGAGGCGCTTCACGTTGACGCCGGAGTCCGAGGCGGGGGCGCCGTCGGCGCCGTCGCCCTTCTCGCCGCCGATCCAGACCACCGAGAGGCCGCGTTCGGCCGCGATGCCCTCGACGACGAAACGGTCGGTGGGGAAGTTGTCGCGGTCGATGATGATCTCGGTGCGCCCGGGACGGGCGTCGACGGCCGCACGGATGAGCTTGTAGAGCAAGACGGTGGTGGAGTCGCCGATCGTCACCTGGCCGGGGCCGGCGCCCAGGGCGGCCCGTCCGAGGTCGTCACCGATGCGCTCCGGAAGATCCAGCCAGGACTCGTCCCAGCCGCGGATGAGGCGGGCACCCCACTGCTCGGTGAGGAAGCGGTGCACGCGGTCGATGCTCGCGATCAGGGGGCGTCCGAGGGAGTTGCCGTCGAGGTACGCCACCACGTTCTCGTCCCGGAGGAAGAGGGCGCGGTGGGCCGCGAGCGGGTCGGCCGAATCGAGGGACTCAGAGGAAATCATTCTCCCAGCCTATGCGGACGATTCGGGGAGACCGCCCGGGCGCCGCGTCGCCCCGGAGGAACGGCCCCTCAGCGGGCCCGCAGCTCCCCGAGCACGGCGGTGAGCTGGGCCACCGCGAAGTCCAGGTCCTCCGGCTCCACCACGATCGGCGGAGCGAGACGGATCGTCGAGCCGTGGGTGTCCTTGGCGAGCACCCCACGTTCGGCGAGCAGCTCACAGACCTCGCGTCCGGTGGCCAGCGCCGGGTCGATGTCAATCCCGGCCCAGAGTCCGGCCGACCGCACTGCGATGACCCCGCTGCCGATGAGTGTGCCGAGCCCGGCGGCCAGACGAGCGCCGAGCACCCTGGCGCGCTCCTGGTATTCGCCGGTCGCGAGCAGGCCGACCACCGCACGTCCCACGGCCGCCGCGAGCGGGTTGCCGCCGAAGGTCGAGCCGTGCTGGCCGGCCGCGAGCACCCCGAGGATGTCGCGGTTGCCGACGACGGCCGACACCGGCACGATGCCGCCGCCGAGCGCCTTGCCCAGCAGGTACAGGTCGGGCACGACCTGCGCGTTGTCGCACTGGAACGTCGCCCCGGTGCGGCCGAGGCCGCTCTGGATCTCGTCCGCGATGAACAGCACATTGTGGCGCGTCGTGATCTCGCGCACGCTGGGCAGATAGTCGGCCGGGGGGATGATGATGCCGGCCTCGCCCTGGATCGGTTCGAGGAGTACCGCGACGGTGTTCTCGTCGATGGCGGCCTCGAGGGCGGCGGCGTCACCGTACGGCACCGAGCGGAATCCGGGGGTGAATGGGCCGAAGTCCGTCGTGGCAGTTGCATCGTCGGAGAAGCTGATGATCGTGATCGTGCGCCCGTGGAAGTTGCCGTCGGCGACGATGATGTTCGCCCGCTCGGGAGCCACGCCCTTCACGCGGTAGCCCCAGGCGCGGGCGACCTTGAGCCCGGACTCGACGGCCTCGGCCCCCGTGTTCATCGGGATGACCATGTCCTTGCCGGCGAGCGCGGCCAGCGCGGCCGCGAACGGCCCGAGCTGGTCGTTGTGGAAGGCGCGGCTCGTGAGCGTGATCCGCCCGAGCTGCTCGCGCGCGGCCTCGAGCAGCACCGGGTTGCCGTGCCCGAAGTTCACCGCGGAGTAGGCGGCGAGGCAGTCGAGATAGCGGCGCCCCGCGACATCTGTCACCCACGCGCCCTCCCCGGTCGCCACCACCACATCGAGCGGGTGGTAGGTGTGGGCGACGTGGTCGTCTTCGAGATCGACGAGAGCGGATGATGCGACGACGGCGCTCATCGGCGCAGCTCCAGTGTGCAGCACTTCACTCCGCCGCCGCCCAGCAGCAGCTCGGACAGGTCGACACCGATGGGGTTGTAGCCGCGCTCCCGCAGCTGCCGCTCGAAGTCGGTGGCGCGGGAGGCGATCACCACGTTGAGGCCGTCGCTGAAGGAGTTGAGGCCGAGAATCGCGGCATCCACTTCGGTGACGAGGATGGCATCGGGGAAGCGGTCGCGGAGGATCTGGAGCGAGGCCTCGTCGAAGGCGCTCGGCAGGTAGGCGATGTTCTCGTCGTCGAGCACGGCGACGGCGGTGTCGAGGTGGTAGAAGCTCGGGTTGACGAGGTTCAGCGTGACGACCTCGCGGCCATAGATGCCGGCGATCTCCTCGTGGCTGTTGGAGTGGCTGCGGAAGCCGGTGCCGGCGAGGATCGTGCCGCCGACCAGGAGGAAGTCTCCCTCGCCCTCGTTCACGTTGGCCGGCACCCGCACGTCGAACCCGTTGTCGCCGAACCAGGTCATGTAGGCCGGGCCCTCGGGCTGGCGCTCGGGGTAGGTGAAGCTCGCCCCGTAGGCGATGTTGTCGATGACGAATCCGCCGTTGGCGGCGTAGACCATGTCGGGCAGGCCCTCGACCGGGTCGACGAGGTGCACGTCGAAGCCGAGGCCGACGTAGATGTCGTAGAGCGCCTGCCACTGCGCAACGGCGAGCGCGGTGTCGGTCGGCAGCGCCGGGTCCATCCAGGGGTTGATCCGGTAGACGACGGTGAAGAACTCCGGCTTGCACATGAGCACGGTGCGCTTGGTGGCGGTGCGCACGGCGGCGGTGCGCACGACGGCGGTGGTGGCGGGAGAGATGGTGGGGATCGTGGCCGACACAGGGGCTCCTTCGAGAGTCAGAAAGTGTGGGGTCGTTCCAGTAGAACACGCACAATCCCGATTTTTTCGGTCGGATGGCGCATAGAATCGCTGATCTTGCTGGGCTCGGCGCAACAAATCCCCGTAGAGTCAGATCATGGACAGTCTCGACTACGGCATCATCGATCTCCTGCGCCAGAACGCCCGAGCCGGCTACGGCGATATCGGCGAGGCGATCGGGCTCTCTGCCTCCGCCGTGAAGCGCCGGGTCGACCGCCTCGTGGACGACCGGGTGATCCGTGGATTCACGATCCAGGTCGACCCGGCCGTGGACGGACTCGCGACCGAGGCGTACGTGGAGCTCTTCTGCCGCGGCACAGTCGCGCCGGATGAGCTGCGGCGCATCCTGTCCGGCATCCCGGAGGTCGTCGACGCCGGGACCGTCACCGGATCGGCCGACGCGATCGTGCACATGCGCTCCCGCGACATCCCCAGCCTCGAGCTCGCCCTGGAGAAGGTGCGGATCGCCCCCAACGTGGACCACACCCGCAGCGCGATCGTGCTGTCGCGGCTGATCCACCGGCAGCACGACTGATTCTCTAGCTCAGGATGTCCTTGGTGAGGAAGCGGCCGTAGGCGAGGGCACCGAAGACCAGTATGTAGCCGCCCTGGAGCAGCGCGTTGTCACCGAAGGATTCCCAGGAGACGGGCTGGCGTAGGATGTCGGTGAACCCGAGCCAGTAGGTGCTGAACAGCCACGGGTGCAGCCAGTCGAGCTGCGGCAGCGCCCCGAGGATCTGCGAGACGACAGCAAGCACAATCGTGGCCGCCATCGCGCCGACGGGCACGTCGGTGAGGGTGGAGAAGAACAGGCCGATCGCGCTGAGGCCGAGCAGGGACACCGTCACATAGGCGGCGATCGCGAGGAACCGCGGGATCGCCTCGGCGACGGTGATGGTGTCGCCGGAGAGCAGGGTCACGTCTCCCACCGGGAACAGGATGAGTCCGATCAGAAGCCCGGCGATCACCACGGTGAGGGTCGCGGCGACGCAGAACACCGCCGCCGCGACGTACTTGACCCAGAGCAGACGCACGCGCCCGGCCGGCGCGATCAGTAGGTAGCGCAACATGCCGTTGCTGGCCTCGCCGGCGATCGTGTCGCCCGCGACGACCCCGACGGTGAGCGGCAGGAAGAGTGGGATGGCGACGACGAGGCCGGTGACGGCCACGAAGAGGCCGTTCTGCGAGACCTGGTCGAGGAACGCGGGACCTCGTCCGGGTCGAGGGCTCGACGAGATGCGCACGGCGATCGCGATGAGCACCGGCACGGCCGCGAGCGCCAGGAGCATCGCCCAGGTGCGCTTGCGCTGGAACAGCACGCAGATCTCGGTCCCGAGCAGGGCGAGGCCGAGCCGGCGCGGGGGCGCTGCGCTCACGCCGGATTCGCGCGTGGGTGCCTGGTCACTGGACAATTTCGAACCCCTCCCCGGTCAGGGCCACGAAGCGGTCCTCCAGGCTGGACTCCTGGATGACGAAGGAGTCGACGCGCACGCCGGCGGCGACGAGCGCGGCGACCATCTCGTGTGCCGCCGGGCGGCGGTCGCCGGTGAGCGGGGCGGTGACGAGGTGGGCGGCGTCCGCGACATACGCTTCGGGGAGGAGTCCGAGGGTGGCGAGCACGGCGCAGGCGGCGCCGACGTCGGGGGTGGTGAGCTCGACGCGGGCGATGCCAACGCTTCGGAGCTCGTCGAGGGTGCCCTGCGCGACGAGGCGGCCGGCGCTCATCACCGCAGCGTGGGTGCACATCTGCTCGATCTCGGCGAGAAGGTGGCTGGAGACGAAGACCGTGGTGCCCTCATCGGCGAGCGATCGGACGAGGTTGCGCACCTCGCGAGTGCCCTGCGGGTCGAGGCCGTTGGTCGGTTCGTCAAGCACGAGGAGCTCGCGCGGCATCAGGAAGGTGTTCGCGAGTCCGAGGCGCTGCTTCATGCCGAGCGAGTAGGCGTGCACCTTCTTGCCGGCGGCGTGGGCGAGGCCGACGCGGTCGAGGGCCGCCGCGACCCGCGCGCTGCGGGTGCGGGTGCTGGCCAGAGGGTCGGCGGAATCGAGCCGGGCGAGGTTCTGCGACCCGGTGAGGAAGGGCGCGAATGCCGGTCCCTCGACGAGCGCCCCGACCCGCGGCAGGATGCCGGCGAGGTCGGCCGGGGACTCGCGGCCGAGGATGCGGACCGAGCCCGAGGTGGGGGCGATCAGACCGAGCATCATGCGGATGCTGGTGGTCTTGCCCGAGCCGTTCGGCCCGAGGAATCCGAAGACCGAGCCGAGTGGCACCGCCAGATCGACCGAGTTCACGGCCGTCTGGCTGCCGAAGCGCTTGGTCAGCTCGCGGGTCTCTATCGCGAGCTCGGCGTCGGCGGGCTGGGTCACCGCCCGGCGGCCGCAGCCAGCAGCGCGTCGACCGGAACAGAGCCGGCGAACACCCGGCCGTCGGTGGTGAGGAGCACGTTCGCGACCGCGGTGCTGAAGACACGCCCGCCGTCGACGGGCTGGGTGAGGGTGTCAAGCAGGGGTGAGGTGAGCATCTCGGCCGGCACGGCGCTCGCGGGAACCGAGACGATGGTGGCCCATCCGGTGCCGATCACGGTCGGCTGCTCTGCAGCGGATGCCGCGCTCTTCCCCGATGCCTCCGCGCCGTTCCTCGTGGCCCCGTCCTTCTGGGAACCGTCCTTCTGGGAACCGTCCTTCTTGGCCTGGATCTCGGCCTTGGTCGGCAGCGCCTGTTCGGTCACCGTGGTGCCGGCCGGGGGCGTGAAGTCGAAGAGGGCGGCGTCGGGCGCCCCGATGGTGAGCTGGCTGAACGCCACCTCGAGGGCGGGGCTGTCGGCGCCTGCGTCCACGGCGACCGAGAGGGGCAGTCCGGTCTCACTGTCGATCGCGATGGTCACCGAGGCGATGAGGGTCGCGGTGTCCTTGGGCGTGAGCACGAGGGTGTAGGCGGAGCGGCCGGCGACAGTGGTGTCCTCGCCGACGGTGACGGAGGTCGAGACATCCGCTTCGGAGAGAAATTTCTCCGCGAGGACCTGAGGGGTCCAGGTGCCGTCGGGAGCGGTGCGGGCGGTGTCACCCGTGCCGTCATGCGCGGGCAGGGCCACGTGCACGGCCGTCTGGTCGCCGGAGCTGTAGAACCAGGCCGAGTCGGCGGTGCGGATGACGTCGCGCTCGGCGAGGTGGTCCATGACCTGGACGCGGGCGTTGCCGCCGTCGAGGAAGACGCGTGCGGTGTGGCTGCCGGTCGCGAGGTCGATGACCGATGAGAGTCCGGTGCCGCCGGAGCCCGAGCTGCCTGACCCTCCAGCGCCGCCGGCGACGGAGCCGAGAGCCGAGAGGTCGGGCAGTCCGAGATTGGAGGTCTGATCGATCGTTCCCGAGAGGGCCGGAACGTTCGCCGAGGCGGCGAACTCGAGGAGCTGCCGGGGGGTCTGGTCCGGCAGGTCGCTGCTGGCCGAGGCCTGGAGGGGGACGACCAGAGCGCCCGTGACGATGAGGGCGGGGATCGCGATGGCGGGAACCCACCTGCCGAGAGATGATGACCGAGACATGGCTTCAGGCTACGCCCGTGGAGGTGGGCGCACGATGGGAGAACGCAGGGGATTGTGGGCCTCCCGCCGGCCGGGCGGCCGACGGGAGGTGTCTCCTAGTTCGCGACGTCTCCGCGCCACTGCCCGGTCGAGGAGCCCTGGGACTCGATGAACTTCTTGAAGTTCTTGAGGTCGGACTTGATGGCGATGTCGTCGACACCGAAGACGGCGCCGACCTTCTCGAGGAAGCCCTCGGCCTCCCAGTCGAGCTGCACGGTGACGCGCGATGTGGTGTCGGTGATCTTGTGGAACGTGACCACACCGGCGTGGTTCTCATCGCCGCCTGTGCTGTTCCACGCGACCCGCTCGTCCGCGTGCTGCTCGGTGATCGTGGCGTCGAACTCGCGAACTGCTCCCGCGATCTTCACCTTCCAGTGCGTGTGGGTGTCGTCGATCTGGGTGATCGACTCCACGAAGCTGAGGAACTCGGGGAACGTCTCGAACTGGGTCCACTGGTTGTAGGCGACGTTCACGGGAACGTCAACGTCGATGGTTTCGATGACCTGGGCCATGGGGTGCTCCTTCTTCTTGGGTGGGGTGGGTGGGTCGAGGCAAGGAGGGTGGGCTGCGTCGTTACTTGTGGCTTGCCCGCTTGCGCGGCTTCTGATTCTCGGCATTGACCATCCAGGCATACTGCTCGAGCTTGGCGATGATCCCGTGCAGGATGTCCGCGCTGGTCGGGTCCTCCTCGTCGATCTCGTCGTGAACACCACGCATCGTGGCGACGACGGCCTCGAGCCGGGCGGTGATCAGGTCGACGACTTCCGCGGTGTCCACCTCGTCCCCCGGGTACTTGGCGAGAGTCGTGGCGGCCGTGACGGTCTCGGAGCGGCCGTCCGGCATACCGTGCAGCGCCCGCATCCGCTCGGCGATCTCGTCGGAGAACTCCCTGGCGCTGTCGATGATCTCGTCGAGCTGCAGGTGGAGGTCGCGGAAGTTCTTGCCGACGACGCTCCAGTGGGCCTGCTTGCCCTGCACGTGGAGTTCGATGAGGTCGACGAGCACCTTCTGGAGATTGCTGTCGAGGGTCGTGGATGCCTTCATGGTTCTGCCTTCCATTCGAACGTGCGCACGAATTGCGCCGAACGACGCATCGGTCCGGGGGATCGCAGGCGCCTTCTCGAGCCTGTCAGGAGCGACCCGGGGCACATTACTCTGCGGGCTTCTTCCCAGCGTTCCTTGACTCTATTCCCAGCGGGGGAGGTGGTTACCGGATGTCGGGTAGCGCGGTCAGGGCGGTGCGGACGAGTTCGATCGCCCGCTCGGGCGGGTAGCGCAGCTGCACGATCCGCTCCGCGAACGCGGTCGCCGCGGCCTGGGCGTGACGCTCCCTCGCGTCACCGGTCGCCGCGACGAAGGTGCCGTTGCGTCCCCGGGTCTCGATCACCTCATCGCGCTCGAGCTCGCGATAGCTGCGGGCGACCGTGTTCGGGGCGATCCCCAGATCCTGCGCGAGTCCTCGCACCGTGGGCAGGCGCGACCCGGGCACGAGGTCGCCCCGGGTGACCGCCTCAATGATGCCGATCCGCAACTGGTCGAACGGGGCGACCTCGGAGCGTGGGTCGATGGAGAGCCAAGGGGGCAATGTCGGTGTCACCCGCAATAATTTACCGCGTCAAGCCGGTTTACCGGTCGAAGGCGCAGTCCTACGGTGAGGGGATGAGCAATGGAGAGAACAGACCAGGCACGCAGCCCGCCGAGAACGCCGAGGGGAAGAACGAGGACCTCCCCGACGGGTCGGGGAACTCGACATCCTCCGAGGAGGAGGACACCGCGTCGGGCGGGCCCGCCTAGGGCGGACCACACAGCGCAGACCCGCGCCAGGCAGAGCCGCGCCAGGCAGAGCCGCGCCAAGCGGAGCCGCGCCAGACAAAGGCGCGTCATGCAGAGTCGATGCGTCCGAGGCGTACGGCCTCGATGAGTGCGGCGTGGTCGGCTTCCGTCTGGTCGGCGTAGGAGCGGGCGAACACTGCGATCGCGTGTTCGAGCTTGTCGCCGCGGCCCGCGTAGCCAGCGATCATCGATGCGCCGCTGGTGCGGGCGTGACCCTTGGCGAGCAGGCGCCCGCAGACGGCCACGTAGTCGACCATCGCGTCGGCGCCGATGTCGTCGAGCGGGAGCGTGCCCTTCATGTTGCGGAACTGGCGCACGTAGTATTGGCGGCCGTCGACCGTGGTCCAACCGAGCAGCGGATCACTCACGGTCTGTAGCGCCTGCTGGTACTCGACGACGCGCTGGCCCTGGTGGGCGTGCCAGGCAGAGTCGCCGTGCACGTACGGCGCGATGACCGACCGTCTGGCCTGCTTGAGCTGGAGGAAGAGCACATCCTCCGGACTGCTGCCCTCGCACAGGGCGACGAACGCACGGAGCCCGACGCTGCCGACCCCGACCACCTTGTGGGCGAGGTCGAGGAGCGTGTAGCCACCGAGCACCCGCCGCCAGTGCGGGGCAAGGGTCTGCAGGTACTCGTCGAGGGCCTCGGCGATGTGCTCGAACTCCTCCGATCCGACGTGGGTGATCAGCGGCGGCTCCTCCACGATGCGGTGGTCGCCGCCCTCCTCGTCGGTCGCGAACCGCGGGAGCGCCCGGTCGCTGGTCCGCCTGCGGGCGCGACTGACGGCTCGTTCGATGCCGCGGTGCAGCGCCAGATTGGTCGTCGACTCCTGCAGGCGGTCGACATCGACGCGCTGGAACGAGCGGGAGAGCAGCGGCTGGTCGGCGAGCTCGCGGATGTGGTCGCGATAGGCGCGGGCGCAGGACTCCACCGCCGCCTGGCACTGCTCCTCGGTGAAGCCGTTCTGCCGGCCTGCGACCCAGATGCTGGCGGCGAGGCGGCGCAGGTCCCACTCCCACGGGCCGGGATGCGCCTCGTCGAAGTCGTTCAGGTCGATCACCAGGTCCCGCTCCGGAGAGGCATAGAAGCCGAAGTTGCCGACGTGCGCGTCGCCGCAGATCACCGGCGTGATCCCGGTCGAGGGCAGGGTGGCGAGATCGGCGGCCATCACGATCGCGCTGCCCCGCAGGAAGCCGTAGGGTGACGCCGTCATCCGCGCGACTCGGAGCGGGATGAGCCGCTCGTCGCGGCCCTGGTGCGACTCGGTGACGAGGGAGACGACATCCGCTTGCCCGGGAAGGCCTGACCTGGGGACCCACGTGCCGAGGGCCTCGCGCGGCACGTCGTCGCGAAGTCGCCGGCCGAGCTCGAAACGCTCCGTGCGCGGCGTCGGGCGCCGGCGGAGCGAGGCGTAGGCATCGCCGCTCACGGAGGAGTGGACCACGTGCACGTTCGGATCGGTCATGGGCCCCATGCTGTCACCTTCGGGGGGCGGACCAGCACGTGGAACAAGCACGGGGCAGGCCCGGGCGGGGAAGACAACCACGGGGGCACGCATTCGGGGGGTTGGCGCCCCCGCAGTTGTCTACGCTCTCTAGGTTCGGGTCCCGGTGCGCAAAGGGTGAAGCACCCTCATATATAAGTATGAGGTACAGTCTGTGTCGGCACAATAGAGGACAAACCCCAATTTCGGGGCTTCGCCGGGGGCGTAACACGGTACGGCGTGCCCAAACTTCGGTGCAGGATGGAACCATGTCCCAAACTTCGTCGACGGCGCCGATCAGCGCCCTCCAGCTGCCCGTGCTCGACTTCTCTCGTCTCTCCGCCGGCGAGGGGGAAGCAGCCGCGTTCCGCAGAGACCTGCGCGAGGCGACCCACGATTTCGGATTCTTCTACCTGACCGGCCACGGCGTCCCAGCCGAGCTGATGGAACGGGTCATCACCACCGCCCGGGCGTTCTTCGACCTCCCGGAGGCCGACAAGATGGCTATCGAGAACCTCAAGAGCCCGCACTTCCGCGGCTACACCCGCGTGGGCGGCGAGCTCACCCAGGGCAAGGTCGACTGGCGCGAGCAGATCGACATCGGACCCGAGCGCGATGCCCTGCCGACCGGACCGGGCGTCGCCGACTACTTCCGGCTCGAGGGCCCCAACCAGTGGCCGACCGCCCTGCCGGAGCTGCGGGACGTCGTCAACACCTGGCACGACGAGTTGACCTCGGTCGCCCTGCGCCTGATGCAGGCCTGGGCGCTCTCCCTCGGGGCCGACGAGCACGTGTTCGACGCCGCGTTCGCCGAGCGCTCCTCGACACTGATCAAGATCGTGCGTTACCCGGGCAAGTCCGACCCCACCCCCGTGCAGGGCGTCGGCGCACACAAGGACTCCGGAGTGCTCACCCTGCTGTTCGTCGAGCCGGGCAAGGAGGGCCTGCAGGTCGAGAAGGACGGCGAGTGGATCGACGCCCCGCCCCTGGACGGCGCATTCGTCGTGAACATCGGCGAGCTGCTCGAGGTCGCGACCGACGGCTATCTCAAGGCCACCGTTCACCGGGTCATCTCTCCGCGGGTCGGCGACGATCGCATCTCAATCCCGTTCTTCTACAGCCCCGCACTCGACGGCACCATCCCGGTGCTGACCCTTCCAGACTCCCTCGAGGCGCCAGGGATCACCCTCGACCCCGAGAACCCGATCTTCGGCACCTACGGCGAGAACGTGCTCAAAAGCCGCCTGCGCGCGCACCCCGACGTCGCCGCGATCCACCACCCCGACCTGCTCCGCTAG